>CAILOT010000154.1:0-33213 GCA_903835965.1 uncultured Opitutia bacterium
AAGCCATTCGCCGACACGCCTAGTCTCCTTTATTTACGTCCTCGACCCCCACCCCTAACCCTACCCCTTTCAAAACACCATGACCCCTACCCTATATCTCCGCCTAGCCGTGATGGTCTTCCTCCACTACTTCGTGTGGAGCTGTTGGTATAACACCATGGCCGTTTATCTGGGGAAGCTGAACTTCACCGGCACGCAAATCGGCCTCGCCTACGGCACCACCGCCATCGGCGCGCTCGTCTCGCCCTTCCTCATCGGCGTCATCGCCGACCGCTACGTCCCCGCGCAGCGCTTGCTCGGCGTCCTTCACCTGCTTGGCGCCGCCTTGCTCTGGTGGATTTCGCAGCAGACGACCTTCGGCATCTTCTACCCATCGCTGATTGTCTACACGCTCACCTATATGGCCGGCCACGGACTCATCAACACGATCACTCTCACCCACGCACCCAATCCCGCCAAGTGGTTCCCGATCGTCATGGCCGCCGCCTCCGCCGGCTGGATCGCCGCCGCCAACGTGATTAACTACTGGGGTAAAATTGCCGGCCCAATCGCCAATGGCATCAACAGCATAACCAGCGTATTTAACTACGTCGCCATCAAGGAAGTGCCGCAAGCTACCGCCACCCTCGCCGACAACAACGGCATGTTCACCCTCGCCTGCGGTGTCGCCGTCGCCATCGCGCTCTACTCTTTCACGCTCCCGAACACCCCACCCAAGGGCGACACCGGACCGGTCTCGGCCAGTAAGCTCCTTGGCCTCGATGCGCTCAAGCTCTTCAAAGACCGCTCTTTCGCGGTGTTCATGTTCTGCTCCTTCCTGATCTGCATCCCGCTGAGCTTCTACTTCACCTGGACGGGTGCCTTCCTCAGCGACATGAATGTCGCAAACTACGCCTCGAAGATGACCCTCGGTCAGGTTTCCGAAGTCGGGTTCCTTCTCCTGCTACCGGCACTCCTGCCATTCCTCGGCGCCAAGCGTATCATGATTCTCGGCATGGCCGCCTGGGCCGTCCGCTTCTCGCTCTTTGCTTACTTCCATGAACAACCCACCGCCACCTGGATGATCCTCGGCGGCATCCTCCTGCACGGCATGTGCTACGACTTCATCTTCGTGATGGGCCGCATGTATGTCGACAAGGCCGCCGGCGACAGCCTCCGCGCCTCGGCGCAGGGCCTCCACGCCGTCTTCACCCTCGGCGCGGGTATGTTCGTCGGCTCCTGGCTCTCCGGCGTCGTCGCCCAGAACTACACGAACGCCCAAGGCGTCCACGACTGGAAGTCCATCTGGCTCGTGCCCGCGATCATGAGCGCCGCGCTTATTCCCATCTTCCTCGCCGTCTTCCGCGAAAAATCCGCCGAAGACACCCGCGCCTAATTCCCTCCGGCCCTCGAACACATGGCCCGCAAGCTCAGCCACATCGCCCCTGACTGGTGGGATTACACGACGCTCGACTCGTCGCTGATCAATGATGCAGCGAAACTGACGGAGCGCGACCTGCGCCAGCTTTCGCGTCCGGGCTTCAAGGTGGTGATGTATGATACGCTCGAGGATTTCTACTTAGCTGAGGCCTTGGAATACATCGCGGCCTGGAAACAAGCTTCGGCCGACAACCCAGTCGGCATCTGTGGCCCCATCGGCCCGACCGAACAGCTCCCGCTCGTCGCCCGCTTGGTCAACGAACTCGGTCTCAACCTGAAGCACGCGCACTTCTGGGGCATGGACGAATGGTATGACGACAAGACGAAGAAGGAAGTGCCGGTCACGCACGCCCTCTCCTTCGAGCGCGCCGACCGCGAACTGTGCTTCAACCGTATCCAGAAGAAACTGGCGATGCCCGAGGCCAACCTGCACTTCCCCAAGGCCAAGATCGCCGACTTCGTGCAGACGTGGCACGCCGGCGTCCGCTGCGCGGTCATGCAGGGCGGCCAAGGCGATATCAAGCACTGGGCCTTCAACGATCCGCTCAAGCGCACCGGCAAATATAAGGACGCCCCGCCCTCACCCGCTGAATACCGCAAGCTCGGTACCCGCATCGTCGAGCTGCATCCCATCACCCTCAGCCAGAACGCTCGCACCTCCGGTGGCGGTAACATCACCATGGTACCGAAGATGGCCATCACCGTCGGCCCGCAGGAAACCTGGCTGGCCGACAAGGTCTCAATCTGGCACGCCGGCGCCCACGACAACCCTCTTGGCCAGCGCCTAACCGCCTTGATGATCTCCAAGAAGATCGCCGACTCCGCCGTTCCGATGTCCCTCCTCGCCGACCACCCGAACGTCCAGTTCAACTACTTCCGCGGCGGCCTAGGCTCCTGTTCGGTCGAGATGCACTGAGGACGACGCGCCAGAAGCCTGCGTGAAGCTCAGCTGAAAATCCTGACCTATCCGACCGCCGCCATGTCCGTTCGCACCCTGCTCGCCTTATTATTACTCTCTGCTCCCGGCCTCCTGAACGCACAGGAGAGCCCCTCGACCAAAGAGAGCGGCGCCGCGAAGCCGCCTTCTTGGGAGCAGATCCGCCGGGTGCCGATGAGCGGCGGCTTGCGGGCCTTTTGGAATGTGGCGGGCGGTGATAATGCCACGAACTATCGTGAAGCCGCCGCGCACGGATTCGAGATGGTGGACCTCTTGAACACGTATTCCGACTACCCTGGCAGGCAGAAGGAGAACATCCGCAAGACGCTCGACACCAACAAGAACAACCCATGGCTGAAGCCCGAGTTCTTCGAGCGCATCATCCGACGGAATATCGAGCAACGCGGGAACCATAACGCCATCTTCGTCCACGACATCGAGTTCTCCTTCGAGGAGGACATCGAAAAGGCGTGGACCGATTCCGTGGTCCGGGCCGCGTCGAAAGCCACGTCCCGCGAACAATTCGCCGACGCCTACCTGCGCGAATGGGCCACTTGGTTCACGTTGCCCTGCCAATGGGCGAAGGAACGCTTCCCGGGGACGCCCATCGGCATCTACGGCCCGCAGCCGTTCCGCCGCGACTACTTCGGCATCGCCGGCAAGTCCGCCCAGCAGATCGACGGCACGCATCACAGCGATGCCGAGCTGTGGCAGCATATCGACCCCTTCGTCGATTACTATATCGCCAGCATCTACGTCTTCTACGACAAGCCCGACTCCGTCTATTACATGGCGGCCAACGTCGAGGAAAACGTCGAACGCAGTCGCCGCTTCGGCAATAAGCCGCTCTACGCCTACGAGTGGCTCCGCTACCACAGCTCCAACAAGAAACTCGCCGAACAGGAAGTCGCCCCCTGGCTCGCCGAAGCCATGGCCGTGCTGCCTTACTTCTGCGGCGCTCGTGGCCTCGCGCTCTGGGGCTCCGAGCCCAAACGCCAGGGTCAGTACTACCACACCCTTCCCGCCTTCATGAAAAGCCTTGGTCGCATCTCCGACCTGTCCGCCAAGATCGCCGCGGCCAAACTCATGCCCGACGAACCCGCGCACGTCCTCTGGAAAGCCAAACGTCCCCTGGTCCGCCGCTTGCGCGTCAGCGCCGACGAATGGATCATCCTTGCCGTGAACCCCTGGCAAACCGAAGACGCCATTTCCAACGTGGAAGTGCCCTTGGAGCAGAACCGTATCAAGGTCGACGTGCGCGGGCGCCATAGCGAGATCTTCCACTGCACGGGCGAGAGCGTGAAGCGGCTGTGAAACCCTAGCTTGGGGTATCAGGCCTATCCGGCAACGGCCGGACCCCCTTGCCTGTCGGTAAGTTTCGGTCTAACTTTTTGACAAAGTCCAAAACTCGGTCTTGCTGGGGGTCGATGCGCGACCCGGAAGCCACCCTTCGCCAGCACGACCTGCCCGTCACGGCCCAGCGCTTGGCCGTCCTCCGGGCCGTCTCCCGTCATCCGCACGCCACTGCCGACGCCTTGGCCGAAAGCGTCCGCGAGGACATCGGCGCGATCTCCCGTCAGTCGGTCTACAATGTCCTGAGCGTCCTCACCGACAACGGCATCATCCGTCGCATCCAGCCCGCCGACTCCCCGGCGCGCTACGAAGACCGCATCGGCGACAACCATCACCACCTCGTGTGCCGTTCCTGCGGACGAACCGAGGACGTCTGCTGCGCCGTCGGCGAAGCCCCGTGCCTCACGGCCCATTCACACCACGGCTTCAAGATCGACGAAGCTGAAGTCATCTACTGGGGCACCTGCCCCGCCTGCCAAAAGAAGAAACGTTCCTAACGTCGTTCTACGTTACCCTTCCTCCGTTTTCTCTCATCTTCCATCAGTTTCCCCGCCCCTTCGCATCAAACCGCCAACCGCTAACCGCCAACCGCTAAAACCTCCTTCATCCTCCCATCCTCCATCCCTCCAACCTCTCCTCACACACATGTCCGACATCTCCAAATGCCCTGTGATGGGCCACCTGGCCCCGCAGAACCGCCACACCGCCGCCGCCGCGATGAACAACGGCGACTGGTGGCCGAATCAGCTCAACCTGAACATCCTGCGTCAGAACTCCACTAAGAGCGATCCGCTCAACCCGGGTTTCAACTACGCCGAAGAATTCAAGAAGCTCGACCTCGAAGCCCTGCGCAAGGACCTCGCCGCGCTGATGACCGATTCGCAGGAATGGTGGCCGGCCGACTATGGACACTACGGCCCCTTCTTCATCCGCATGGCCTGGCATAGCGCCGGCACCTACCGCGTCACCGACGGCCGTGGCGGCGCCGGTTACGGCACGCTGCGTTTCGCCCCGCTCAACAGCTGGCCGGACAACGCCAACCTCGACAAGGCCCGTCGCCTCCTCTGGCCGCTCAAGCAGAAGTATGGTCAGAAGATTTCCTGGGCCGACCTCATGGTGCTCACCGGCAACGTCGCCCTCGAGACCATGGGCTTCAAGACCTTCGGCTTCGCCGGCGGCCGTCCCGACGTCTGGGAACCGCAGGAAGACATCTACTGGGGCCCCGAGACCGAATGGCTCGGCGACAAGCGCTACACCGGCGACCGCCAGCTCGCCGACCCGCTCGGCGCCGTCCAGATGGGCCTAATCTACGTCAATCCCCAAGGCCCCAACGGTAAGCCTGACCCGCTCGCCTCGGCTCGCGATATCCGCGACACCTTTGCGCGTATGGCCATGAATGACGAAGAGACCGTCGCGCTCATCGCCGGTGGTCACACCTTCGGTAAGGCCCACGGCGCCGCCACGCCCGACGGCCATGTCGGTCCGGAACCCGAAGGCGCCCCGCTCGAAGAGATGGCCCTCGGCTGGAAGAATTCCTTCGGTAAGGGCAACGGCGTCGACACGATCACCAGCGGCCTCGAAGGCGCCTGGACGAGCACACCGACCCGCTGGTCGAACGAATACCTCAAGAACCTCTGGAACTACGAATGGGAACTCACCCAGTCGCCCGCCGGTGCCCATCAGTGGACGCCCAAGGGCGGCGCCGCGAAGGACACCGTGCCGGATGCGCACGATGCGTCTAAGCGTCACGCGCCGATGATGTTCACGTCCGATATCGCCCTTAAGGTGGATCCGGCTTATGCCAAGATCACCAAGCGCTGGTTGGATAACCCGGCCGAATTCGCCGACGCCTTCGCCAAGGCCTGGTACAAGCTCACGCACCGTGACATGGGCCCGCACGCTCGCTGCCTCGGACCGCACGTGCCCCCGGCCCAGCTCTGGCAGGACCCCGTTCCGTCCGTCGACCACCTCCTGATCGACTCCGCCGACATCGAGTCGCTGAAGAAGACCCTGCTCGCTTCCGGCCTCACCATCGCCCAGCTCGTCTCGACGGCTTGGGCTTCCGCCGCGACCTTCCGTGGCAGCGATAAGCGTGGCGGCGCCAACGGCGCCCGTATCCGCCTCGCCCCGCAGAAGGATTGGGAAGTCAACCAGCCCGCCGAACTCGCCAAGGTCCTCGCCGTGCTCGAGAAGGTGCAGGCGATCTTCAACGCCGCCCAGACCGGCGGTAAGAAGGTCTCCCTCGCCGACCTGATCGTGCTCGGGGGTTGCGCCGCCGTCGAAGCCGCCGCCGCCAAGGCCGGCGTGCCGGTCAAGGTGCCGTTTACCCTGGGCCGCACCGACGCGACCCAGGCGATGACCGACGCCGACTCCGTCGCCGTGCTCGAACCCAAGTATGACGGCTTCCGTAATTACCTCGGCCGTAAGCTCGACCGTCCCGCCGCGGAGAACCTCGTGGATCGCGCCCAGCTCCTCACGCTGACGCCTCCCGAGATGACCGTGCTCGTCGGCGGCATGCGCGTGCTCGACACCACGGTGCTCTTCCCAGGCCTCGGCGTGCTGACCAAGCAGCCTGGCGCCCTCACCAACGACTTCTTCGTCAACCTCCTCGACCAGTCCGTGGTCTGGGAGAAGGCCAAGATCTGCGAGCACTTCTTCGAAGGCCGCGACCGCAAGACCGGCCAGGTGAAGTGGAACGCGACCGCCGTCGACCTCGTCTTCGGCTCCAACTCGCAGCTCCGCGCCCTGTCCGAGGTCTACGCCAGCGCCGACGGCAAGACGAAGCTCGTCCATGATTTCGTCGCCGCCTGGACGAAGGTCATGAACCTCGACCGCTTCGACGTCGCCAAGAAGTAAACGCCCCGCACCCTTCCCCTCACGGCCCGCCCTTACCGGCGGGCCGTTTTGTTTGGCGGCGTCCGGGTACTGACGGACATCGCTCATATCATACTCAAATGTGTGGTTTTATTGCTGTAACCTGAAAGGTACGGGCTTGTCTAAATCCTATCCCTCCGGCCCCTCGGAAATATGATTTCCCGTCTCCCCTATTCCTTCCTTCTCCTAGCCTCCTGCCTTATTGCCTCCACGGGGCTAAGCGCAGCGGACGACCCTAACTACGAGACGCAGATTCGTCCGATTCTCAAGGAGCACTGCACCCACTGCCACGGCGAAGAAGACAAGCCCAAGGGCGGAATCGACTTCCGACTGCGTCGAACGATGGACGCGAAGACCGAAGATGGCGCGCCGGTGCTTACGCCCGGCCACCCGGACCAGAGCGCGATGCTCAAGCTCATCCGCGCCGGCGAGATGCCGAAGAAGGGCAAGAAGATGCCGGAAGCCCAGTTCGCGCTTCTCGAGTCTTGGATCAAGGCCGGAGCTAAGATTAACGAAACGGAACCGAGCGGCGTCATTCCGCCCGGCGTTTACGTCTCCGCCAGCGACCGGAAATTCTGGTCCTTCCAGCCCGTCACGAAACCAACCATCCCGCACTTCGCCGATGCGCCTGACCTCAGCCCCATCGACGCATTCATCCGCACGAAGTTAAAAGCCAAGCAGCTCGACTTCGCTCCCGAAGCCGATCGCGCCACACTCATCCGCCGTGTCACGCTCGACCTGACCGGCCTTCCGCCCACGCCGGCCGAGGCCGCCGCCTTCGTCGCCGACACTTCCTCTGATGCTTACGCAAAGCTAATCGATCGCCTCCTCGCTTCGACCGCTTACGGCGAACGCTGGGCCCGCCACTGGCTCGACGTCGCGGGATATGCCGACACCAACGGCTACGCCGACGCCGATTCCGTCCGTCCCTACGCCTGGCACTACCGCGACTACGTGATCCGCTCGCTCAACGCCGACAAACCTTGGAATCAATTCATCCAGGAACAACTGGCCGGTGACGAACTGAACGCCGTCACCAGCACGACGGTCGCCACGGCGGTACTCGATCCTTCGAAGATCGACGCCCTCACGGCCACAGCCTACCTGCGCATGGGTCCGGACGGTACCGGCGACACGGTAGCTGATCTCGAATTAGCCAAAAACCAAAGCATCGCCGACACGCTGCGCATCGTCACAACTTCGCTCACCGGCTTGACGGTCGCCTGCGCCCAGTGCCACGACCATCGCTACGACCCCATTAGTCAGGTCGATTATTTCCGCCTCCGCGCGATCTTCGACCCTGCTCTCGACTGGCGTAAATGGCAGAATCCTGCCCAACGTACGGTCTCGCTCTACTCCGCGACCGAAAAAGCCAAGGCCGCCGAGATCGAAAAACAAGCCGCAGCCATCGACGCCGAAGCCACCAAGATGTACAAGGCCGCCCTCGACGAGATCTTTGAGAAAAAGATTCTCGATGTGCCTGAACCTGAACGCGCCGCCTATCGCGTCGCCCGCAACACGGTTATCGCCCGACGCACCAAAGAACAGGCGGCGCTGATCAAGAAGTACTTCTCCTCTCAGGCGACCTTCGGTTTAGATCTCTACGATAAGGCCGCTGACAACAAGGTCATCGCCAAGCGTGCCGAAGCCACCGCCCTGCGCGCGACGAAACCGGTGGAAGGCCGCGTCAGCGTGCTCGTCGAACCGCTTAACGCCAATCCGAAGAGCGAACTCCATAATCGCGGCGACCACGCCCAACCCCGCCAACTCGTCACCCCCGGAGAACTCTCAATCCTCGGCAACCCAGCCATCCCCGTCGACGACCCGAAACTGCCTACGACCGGACGACGCCTCGCCTATGCGCAGTGGCTGACCTCGGGCCAGCATCCGCTTGTCGGCCGCACGCTGATGAACCGCGTCTGGATGCACCACTTCGGCCGCGGCATCGTGAACACCCCGGGCGACCTCGGCATGCTCGGCGAGCGCCCCTCTCACCCCGAACTGCTCGATTATCTGGCGGGACGCTTCGTCGAAGCCGGCTGGAGCTTGAAAGCGATGCATCGCGAGATGATGCTCAGCCGGACGTACCGTCAGTCCGCCCGTAATGACGAAGCCCAGGCCGTCGACCCAGACAACGCCCTCTTCAGCCGTTATCGCATCCGCCGCCTCGACGCCGAGACCATCCGCGATGCGATGCTCGCGGTCAGTGGTAGGCTCAACCCCGAGATGTTCGGCGAGCCGGTCACGGTCGGTAAAACCGGCGACGGACGCATGATCCCAGGCGTCGAGATCCGCAACGTCAACCGCGACGTCATCAAGGTCGACACCTCCTCCTCCGCGGTCTATCGCCGCTCGGTTTACCTTCAACAGCGTCGCAGCGGACCGGCCACCGCACTGGCCACGTTCGACCTTCCGAACATGGATCCGAACTGCGAACGACGCGACCTCACCACTGTCGCCCCGCAATCGCTCTTCCTGATGAACGACGAGTTCGTCATTGAACGCGCGAAGGACCTCGCCGCCCGGGTCATCAAGGAACACCCGGCAGACGCTGACGCCCAGATTTGCGCCGCTTGGAGCCTCACCCAAGGCCGCGCACCTTCCGCCAAGGAACTCGCCGACTTCAATCGCCTGCTGGCCGAACAGGTCGAGCACTTCGCGAAGTTCAAACCGACCAAGACCGTCGCCGATGCCTCGCTTAAAATCAAAATCGTGAAGGTGAAATCCACTTCCAAGAAAGCCGCCGCCCAACCGACCTTCCCCGCCCCTACGGCCACCTCGCAAGATGCCCGCATCGAGGCGCTGGGCTCGCTCTGCCAGGTCCTCCTCGCCACCAACCGCTTCCTCCATGTCGACTAAGCTTCCCAACGGGCTCTGCTCCCGCCGCCACTTCCTCGAAGCCGGCGGCTTCGGACTCGGCCTGCTCGGCCTCTCCACCCTGCTCCGACAGGATGGCCTGCTCGCCGCGCCGATGAAACCCCTTCTCGGCAACGAAGTCTTCGACCTTCTCCCCAAGCAACCGCCGCGGCCCGCTAAAGCCAAGGCGATGATCTCGCTCTTCATGATGGGCGGTCCGTCGCAGATGGATCTCTTCGACCACAAGCCGATGCTCACGAAGTGGCACGGCCAGAAATTCCCCGGCGATAACCTCAAATACGACAACGTCGCCCAGGCCTCGCCCAAGGTCCTCGGTTCGTTCTGGAAATTCTCGCGCCACGGCAAATGCGGGCTCGAACTGAGCGAACTCCTCCCGCAGCTCGGTACGGTCGCCGACGACATCTGCATGATTCGCTCGATGAAGTCGGGCGTGAACAACCACCTCCAAGGCATGCTCGCCATGCAGACCGGTCGCATCACGGCGGGCAATCCGACCATGGGTGCCTGGGTGACCTACGCTCTCGGTAGCGAGACGAAGGATCTGCCCGCCTACGTCGTCATGGGCCATCCGGGCGGCCTGCCGACTTTTGCCAATCAACACTGGTCGAACGGCTGGCTGCCTTCGATTTATCAAGGGACGTTCGTCCGTGCCACCGCACCCTACATCCTGAACCTCGACCCGCCCGCGTCCCTCCAGGGCAAACCGCAGGAACGCCAGATGGAACTCCTCCGAGCGATGAACGCCGAACACGCGGCCAATCACCCCGGCGAGACCGACCTTCAGGCCCGGATCCAAAGCTACGAACTCGCCGGACGCATGCAGCTCGCCGCCAAGGAAGCCTTCGACATCTCGTCTGAGCCGAAGCACGTCCTCGAACTCTACGGCGTCGGCCGCAAGGAATGCGACGACTACGCCCGACGGTGCCTGATCGCCCGCCGCCTCGTCGAGCGCGGCGTGCGCTACGTGCAGGTCCTCAACCAAGGCCAGAGCTGGGATAGCCACGGCTCAATCAAATCCGCTTTACCCACCCTCTGCGCCGCGACCGACCGTCCCAGCGCCGCGCTCGTCGCCGACCTCAAGCAACGCGGCCTGCTCGACAGCACCATCGTGCACTGGGGCGGAGAGATGGGCCGCATGCCGGTCCTCCAGAACGACGCCGGTGAAGCCAAGTGGGGCCGCGACCACAATACCTACGGCTTCAGCCAATGGGTCGCCGGCGGCGGCTTCAAGGGCGGCCTGACCTACGGCGAGACCGACGAATGGGGCCACCATGCCGTGAAGGATGTCGTGAACCATTACGACTGGCACGCCACCATGCTCGACCGCTTCGGCTTCGACCACGACAAGCTCGTCTACAAGCGCAATGGAGCCGCCTTGGCCCTCACGAACAACCAGCCCGCCCGCGTGGTCCGCGAGCTGCTGGCCTGATGCTCCCTGGGGTTGCAAACCCCGGACGGACGGCTTGATTGAAGAAGATGGCCCGCCCCGCCCTGCTCATCGCGCTTGCGCTCGTCTGGACCTCCGTGACGGACGCCAAGGTCTCCTTCAACCGGGAGATCCGCCCGATCCTGTCGGAGCAGTGTTTCTCCTGCCACGGCTTCGATGCCAAGCACCGTAAGGCCGACCTCCGCCTCGACACCCGCGAAGGCGCCTTGGCCGATAACGATGGCGTCCGCGCGCTAATCCCCGGCGACCCCGCGAAATCCGAACTCTGGAAACGCCTATTGTCGAAGGATCCGGAAGAAGTGATGCCGCCGCCCGACGCACATAAGCCGAAGCTGACCGCGAAGCAGCTCGCGACCATCCGGCAGTGGATCGAAGAAGGCGCGCCCTACGAACCTCACTGGGCCTTCAACGCGCCGACCCGGCCCGCCGTTCAGGAAAAAGGCCCGGCAGCGATCGACGCATTCCTCGACCGTGGACTGAAGGAAGCCGGACTGAAGGCTTCCGCTGAAGCCTCCCCGGAAAAACTCCTGCGCCGTCTCTCCCTCGACCTCACGGGCCTGCCGCCGACGCCAACCGAACTCGACACCTTCCTCCAGGCCCGCGCCCAAGACCCGCAGGCCGCCTACGCCGCCGCGATCGACCGCCTGTTGGCCTCGCCGGCCTACGGTGAACGCTGGGGCCGCTGGTGGCTCGACCAGGCCCGCTACGCCGACAGCAACGGCTACTCGATCGACGCCCCGCGCAGTATTTGGAAATACCGCGACTGGGTGGTGAGCTCGCTCAACGCCGACCTACCTTTCGATCGCTTCACGGTCGAGCAACTCGCGGGTGACCTCCTGCCCGATGCCGGCGAAGCCCAGCGCATCGCCACGGGCTTCCACCGAAATACGCCGCTCAACCAGGAGGGCGGCATCGACGTCGAGCAGTTCCGCATCGATAGCGTTATCGACCGCGTCGGCACCACGGGCACGGTCTGGCTCGGCCTCACCGTCGGCTGCGCGCAGTGCCACGACCATAAGTTCGACCCCATCGCGCAAAAGGAATACTACCGGATGTTCGCGTTCTTCAACAATCAGGACGAGCCGACGATGAAGGTGTCGGACCCCTCCCGCGACGAAGCCAAGCTCGCCGCGGCCGCCAGCGAGTCCGAGAAGGCGCTCGCGACCTGGCTGGACCAGCGTGCAACCGACTCGAAGAAATGGGAGGCTGCACTGACCAAGGCGACCACCGCGAAATTGCCCGGCCCGACGAAAGCCGCCCTGCGCAAGCCCGCCGGCAAGCGCAGCGTGATGGAGCGCGCCCTCCTCTTCGCCGCCGGCCCAGGGGCCGCGGACAAGGAATTCAAAGTCCTGCAGAAGAAGGCCAAGGATGCCGCCGACCTGCGCGATGGCGCCCCGACCACGCTCGTGCTCAAGGAACGCGCCCAGCTGCGCTCGACGCACCTGCTGACCGCCGGCGACTTCACAAGGCCCGCCGAAGAAGTCACCCCCGGAGTCCTCTCCGTGCTCCACGCCTTCCAGCCCGACCAAGGCCCGGTCGACCGCCTCGACCTCGCCCGCTGGATCGTCTCCAAGGACAACCCTCTCACCGCTCGCGTGATCGCCAACCGCATCTGGCAGGCGTACTTCGGCCGCGGCATCGTCGAGACCGAGAACGACTTCGGCTCGCAAGGCACTTCACCCTCTCATCCCGAGCTGCTTGACTGGCTGGCCGTGGAACTCGTCGAACGTGGCTGGAGCCTGAAATCGCTCCACCGCACAATCGTGCTCACGCAGGCCTACCGCCGTGATTCCGCGGAGCGCGCCGACCTCAACGAGAAAGATCCCGACAACCGCCTGCTCGCCCGCCAGACCCGTCTACGCCTCGATGCCGAACTCGTGCGCGACTCCGCCCTCGTCGCCAGCGGCCTGCTCACCCAGAAGATCGGCGGACCACCCGTCTACCCACCCATTCCCGACGGAGTGATGTCCCTCGGCCAGGTGAAACATGCCTGGAACACTAGCCAAGGTCCTGACCGCACCCGCCGCGGGCTCTACACCTTCACCTACCGCGTGACACCGCCGCCGGCCTTCGCGGTCTTCGATGCACCGGACGGCCTCTCCGCGTGCACGCGACGCAATCGCAGCAACACGCCGCTGCAGGCCCTGACGCTCCTCAATGACCCCGCCTATTTCGAGGCCGCGCAGGCACTCGCCAAGGTGATCGACAAGGAAGGCCTCGCCACCGCCTTCCGCCGCTGCACCTCGCGTGCGCCGGAGGCCGCCGAACTCGCCGTCCTCACCCCGCTCGACCGCCTCTCAGCCGCGCGCGCCCTCCTCAATCTAGACGAGACCATCACCCGTGACTGACCCCTTCCGCCTCCTCGGCCGCACCCGCCGCCACTTCTTCCGCGACTGCGGCGTGGGCCTCGGCTCCATCGCCTTGTCATCCCTGCTCGCGGCGGACAAGCCCGCGCTGGCCGCCGACCCGCTCGCGCCGAAGACGCCGCATCATAAGCCCAAGGCCAAGAGCGTCATCTATCTCTTCATGGCCGGCGGGCCCAGCCAGCTGGAGTTCTTCGACCACAAGCCCAAGCTCAACGAGCTCAACGGACAGCCCATCCCCGCCAGCTTCGTCGAAGGCAAGCGCTTCGCGTTCATGGGTTCGAGCCACCGCGTCAACCTGCTCGGCCACGACAAGCAGTTCAAGCAGCACGGCCAGAGCGGTGCCTGGGTGAGCGACATGCTCCCGCATACGGCGGCGATCGCCGACGACCTTTGCTTCGTCAAGACCTGCAAGACCGACCTCTTCAACCACGCACCGGCGAAGCTGTTCATGAACACCGGCAGCGGCCTGTTCGGCCGTCCGAGCATGGGCGCTTGGATGACCTACGGTCTCGGCAGCGAATGCGCCGATCTCCCTGGTTTCGTCGTGTTGCAGAGCGGCCCACGCGGTCCGCGCGGCGGCGCCTCGCTCTGGAGCAGCGGCATGCTGCCCAGCACCTACCAAGGCGTACCCCTCCGCGGCCAAGGCGACCCGATCCTCAACCTGACGAACCCGCAGGGCGTGGCCGCGGCCGACCAGCGCAAGGTCATCGACGCCGTGCGCGAACTCAACGCCGCCCGCCTGGCGAAGACCGGCGACGACGAGATCTCGGCGCGCCTCAACGCCTACGAGATGGCCTACCGTATGCAGACGAGCGCGCCGGCGGTCATGGACCTCAAGGGCGAGAGCAAGGCCACCCTCGACCTCTACGGCATCAAAGATCCCGCCGAGGCCAGCTTCGCCCGCAATTGTCTCCTCGCCCGCCGCCTCGTCGAGCGTGGCGTGCGCTTCATCCAGCTCTACGACACCAACTGGGACCACCACGGCGGCGTCACCGAGAACCTCCAGCAACACCTGCCCGTCAAGGCCAAGGATATCGACCAGGCCTGCGCCGCGCTGGTCAAGGACCTCAAATCGCGTGGCTTGCTCGACGACACCATCGTCGTCTGGGGCGGCGAGTTCGGTCGCACGCCGATGGGCGAGGTCCGCGAATTCACCGGACGCAACCACCACATCGACGCCTTCACCATGTGGTTCGCCGGCGGCGGCTTCCGTCCGGGAATGACCTACGGCGAGACCGACGAATTCGGCTTCGGCGCGGTCAAGGACCCGGTCCATGTCCGCGACATCCACGCCACCCTCCTCCATCAGATGGGCCTCAACCACGAGCGCCTCAACGTGAGGTCACAGGGCCTGGATGTCCGCCTCACTGGGGTCAACCCCGCCAAGGTGATCAAGCCCCTGCTGGCCTGAGGGCTCGAGGATTCAAGCAACCATCGGAGCCTGTCGGGGTTGAAAGAATAGATGCGCCCTAGCATGATACAGACATTCAGCCTTTTGGGGCTATGCCTATCGGCGATAGCGCAGGAAAGTGACGGCGTGTTCGAGCGTTATGACCGTAATCATGACGGCAAAGTCATAGCTGACGAATTGCCGAGCAAGACGAGCTTCGTCCGTTTCGACCTGGATAAGGACGGCGCGATCACGGAGGCGGAGTACAACAAGGTGAGCGGCAAAGTCACGGCTACGAACAAGACTGCGATTGGTAAGACAAACACCGCAAGCGGCGGTATGGTCGCCCAGATCGAAGCGATGATCAAAGCCGTGGACAAGAACGCCGACGGCCAGATCACCAAGGAGGAAGCCGGCGGCGCCCCTTGGTTCGCCAGACTGGACCAGGATGACAACGGCGTCGTCAGCGCGGAAGAACTTACCTTGATGCGCCGCGTCGTGGCGGCAGGAGCAGGATCAGCGGGTAAAAAATCCGCGGCACAGGCACCCGCGATCACGGCCGAGGACGTCAAGAAGGTCACCAGCGGACCGGAGATGCTCAAACCCGGCGAAGTCGGCATTGGTCGTATGATCGACGACGTGAAGTTTCGCACGCTGGACGGCAAGGAACTCAGCCTCGGCTCTTTCAAGAATCGCAAGGGACTCGTCATCGTGATGACGAGCGCCACTTGCCCCGTCAGCAAACGCTACCTGCCCTCGGTGGCCAAACTGGCCGCGGAACTCAAGGACCAAGGACTGGGGCTGCTCCTCGTCAACGCCCTCGGCAGCGAGAAGCCCGAGGATATCCGATCCCAGCTGGCCGCCGCCGGCGTCACTGCGCCCTATGCGCACGACACCGAAAAGAAGCTAAGTCTGGCGCTGGGCGCTCGCACCACCACGGAGGTCTTCCTGATCGATCCGGCGCGTACGCTGGTCTACCGGGGCGCGCTCGACGACCAATACGGGATCAACTATAACCTCGATGCGCCCAAGCACTCTTACCTGAGGGACGCCGTCGCCGCTCTGCTTCGCGGCGAAAAGCCCTTCGTGCAGGCCACCGCTGCCCCCGGCTGCGAACTGGACCTTCCGGCCGCCGCCAACGCCAAGGCCACGACGGTCACCTATCACCGCGACGTGGCCCGCATTCTACAGCAGAACTGCGTCTCTTGCCATCGCGAAGACGGCATCGCCCCGTTCGCCCTGGACGACATCGACGAGGTCAAAGACCGCGCCAAGGTCATCCGACGCGTGGTGGGCGAAGGCTCCATGCCCCCTTGGTTCGCGGCCGTCGACAAGGACGCGGACAAGAACCCCTGGGCCAATGACTGCAGCCTCTCCGCCAAGGACAAAGCCGACCTCTTCGCCTGGATCGACTCAAAGGATCGCCCGCTCGGTGACGCGGCCGAGGCCCCTGCGAAGCGCCGCTACCCGGCCGAGTGGAGCATCGGCAAACCCGACTTAGTCGTGCAGCTCAGTAATGCCCATGACATCAAGGCCGATGGGTTCATGCCCTACGCCACCGACATCGTGGAGACCGAGCTCAAGGAAGACCGGTGGGTCTCCGCCTACGAGATCATTCCAAGCGAACGCGACGTCGTCCATCACGTGATCGTGCGGGTGCATGAGAAAGGTTCCGAGGTGCGCAAGGCCGATGAAGGACGCGAGGGATACTGGGCGATCTACGTACCTGGCAACGGCGCCTGCGTCTACCCCGAGGGCTTCGCCCGCAAGATCCCTGCGGGAGCCAAGGTGAGCTTCCAGATCCATTACACCCCGAGCGGCAAGGCCAAGAAGGAACGCCTCAAGATGGGTCTGATATTCGCCAAGACGCCGCCTACCCACGAGATCCGGACCGCCCCTCTCGCCAATACAAAGCTCTCGATCCCGCCCGGCGCCGCCCGGCACGTCGAGACCTACTCTCAAAGGGTACCCTTCGACATGCCGATCATGGGCTTCATGCCGCACATGCACACCCGTGGGGTCGCCTTCAAATACGAGGTGACCTACGCCGACGGCAAGACGGAGACCCTGCTGGACATCCCCCGCTACGATTTCAACTGGCAGCTCCGTTACGACTACAAGCACCCGAAGCTCATCCCGCAGGGCAGCACCATGAAGATCACGGCGGTCTTCGATAACAGCACCGGCAACAAGGCCAACCCCGACCCGACCAAGCATGTACGTTGGGGCGCCCAGACGGTGGACGAGATGATGATCGGCTATATCGAGTACTTCCGGGCGCTGTGAAAGTGGAGACGATAACACCCATAAGCGGAACTTAGGGCGCAAGGGGCTGTCAGGATTAGGTAGTCCACCGAAACCTAGCCCTTGCCTGACAAGGAAAGGCTCGCCTCGGGAAGCCGGCATAACGCAAAATAACCCCACCCCCCTCTTAGTCCGCCCCTGATATGCATCGCCGACGTTTCATCCTCCGCTCCCTAGGGGCCACCCTGGCTCTCCCCGGCCTGTGCTCGCTCAGCGCGAAGGCCCTCAGCGGCAATCCCACCGTGCAAACGTCCAAGGGCGCCGGCATCGGCGCCCGCCGCTTCGTGGCGATCGGCAACCTGCTCGGCTACCAGACCAAGCAGCTGTTCCCGAAGACCACCGGGACTGACTACGAAAAGACGACGCTGCTGGAACCCCTCTGGGAACAGCGCGAACGGTTGACCGTTTTCCGCGGCCTCGACCACGGCGTCAAGGGCGGCCACTTCGCGGTGCATTCCTTCCTTTCCGGCGTGCTCAATTCCGAGGCCCAGAACCGCGCCGATGGCAACGTCTCGCTCGACCAGTTCCTGGCCGAAGAGATCGGCCACCAGACCCGGTTCTCCTCGCTCACCGTCGGCTCCGAAGGCGGCATCCACGGCGGCTGCCAGCTCGCCTGGACGAAGGCCGGCGTGCGCGTGCCGCCGATCACCAACCCGGCCGACCTGTTCGACAAGCTTTTCGTCAGCGACTCCGCCGAACGGCGCGTGCGTCGCGAACAGGAAAACCACGTGCAGGCCTCGATCCTGGATTCCGTACGCGAAGAGGCGAAGCGCCTCTCGGGACAGGTCAATCAAGAGGACAAGGACAAGCTTGAGGAGTACTTCACCTCGGTCCGCGACGTCGAAAAGCGCCTCGAACTCCGTCAGCGCTGGACCCATCTCCCGAAGCCGGCGGCCCCCTTCGCCAAGCCGGCCAACCGTAACGCAGTCGACGACCTGCCGCTGATGTACGAGCTCATCGCGCTCGCCCTTCACACCGACAGCACCCGCATCGCCACGCTGGAGGTCGGCGGAGACTTCCTGCCTCAGCATCTCGGCATCAAGAAGGATTACCACGGGATCTCCCACCACGGCAACGACCCCGAGTCCATCGCCGCGCTCATCACCCTCGAGCGCTATCAGGTCGCGCAGTACGGCAAGTTCGTCGGTCGTCTCTCGCAGTTGAAGGATGGCGAAGGCTCGCTGCTCGACTCCACCACCGTGCTTTTCGGTAGCGGCATGGGCGACGCCAATTCGCACAAGAACACCGACCTGCCGATCCTCCTCGCGGGCGGCGGCTACAAGCATGGCCGTTTCCGTGAAGTCGCGCGTGAGGTCAGCCACAAGGTGCCGCTCTGCAACCTCTTCGTCGATATCGCCCAGAAGATGGGTGTCGAAACGCATGCCTTCGGCAGCAGCACGGGACGGTTCGCCTAACCCCGACATCGGCCCTCTTTCGTGACGTCGATGCCGGCATTCCGAACCCTGCTGGTCGTATCCGCGCTCTTGGCGGCCGGCCCCCTGCGCGCCGCCGAGGCGCCGGCGAAGTCCGTCGAGCAGTTCGTGAGCCGCTACTGCCTAGAGTGCCATGACGCCGATGCCCACAAGGGCGACCGCACCTTCCATCAGTTCGCCCTGCCGTTGAAGACGCTGCCCGCGGTGATCGAGGCGCGCGACATCATCGACCAGCTGACATTGCGCGAGATGCCGCCGAAGAAGGCCGACCAACCCAGCGACGACGAACGCCTCGCGGCGATCCGCGCCCTACGCGCAGGTACTGCGGCGGCCCAGGCTTCACTACAGGGCACCGGTTCGCGGACCGTCCTGCGCCGGCTTTCCAACCGCGAATACGAAAACACTCTCGCCACCTTGTTCGGTCGCCGCGTCGACACCCTCGGACTGACCGCCGACTTCCCCAAGGAAAAGACCGCCCGCCACCTGGACACGATTGGCCAGTCACTGGTGACTTCAGGTTTCCTGGTCGACCAGTATTTCCTGTCCGCGAACCACCTCGTGGAAACTCGTCTGGGCAAGCCGACCACCGCGCCGCAGACCTGGCGTTTCAATAGCAACTTTGTCCAGTATGAGGAACTGACGGGCTCACATAAGAGCGCCTTCAACTTCCGGTACCTCAATATCTACGAACAGCCCAACACCGACACCCGTCAGGGCGGTTACGGCCACATCGAAGATTTCAAGCAGGGCGTAAAGGTCTCCGGACTTTACGACCTCGAGGTCGAGGCGACGGCCATGCACCGCGACACCCACTACGATCCCGCCATCTTCGGCATCGATTTCTCGGAGCCCTTCATCCTCGGTGTCGTGCCCGGTGATGTCACCAAGGGCCACATCCATTATCCGCAGGCCATTGAGCCGCTCCTCGCCAGCAGCATTGTACCCGACAACACGCCGACCCGCCTGAAGTTCCGCGTGTGGCTCGAGGCCGGCCAGACCCCGCGCTTCATCTTCCCGAACGGCCCCTATGAATCGCGCGCCGCGGTCGTGACGATCAACAAGCGATACAAGAAAGAGTTTAAAGCGCCGATTGGCTCTTCGGGCGTCGGCCGCGCGCACATCCTCCTGGAGGGCCAGCTACCGCACATTCGCATCAGCGAGATCATCGTCCAGGGTCCGGTGGTCGAGAAAACGGGCGGAGCCGAGGAAGTCGCCGTCTTCGGCAAGGACGGCTTCCAGCCGGGGCACGCCCTCGACCAGCTTCTCGCCTTTGCGTCGAAAGCCTACCGCCGCCCGCTACTGGAAGCCGACCGCGCTTCGATCCGGGCAATGTACGAGAAGCGGATCGCCGAAAAAGCCAGCTCCCGTCAGGCGGCGCTCGACGTAGTCAAACTTATCCTGTGCTCACCTTCCTTCCTATACCTGAGCGAGGTCACCAAAGAGGGTGACCGACTTTTGCATCCGCACGACCTCGCCACCCGCCTCGCCTACGCCCTTTGGTCCGCACCGCCCGACGAGGCCCTATTCACCTCCGCGGCGTCGGGCAAACTCACCAGCGATGCGGAACTGAAGAAGCAGATCGACCGCCTGCTAGCCGATGAACGTGTCGACGGCTTCGTCCATGGCTTCCTTGACAGCTGGCTGAACCTGCGCGACCTCGGCAGCATGCCGCCGCCGCGCGAGCTGAATCGTGCCTACTACGCCGAGGACCTGCCCGCATCAATGAAGGACGAAGTGCGCCTGTTCTTCCGTGAACTGCTCAAGGACAACCTGCCGGTGAGCCAGTTCCTGAACTCGGACCACACCTTTGTCGACAAGAAGCTGGCCAAGCTCTACGAGCTGCCTGAGCAGAAGACCCTGCGCCTGGCCGATGGCTTCCAGAAGGTCAGCCTCAAGGGAGACATGCACCGCGGCGGCCTGCTCGGCATGGCGGCCGTCCTGACCGTCAGCGCCAATGGCGTCGAGACCTCGCCCGTCACCCGCGGGGCCTGGGTCAGCGAGAACATCCTCGGCGTCAAACCGCCACCTCCTCCGGACGTCGTGCCGGCCATCGAGCCCGACGTCACCGGTACGACTACGATCCGCGAGCGCCTCGCCAAGCACAGCATCGACCGCGCCTGCGCCGAGTGCCATCGCAAGATCGACCCGCTCGGCTTCAGCCTGGAGGCCTTCGACCCGGTCGGCCGCTGGCGCGTCACTTACGCCAAGCCGAAGAAGGGCGAGGCGCCGAAGATTGACACCACCGGCGAGTTCAACTCCGGCGAGAAGTATCAGGACTTCGCTGGCTTCCGCGATATCCTGCACGATAAACGCCAAGAGCAGTTCACCCGCCACCTCATCCGCTCGCTGCTCGCCTATAGCACTGGCCGCCTCATGGAGCCAGCCGACGAGTTCGCCATCGACCGTATCCAAGAGAAAGTGAAGCAGCAGGGCCTCGGCCTGCGTAGCCTCGTCGTCGAGTGCCTGACCAGCGACCTCTTCCGCTCGCGCTGAGTGTGGGAAAACTTACGGCAAGGTAGAACAAGCTAGCCTTTCGCCGAGCCTGGCTCAACAGCAACGCGATGAACTTGATGGAATAGGCCCGCCGGGCACACGCCAATCTCAAGCTCTCAAGAATGATTCATGATGGTTGCGATAATGATCCCGATCGCCTGAAGTCCTAATCCGCAAGCAATCCTCTTACCAAAAGTCGTCCAGTGGGCACGTCCCTCGGATTCATCAGTGGCAGCGATAGCAGCCCCGCCGGCGAAACCAGCTAAGGTTATCAGCCCGGCTCCGAGTACGATAAAGAGCGTCATCAACTGTGCCGAACCCTCTTTCATATTAGGGGACCCCCCCGCCATTCCGCTTGCGAACATTTCGGCGAAACCGAAAACACAGGACCCACATACCCAGATCGCCCCGAAGAAAAATCCTGATATTACTCTACCTGTGGAAACTTTCTTAGGGGGAGTTTCCATAATGTCATTGTTGATACGATTACTTGGCCGTTAAGTCAACGGGTCTTACCCCCTATCAAACCCGACCCACATGTTTCGCTGCTATCGCCTGCTTAACGCCCTCTGGCTTCTGGCTGCCACCTCACTTCTCGCCGCCGAGACCTTCGAGGGGACGCGAACAAGGGCCAATGCCGCCAAGGCCCTTAAACCCGGGCAGGCCTAAATGAGATGATAGTGCTACCCCGTGAAACAACGGACGTAGTAAGTTGTCAGAAGGAGAGTAGAATAACCCCATGTCCGACCCCCTCGAGCTGACCCGCCGCCGCTTCCTCGGCCAGATGACCACGGGCATGACGGGCTTGGCGCTATCGCGCTTGCTCATGAGCGACCTCAGCGCCGCCTTGCCGCCCGGCACGCACTTCGCCCCGAAGGCCAAGCAAGTCCTCCAGATCTTCTGCCCGGGTGCGGCTTCCCACATCGACCTCTGGGATCATAAGCCGCTCTTGGATAAATACGATGGCACGCCCTTGCCAGGACCGGAAGAAGTGACCTTCCAAGGCAAGAACGGCAACCTGATGAAGTCCCCCTGGGCCTTCAAGCCGGCGGGCAAGAGCGGCAAGATGATCAGCTCGAACCTGCCTCACATGGCGCAGCACGTCGACGACATGGCTTTCATCCATTCGATGACCTCGCGCAGCAATACCCACGGCCCGGGCTGCGTCGCGATGAACACCTGCTTCACCCGCGACGGCTATCCGAGCGGTGGTGCCTGGATCAGCCACGCCCTCGGCTCGCTCAACCAGAACCTGCCCACCTATATCTCCGTCCAGGATGTCCGCGGCGAACCGCCCAACGGCAAGGCCAACTGGGGCAACGGTTTCCTGCCGGCCCGCCACCAAGGCGTGAGCATGGCCTCTCAACAGGCACTGCGTAATCTCGGTCGCCCGACCGATGTCTCTTCCGCTGAAGACGAAGCGACCCGCGAATTCCTCCGCGCCACGAACCTCGAGCACGCCGAACAACATCCCGGAAATGACGAACTCCGCGCTCGCATCGCGGCCTATGAACTTGCCGCAAAGATGCAGCTCGCCGCCCCGGAGGTGAGCGACCTCTCTCGCGAACCGGACCACGTCCACGCCCTCTACGGCACGAAGGACGCCAACCCGCTCAAGGCCGCCTACGCCAAGAACTGCCTGCTGACCCGTCGCTTCCTCGAGCAAGGCGTCCGCTACGTGAGCCTGTACTGCGCCTCCCGCGCCAGCAATGTCGACGGCCTCCTCAACTGGGATGCCCATAAGACTCTTAAGGCTGACTACGACCGTCATTGCCCGATCTTCGACCAGCCCACCGCCGCCCTGCTCGCCGACATGAAGCAGCGCGGGATGCTCGACGACGTGCTGGTCATCTGGTGCACGGAGTTCGGACGTATGCCCACCCACCAGGTCGGCACCACCGGCCGCGACCATAACCCCGACGCGTACACGACTTGGATGATGGGCGCCGGCGTCAAAGGCGGCGTGTCCTATGGCGCGACCGACGACTTTGGCCGCCGAAGCGTCACCGATATCGCGACGTGCTACGACTTCTACGCGACGGTGCTTCAACTCCTCGGGCTGAATCACGAGAAACTCACCTACTATCATAACGGCGCCAACCGCCGCCTCACCGACGTCCACGGCCACGTCATCAAGCCGATCCTCGCATGAGAAGCCTCCTCGCCCTCCTTCTTCTCTCGTCGGCTCCGCTCATCGCGGCTGACGACCCTGCCAGCATCGCATTCTTCGAGCAGAAGATCCGCCCGGTGCTCGCGGAGCATTGCTACGAGTGCCACAGCACCAAGGCCAAGAAACTCAAGAGCGGGCTCTATCTCGATTCCAAGGCCGGCTGGCAGAAAGGCGGCGACGCAGGCAAGCCAATCATCGTACCCGGCAAGCCCGACGAAGGTCTCTTCCTCCGCTATATACGACACCTCGAACCGGACATGGAGATGCCTCCGAAGAAGCCAAAGCTGGCCGATGCGATCATCGCCGACTTCGCCATCTGGATCAAGGCCGGCGCCGTCGATCCTCGTGAACAGGCGACCGCCGAGGTCAAGCGCTCCGACAAGTCGTGGTGGTCACTTCAACCCCTCGCCAAGGAATTCAAACACGCCGACATCGACGGTTTTATCGATGCCAAGCTCGCCGAGCAGAAACTCACCCGTAATGCCCCCGCCAAGCCGCAGGCGCTCATCCGTCGGCTCAGTTACGATCTGACCGGCCTGCCGCCGTCACAGGCCGAAGTCGACGCTTTCGTTACGGCCCACCAAGCCGATGCGCGCAAGGCGACCGAAGCCCTCGTCGACCGCCTACTTGCCTCCCCTCGCTACGGTGAGCGCTGGGGCCGCCACTGGCTCGACGTCGTCCGCTTCGGCGAGAGCAACGGCTTCGAACGCAACTTCGTCATCGATGACCTCTACCCTTTCCGCGATTACGTCATCCGCTCGTTGAACGACGACAAGCCCTTCGACCAGCTCATGCGCGAACACCTCGCCGGTGACGTCATTGGGAAATTCAATCCACAGGTCGAGATCGGCAGCGCCTTCCTCGTGGCTGGCCCCTATGACGACGTTAGCAACCAAGACCCCGTGGCCAAGCAGGTGATCCGCGCCGCCACGCTCGATGACATGGTGACCGCGACCAGCAGCGCCTTCCTCGGCCTGACGATCAACTGCGCCCGTTGCCATAACCATAAGTTCGACCCCATCCCGACCGAGGATTATTACCGCATCCGCGCATCCTTCGAAGGCGTCGTGCATGGCCGCCGAACGCTCGCCACCAAGGAACAGACCCAGGCATTCAATACGGCCATGGCCCCCCTGAATAAGGAGCGTGCCCGACTCGTCGCCGAACAGTCGGCGCTCACCGCAGCCATCGAGACCAAAGCCAAGGCCCTCCTGGCCACGCGCCATTACCCACGACCCAAGGCCGACACCTGGCTCACCGAAGAAAAGATCACCCCCACCGAGGCCCGTTTCGTCAAGCTCACCATGTCGGCTACCTCGGCCAACCCGCTGAGCGGCGTCGGCGGTCGTATCTCCGAGTTCGAGATCTGGACAGATGAGACGACGCCTCGTAACGTCGCACTCGCCTCCAATGGCTCCAAGGCCGAAGGCGCCAAGGGGGCCACCGCCGAAGACTTTCCCATGGCCTACAGCGCCGCCCTCACCATCGACGGCGACGAAGGTGCCCATTGGTTCGTCGGTAACCCCGCCGAACTCCTCATCACCCTGCCCCGCGTCGAGAAGGTCGGCCGCCTCGCCTACCGTACGGCCAAAGGACGACTGCTACGCGACAGCACCCAAGGTACAACGCCCTGTGAGTACGAAATGTTCGTCTCGCTCGATGGCAAGGAATGGAAAAAAGTCGCCGACTCCTACGACAGAGAGGCTTGGTCGCCGGCGCATGCTTTCGAACGCGTCCGCAAGGAGGTGACCACACCCGATGAAGCCAAAAGCCTCGGCCTGCTTGGTCGCGACCTCGCCACCGTCGATAAGCACATCGCCGCCGTACCGAAGATGCCATCGGCCTGGGTCGGCACGCACCAGCGGAAACCCGAACCCACCTTCGTCCACAAAGGCGGCGACCCCACGAAGCCCGCCGGTCAGGTTGTCCCGGCCAGCCTCAGCGTGCTCGATCTCGTCACGAAGCCTTACGCGCTCAAGGCCGACGCCGACGAAGGCGAACGCCGCGTCGCCCTCGCGAATTGGATCACTCAGGACAACCCCATCACCGCCCGAGTGCTCGCGAATCGCCTCTGGCATTACCACTTCGGCACCGGCCTCGTGGATACCCCGAGCGACTTCGGTTTCCTCGGCAGTAAACCCACCCACCCTGAGCTTCTTGATTTCCTCGCGCAGCGACTTGTCGCCAGCGGCTGGAAATTGAAGGCCGTTCACCGCGAGATCGTGCTCTCGCAGACCTACCTGCAATCCGCTGACTTCAATCCGGTCGCCGTACGTGCAGACAAGGATGCCCGCCTGCTCTGGCGCTTCCCCCCACGCCGCCTCGGCGCCGAAGAGATCCGCGACACCCTGCTGGCGACCGCGGGTCAGCTGAAGCTCGAGCCCATGGGTGGCCCCGGCTTCCGCCTCTACCGCTATCTGGTGAACAACGTCTCCACTTACATCCCGTTGGATACGCAGGGCCCCGAGACCTACCGCCGAGCCGTCTACCACCAGAACGCCCGCGCCAGCGTCGTCGACGTCCTCAACGATTTCGACCTGCCGGACATCGCCTTTGCGGCGCCCAAGCGGGCCAACACCACCTCTCCCCTACAGGCCCTCACCCTGTTCAACAATAGCTTCACGCTAGATATGGCCAAAGCCCTCGCCGCCCGCCTCGACGGCCCCGACCCAATCGCCCAGGCCTATTCATTCGCCCTGCAACGTCAGCCGACGTCCACCGAACGAACCGCCGCCGAGAAGCTCATCACCCAGCACGGCAAACCCGCCTTCTGCCGAGCCTTGCTCAACGGTAACGAACTGATTTTCATCGAATGATGACCCGGTCGCTACTCCTTGTCTGCCTCGCCATCGCTCCGCTCTTCGCGGCAGACACATTCTTGGTCGACGGACACAAGGCCGTGATTCATCCGGCGGCGACCCCGGCCAAGGATAAGCCTTGGCTTTGGTATGCACCGACGCTCAACGGCGGGGTCTCGATCGTCCAGCACAAGCTCTACGCCGACGCCTGCCAGCAGGCGGGCATCGCCATCGCCGGCTACGACCTCGGCGAAGTCCGCGGATCCCCGAAGAGTGCCGCCCAGTTCACGAAGTTCTACGACGAGATGGTGAAGCGCGGCTATTCGCCCAAGCCGATCCTGCTCGGCCAGAGTCGCGGCGGGATGATGACGCTCACCTGGGCGTTCCGGAATCCCGACAAGGTCAAAGCATGGATCGGTATCTACCCGGTCTGCAACCTCGCCAGCTGGCCGCTGAAGAATTCGAAGGTGCAAACGCTCGGTGATTTCGAGATGACCGAGTCCGAACTCACCTTCCGGCTCAAGGAGTTCAACCCGATCGACAACTTGGCCGGCCTCGCCGCCGCCAAGGTCCCGATGTTTGCCGTCCATGGCGACACCGACGTCGTCGTTCCCTACAAGGACAACACACTGCTCCTCAAGGAACGCTACGAAGCCCTGGGCGGGAAGTTCACGGTCAAGATCGTCCCCGGCGAAGGCCACAAGGTCGGCCCCTCCTTCTTCGAATGCCCGGAACTGGTCACCTTCCTCTTAAACGAAGGAAAATAAAGCTCCGGGGCTAAGGTAAGGGTGGAACTACCCCCGCCCGATGGGGTTGTCTTAAGGAGACCCCATGCTCCGCCACCTTATCCCATGCCTTGCCTTGCTGGCGGCCAACCTGGCTCACGCCGAGACGCGCGACCTGATCTTGGTCGCCGGGCAGTCCAACGCGGTCGGCTTCGACGCCTATGCCGAAGAACTACCGGCTGACCCGAAGGATGCCGCCACGATGTTCTGGTGGCGCGTGGGCGATCCGCCTCCCGATGAGTTCGATGGCACAAGCGCCCGGCAGTGGACGACCCTGCAGTTCCAACCGCGCACGCCGGCGATGTCCGGAGACGCCGCGAAGAAGACCGGTCGCCAATACGGCAACTTCAACAAGAAGACCAAGGGTGGCTTCGGACCCGAGATCGGGATGGTCCGCACGCTCGCCACGAAAGAGACCCGGCCGCTCGCCGTCATCAAGACGGCCTTCAGCGGCACATCCGTCGCCGCCGACTGGAATGTCGGACTGCCGGGCAAGGCTGACGCCTGCTACCGATCGATGATTGACGAAACCAAGACCGCGATCGCCTACGCTAAGGCCAAGGACATCACCCTCCGCCCCCGCGCATTCGTCTGGGTGCAGGGCGAGAGCGACGCCAACGCGAAGGACGCCCCTGCCTACGTCGCCAATCTTTCGGCGATGCTAAAAAGCCTGCGCACCGAACTCGATGCGCCCGACCTGATCCTGCTCCTGGGCGTCAACACCCGCTTCGGTAACGGCAAGAACGCGTTCATGCCAAAGGTCGTCGACGCCCAGAAAGAAGTCGCCGCCGCCCTGCCCCGCGCCCGTTACGTCGACACCGTCGGCGCCGAGACCCTGCCGCCCTCGCACACGCACTTCACCGCCGCCGGCACGCTCGAAGTCGGCCGCCGTTACGCCGATGCCCTTCTCTCCCTCGAACAGATTAAATGAAAACACTCCTCACCCTCGGCCTCCTGGCCGCCGCCACCTTGTTTGGCGCCGATACTCCGCGGAAGCCCAACGTCATCTTCATTCTGGCGGACGACCTGGGCTACATGGATATCGGAGCCTACAACCCGAGCACATTCTACGAAACTCCGCAGATCGATCGTCTCGCCCAACAGGGGATGCGCTTCACCTACGGTTACGCCGCTTGCTGCGTCTGCTCACCCACGCGTAGCAGCATCATGACGGGAAAGTATCCTCCCAGATGCGGCATCACGGATTGGATCCCCGGAAGCAAGAACGCCCGCAAACTGACGACCGCCCCCAACGCCAATCACCTGCCGCTCGAAGAAGTGACCGTCGCGGAGGCCTTCCGCGAAGCCGGCTATGCCACGTTTATCGCCGGCAAATGGCATCTTGGTGGCGGGAACTTTTCGCCTAACGCCCAAGGATTCGGACCCGGCCTGATTTCCAGCGATGGCAACCAATTCTGGTACCCGCCGTCCACCGTCCCGCCGCCGGATGCGAAGGATGACCCCAAGACCACCGACCGCATCGCGAACGAAGCGATCAGTTTCATCGCTAGCCATAAGAATGACCCTTTCTTCCTCTATCTGCCCTTCTTGGCGGTGCACAACAAGATCGGCGCGAGGAATGACCTCGTCGCGAAATACCAGAAAAAGAAGACCTCCGCCCCCGCGGATGCCTCGGACCAGGAGGGAGAACGCAAGGTGAACCTGGTGCAAAACAACCCCGTCTATGCCGCCATGCTCGAACAACTCGACACGGGCATAGGTCGCGTACTCGCCGCACTGGCAAGCAACGGACTCGACCAAAATACCATCGTCATCTTCACGTCCGATAACGGCGGGCTCTCCACCAGCGAAGGAAGCCCCACTTCAAACGTCCCGTTGCGTGGCGGCAAGGGTTGGCCATACGAAGGAGGCATCCGCGAACCTTGGATTATTCGGGCACCCGGCGTCACGACACCCGGAAGTACCTGCGCCACGCCCGTGATCAGCACTGACTTCTACCCCACGCTGCTGGCGCTGGCCGGCCTACCCCTGCAACCGCAGCAACACCTGGACGGCATCAGTCTTGCACCCTTGCTCAAGGGCGAACCCCTCGATCGAGGCAAACCGTTGTTTTGGCACTACCCGCATTACTCTAATCAAGGCGGTTCACCCTATGGCGCTATTCGCGAAGGCGACTGGAAACTCATCGAGTGGTATGAAGACGGTAAGCTGGAACTTTATAACATCCCCCAAGACATCGGCGAAAAGAACGACCTTGCCGCACGGCATCCCGACAAGGCGGCATCCCTGCGCGCGAAACTCATCGATTGGCGGAAGGAAGTCGGCGCCCTGATGCCTCCGCCCAATCCGGCATATAAATCGAAGGCTAAGAAATAGCGTCAATCCGACCGCCCTGACCAGTGAAACTTTCCCTTCAATTCGTCTCCTTGCTCTCCTGGGTGGCTGCGGCCTTCGCGTCCGCGACCCCACCCTCCGACGCGCGACCATTCCACCTCATCATCCTGTCCGGACAGACCATGAACGGGGTCGATCCGAAGACCGGATTCGAAGCGGAGGCCAAAGAACGGTTCGCGCCGGACGATGTGCTCTACTTCAAGATAGCCAAGGGTGGCTCGCCCATCCGGCTCTGGGTAGCCGAATGGAACGAAATAGCCGCACGACACGGAGTGAACGTGCAAGCCGTTCGCGCCAAGGACACCACTCAGGGCACCCTTCATTATGAGCCCATCCTTGCCGAGTATCATAAGCTGGTCAAAGGGCTAGGTACTCCGGCGTCCGTGACATTCTGCTGGATGCAGGGTGAGCAGGACGGAAGAGACAAACTCGACGTACCCTATGCCGAGGCATTGAAGCGACTGATCTTCAATCTGCGACGCGACCTGAAGCAGCCTGACATGAACGTCGTCATCGGACGACTCAACGACTGGGGCGAAGGAAACCATGCGTCTTGGCATAATGTGCGACAGGCTCACATGGATATCGCCGCAAGCGACCCTCATGCGGCATGGGTCGACACCGACGACCTTAACGACAAAGAAGTCGATGGCGTCATGCAAAATCAGTACCATTTCACCGGAGCTGGCTGCGCCCTGCTCGGGCGACGCTTTGCCCGGCAGAGCAACCTGCTCGTCCAACGAAAAGGCCAAGCAAAAGATGGCCGGCCGCAATGAGCTTAGCCGCCTGATGACTCCGGATCGCAACCCCTTCTAATTCAACATGAGATTACTCCAGATCAAACCCCTGCTCTCACTCGGCCTCCTGGCCGCCGCCACCTTGTTCGGCGCCGACACTCCGCGGAAGCCCAACGTGATCTTCATCCTGACCGACGACCAAGGCTGGGGTGACGCCAAGTTCGCCGGCCATCCTTACGTGAAGACCCCTAACCTGGATCGCCTGGCCAAGGAAGGCACCTGGCTCCGCCAATTCTACGTCGCCGCGACGGTCTGTTCGCCCAGTCGTACGGCCTTCATGACCTCGCACTACCCGGCGCGACACCTCATCCACGGGCATTTCTCCGACCATGCCGCGAACGCCGCCCGCTCGATGCCGGATTGGCTCGACCCCGAAGTCACCACCCTGCCCGACCTCTTGAAGCAGGCCGGCTACGCCACCGCCCACTTCGGCAAGTGGCACCTCGGCGGAGGCAATGGTGCGCCAGCCCCCGAGGCCTACGGCTTCGATGTCTCCAAGACGGTCAACTCCAACGGCCCTTCGCTCGGCGATGAAGGAAAGGAGCCCTATTTCCGGGCACGTTCTACAGCCATGATTGTCGACGAGACAATCGGGTTTGCGAAGGCCAACAAGGACAAGCCGTTCTACGTCAATATGTGGACGCTCGTCCCGCACGCGCCGCTGAAACCGACCCCGGAACAGCTGGCCGTATACGCCGACCTCCAGCCCAAGGCGGATGACCCGGCGTTCGGCGAGTGGGCTAAAAAGTATTTCGGCGACGCCAAGGACCTGCGCAAGCAGATGCAGGTCTTCTGCGCATCGCTCACCGACCTGGACACCCAGATCGGCCGCCTGCTCGACTCGCTCGAGGAGCTTGGGCTGACCAATGACACCCTCATCGTACTGTCGAGTGACAACGGCCCCGAGGACTATCACGTCGGCAACGCCGCCAACGCCGGCGTCGGTAGCCCGGGCCCCCTCCGCGCCCGTAAGCGCAGCATGTACGAAGGCGGCATCCGCACCTTCGGCCTCGTCCGCTGGCCCGGCAAGGTGCCCGCCGGCCGCATCGAGGAGAAAGCCGTCGTCGGTGCAGTCGATTTCCTTCCCACCATCGCGGCGATAGCGGGCGTCAAGGTCCCGGCCGAACTGGCTGCTGACGGCGAAGACCTCTCCGCCCTCTGGCGAGGCGCCCCCGCCACGCCACGCACGCATGCGCTGCACTGGGAATGGCTCTCGAGCGTCGCCGGACCTTATGCGGACTACGCACCGCCGCCCCTCTGCGTGCGCGACGGCGACTGGAAGCTCTTCGTCGATCACTCCGGCAAGAACGCACAGCTCTTCGACATCCCCAATGACCCCGGGGAACACCAGGACGTCGCCGCCCAGCATCCCGACGTCGTCAAGACGCTGACCGAAAAAGCCCTCGCCTGGGCCAAGACGCTGCCGGCCAGCCCGGCACGCGACAAGGTAGCCAGCCGAGTAGAGGTTAAGAAATCCCCTGCCAAGGCAAAGCCAACCCTCGACCGCCCGAAGATCTTCGACAGCTGGGACAAGGACAAGGACGGCTTCCTCTCTAAGGAAGAATATGTCCCGCACATCACCGACCAAGCCGATGCGCCGGCCCGCTTCATTCGTTTCGATAAGAACAACGACGGTCGCCTCTCCAAGGAGGAATTCGTCCGCGCCGGCAACTAAGACTTCCCCATGAAATTCCTCACCCTCCTCATCCTCGCCGCGTGCGCCACACTCGGCGCACAGGAAGCCCCCAAGACCAAGGCGAAGACCCCGGCCAAGAAGGCTAAGGCCGCTGCGCCCAAGGCCGATGCCTATTCGGCCTCACTGCCCAAGCCCACGCAGGCCGGCGTGCGCTATGGTGATCACGAACGCCAGGTCCTCGACTTCTGGAAGGCGGAGTCCGCCTCGCCGACGCCCCTCGTCTTCATCATCCACGGCGGCGGCTGGGTCGGCGGCAGCAAGGAACGCGCGGAGAAGTTCGCCGACGTCGACGCCCTGCTCAAGGCCGGCGTCTCGGTCGTCTCCATCAACTATCGCCTCATCAAGCGCGACCCCGCGGTAGATACTTCGCCCGCCGTGAAGGCGCCCTTGCATGACGCCGCCCGCGCCCTGCAGTTCGTGCGCAGCAAGGCCGCCGAGTGGAACCTTGACAAGACCCGCGTCGGCGCCGCCGGCGGTTCGGCCGGAGCCTGCTCAAGCCTCTGGCTGGCCTTCCACGACGACCTCGCCGACCCGAAGTCGGCCGACCCCATCGCCCGCGAATCCACCCGCCTTACTTGCGCAGCGGTGACCGGCCCGCAAACGACCCTCGACCCGGCCCAGATGAAGGAGTGGACACCCAACAGCACCTACGGCGGACACGCTTTTGGCTTCAAGACGTTTGCCGAGTTCCTCACCGGCCGGGAGACCATCCTGCCGCTCATCGCCGAATATTCACCCTACGCGCTTGTGTCGTCCGACGACCCCGCGGTCTACATGACCTTCGGCGCCCCGCCCGCTATCGGCCAGGACCAGAAGGACCCGACGCATACCGCGAACTTCGGCGTCAAGCTCGCCGAACACTGCGCGACCAAGGGCGTCTCCGCGGAAGTCAATTACCCAGGAGCCAAGGACGTGAAGCACGACTCCACGACGGCCTACCTCATCGCTAAGCTCAAGCCAGCCAAATGAAAACCTGCCTGCCCGTCTTCCTCATCCTACTCGCGGCCACGCTTGAAGCCACCCCCGACACCTTCTCGGTAAGCGAGGACTTCAGCGCGACCTTTGACGCAAAGAAATTCATCACGCCCATCCCCAACAAGAATACCTCCATCCGTGATGGCGTGATGTGGACGCGCGGTTCCAGCGGCGGCAAGTATCCGCCGATGGTCTACCTGTCGCTCGCCGGCAAGGACCTCACGATGTCGTTCCGCTACCGCCACCTGGATAAGGGCGGTATGCTTTGGCTTTTTGTCGACGGCGATGATGGCTATGGCTCGGTCGATCACATGCTGCGCGTCCGCCTCAACCGCGATTCGGTCGTGCTCGAGGTCGATGCCCATTCCCTCGACCCTAAGCATCCCCTTCGCCAGAACACCCGGGAACCCGATCCGGTTAGCAAGGCCTACCGGACCAACGAACACCTCCCCGCCGAGAAGGTCGATCTCTCCGACAACGAGTGGCGCACCGTGAAGCTCATCTTCAAGGGCGATACCGTGGACATGTCCGTCGACGGCAAGTGGAAGCACTCCCTGAAACGTCCGAACTTCGACGCCACCAAGCGCAAGCTGCTCTGGATGCAGAACGGCGGCGAAAAAGGCATCGAAATCGACGACGTGCTCGTCACCCCCACCCCCTGACCGGCCTGTCCACTTTTGCACCTTTGCACTTTTGCACTGCCTCTCCTAACCCTACCCCTACCCCACCTATCACCATGACCCG
>CAILOT010000155.1:0-2722 GCA_903835965.1 uncultured Opitutia bacterium
CTGGTCAGCCGAGGTTGAGCGGGCCGCTCAACCCTACCCAAGACATCTCCCGCCACCCGCCACCTGAAACTTGTCTCTCACTTTTGCACCTAGGGCAGCACGCAGTGCTGACCCTACCCTTAATAGACAAGGGCTCAGCTTTATCTCTTACAAAATCAACATAGCGTCGCCGTAACTGTAAAAGCGATATTCTTTCCAGATGGCTTCGGCATAGATTTCTTTCAACCAAGGCAGGCCGGCCGGCGAACCCGGAGTCAGAAATGCAGCCACTAAGCAAAGTAAGGTCGAACGCGGTAGGTGAAAATTCGTGAGCAGATGTTCGCAGCAACCGATATTGTCACCCGGGCGGATGAAGAGCGAAGCTTCCGCGACCCAGTCGCCATCGGTGGCCGATTTAAAACCGTCGGTCTTACGGAAGGCGTCTTCGCTCGCACGCACGGAGGTCGTACCGACCGCCAAGCGCGGGCGACGTTCGCGCAACGCAACCATCGTCGCGGCGGGGATGCGATAAGCTTCCGCATGCATGATATGATCATTAAGATTGGTGACCGAGACGGGTTGAAAAGTTCCCGGGCCGACATCTAGAACCAAATCGAAAGCGTCATGGCCTTGGGCTTTTAATTCCGCCAAGAGTTCGGCGGTGAAATGCAGGCCGGCCGTCGGCGCCGCCGCCGCGCGAGCGGATTGCGGATCCGCGTAAACGGTCTGGTAACGCGCCGCATCATCCGCCGCGGCGAGGCCGCGATCTTTCCGTGCTTCGACGATATACGGCGGCAAGGGCAATTCGCCGACGCGCGAGGCCAAGTGCGCGACCGTATCGCCGGCCGCCAGGTCAAAACGTACGCGATATTCGCCCTGTTTCACTTCGACTACGACGGCCTTGCGCCCATCGATGATAAACCCCGCTTCATCGGAAGCGCGCTTGCCCGGCCGCAGCATGCACCACCATTCGGCCGCATCGGATGTAGGGCGGAGCAAAAGACATTCCACCTTGCCGCCCGTGGGACGTACCCCGAAGAGCCGCGCCTTGAGCACGGTAACGTTATTACGGATGAGCACCGTACCAGCAGGAAGAAGATCAGGGAGATCAGAAAAGAGCCGATGCTCGACCGTGCGGGTGGCCCGACGGACGACGAGCAACCGCGATCCATCCCGACGGGGCGAAGGCTCGGCCGCGATGCGTTCGGGCGGTAACTCGAAATCCAATTCCCGAACGTCCATCGTTCAGGCTCCCGTCTTCGGCGGAGTCAGCAGCAACTGACCATCGATGGCCCGAAGTTGCACGAATTCCTGACCAGGCACGGCCTTGCGCAGCTCTTCTTCAATGGCGGAAAGTTTGGCGTCAAGGTCGTCGATGCGCGCGACGAAAACCGCCTCCGGCGTCGAGGGCGTCTGACATGCGCCGTATTCGCGCATCGTATGGTGACTCAGCAAGATGTGCTCGAGGCGCTCGCGGAGCGAAATTTCGAGGCCCACCTTGATCGCGTGTTCGCGCACGAGAAAAGTACCGAGCACGAGGTGGCCGTGAAGATTTCCGGCGCGGGTAAAGGTGGCTTTCGCCATCCCAGGCTCGAGGCGCGTATATTCCTGGACCTTGCCCACGTCGTGCAAGACCGTGCCGGCGACGGCGAGCGAATGGTCGACCTTCGGATAAAGCGGAATCAAGGCTTCGGCGCACTTGGCCATCCGCAGCGTGTGTTCGAGTAAGCCGTGGCGAAAAGCATGGTGCATCCCCATCGCCGCGACGGCATCGTAAAAACGTTCGCCTTGCTCTTCGAGGATTGATTCGACGACTGCCCGCAGCTGGACGTGAGGAATGCGACCGACGATGGCGAGTAACTCCAGGCGCATCTTGACCGGGTCATGTTGCGACACCGGAGTCAGTCGGCCCATGAGCGCGGGGTCGGAACGTTCGGCGTCGGTCAAGGCCGCGAGCGTATCGACTTTCAAGTCAGGACGGCCGTTAAAATCTCCGACGACGCCGCCGACGCGGACCGCCATACCCGGCTTAAGCGAAGCCAAGACCGCTTTGACGGGCGAATCCGCAAAGACGCGAATCTTGATATCGTCGGTCGCATCGGCGATTAGGATCTCGAAATAGGTCGAGCCGTTCTTGGCGGACTTACTGGCGATTTCGCCGAGAGCACAAATCGCATGGAAGCGCGAACCGACGGAGGAGGATTTGCTTTCGCGCAGAGACTGGAGCGGATCGGACATGGCGGAAGAGTGGCACCGGAAACGGGGCGGAGAAAGAAAATAAGGGGGCACTATTATAGTAGGGACAGGGGCAGGGACAGGGGCAGGTTTTGATAATTAGGGAGAGAGTCAGACGCAGGTGAGATATATTTTGAGTCTCCATCTCTTGTCTCGAAGGTAGGGGCAGCACCGCGTGCTGCCCTAGTTGAATCGAGGTAGGGTTGAGCGCCCTCGCTCAACCGCGGCTGACCAAGGGTGGTCAGCCCTACCCGGCCGCCGCAGGGCGGCCGAGTGCAGGGATGCGATGGAATCGCGAGGGGGCAAGTGGACACGGGAGCAAGGGGACACAAGAGGGGCAGAGCCGTCCGCATTGCAAAAGTGCAAACCGGCCTGTGCAAAAGCGGATGTAAGTTTCAGGTGGCGGGTTCTGTCTTGGGTAGGGTTGAGCGGCCCGCTCAACCTCGGCTGACCAGGGCCGGTCAGCCCTACCACAAGGCAAGTGAACGAACAGCAAAGGGTAAGGACA
>CAILOT010000156.1:0-5465 GCA_903835965.1 uncultured Opitutia bacterium
ACCGATAGCCTCATAAACCTTATGCGCCCGCGGGTCGCCTTGGGCCATCAGGCCTTGGAGTGCTTCGAGTTTCTCGGGTAAGGGCAGGGTGGGCGGCAGGTGGATGTCAGCCATGGGCAACAGACGGCCGACGGCTTGTTGGCTGAAGTATTGAACGGCGCACCCTTGGTCACCGGACCATTCATCCAAGGGGCCTTGATCACGGTAATCAACCGGGACAAAAGCGAGCTCACTTAGCCAATGGGTCAGGCTCCCCTCAGCATCCACGTAGCCAGCAGCGACACTGGTTCCCATGGCAACACCGAGGACGGCATTGCGCCCCAAACTCATAGAGGCGGCAAGCGCCGTCACGTCGCCATCATTCAAAACCTCAAAGGGGACTTTCCATTCCTTGGCGAGGTCAAGGAAGATGCCGGAAACCTTTTCCGCGAAAATGTCCGGATCAGTGACGCCCCGGAAAAGGGATGCGATACGTACTTTGTTATTAAGATACACCCCAGCAGATGAGCCTCCGATCGCATCGACGCGCGGGAGGTGAGCAGCGGCTCGATTCAGAGAATCACGAATTCCCGCGAGGTGATAGTTCGGATCAGCCTGAAAGTACGGATCCCATTTAACCTCTTCAGAAAAAACCACCTTCCCCTCGATGAGGGCGGCGCACTTCCGGTCAGAGCCACCAAGGTCAAAGCCAATCCGACAGCCATCCAAGTGTCGTCCTAACTTTAGAACAGAACTATGCGGATTAGGTATCTCCGCTTCGGTAATCGCACGGATGACGATGGGAGTTTCAAATATTTTCAGGTGGAACGCGTAATCAAAGGCCCGCTCACCCTCCTGCCGGTATGCTTCGACAAGCTTATCGACAAAATGATTCGCCAACGTACCGGCGATTTTTACCTGATTGCCACCTCGTGACCATAACAGGAATTTCAAGGTCCGCTCGACGTGAAGGAAGTTCTGGGAATCATCGAGCCCGAGCGGCAAGACCGAAGTACGAAAATTTGATGAAGTGCCATCAGCCCTTTCGAGCGTCAAGGTTAGTGGAGAGCTGCCAGCTGTAACCCGACAGCGGGCGAGGAATTCACGAGTCCATAAGGCCGCAGGAACCTGATCCGGATCGATTTCTGATACGTGTAGAGGTGGCCGCAAAAGCCTAATTTTAGAGTGTGCTATGGGCTGCGGCATCTAGATGGAAGGTGCAGTCAGGGTGAAGCTGAAGCCAGGTCGCCGGGCAACCAACGTTAGGCTTTTCGTCGAAAGCTCTACGGACAATCTCCGCCTTGCCTGCGCCAAAAGCCAGTAGGGCAATTTTCTTGGCCTCCAAGATGGTACCGACACCCATGGTGAGAGCTTCCGTCGGTACCGACTCGGGGCTTCCGAAGAAACCTGCATTATCCGATCGGGTGATCGCGTTGAGCGTGACGCGTCGCGTGCGACAAGCGGCATCCGATGGCGGCTCGTTAAAGCCGATATGACCCGTACGTCCGATGCCGAGGATTTGCAGGTCAATCCCGCCAACGGACTTGATCAAACCTTCATATGCCAGACATTCAGCCGAGAAATCCTTACTTAACCCATCTGGAATATGGGCGGAAGTTTTTGGGAGATCGATTGCCCGGAACAAGTTCTGCTCCATGAAATGACGATAAGAATGCGGATGATCCGCGCCCAATCCCACATATTCATCCAAATTGAAAGTGACGACGTTCTTAAAACTTAATCCTTCCTCACGGTGCAGGCGGATAAGCTCCGCATAAAGAGGCAAGGGCGTCGAGCCGGTCGCAAGTCCGAGCACGGTCTTCTTGCCCGATAGCGAGCGTAAACCAATCAAGTCAGCGATATCTTTGGCGACGACCTTGGCCGCAGATGTTTTATCGAAGTGCTGACGGATAAGAGGCATTATGAGCCGAGAGTTTTCAACATCCGAGACAACTCGTCGCGTTTGGCTTTGGCTTCTTCTAATTGCTTTCGAGCACCTTCAAGAATCTGAGGGGGTGCCTTCGAAACGAAGGTTTCATTGGTGAGCTTTGCTTCCCCAGCCGCGACCACTTTGTCGATTTTTTCCAACTCTTTGGTGAGACGCATGGTTTCGGCGGCCACGTCTACTGTGCCGCTTTGCTCTAATACGACGATACCGAGTCCCGAAAGCATTCCGGGTCGACTACCTGCATCAGCGGCGAAATCCAAAGCGGACAAGCCAGCCATGCGGTATAACTTGTCGCGATTATTTTCGATGAGCGTTCGACCTGATGTATCCTTGGCAATCACGGTCACTACCGTGTCGCGACGGGTGGCTTGGTTATTCTGCGATTTCAACGCGCGGATGATCGCCACGAATTCCCTTAACTGGGCGACATCTGAGACCTTGGATGCTACCAGCTTGATGCCATTATCACGGAGCGCCCGCAAGAGGTCACCCCCGGTGCCGGTATGATGTTGCTGGATGAAGTCATTCTCGGCTCCGTAGCCTAACAAGTGCCAAAGCTCTTCGGTGATGAATGGCGCGACGGGATGCAGCAGCAGCAGGAATTGGCGCAAGACAAGGTCTTGGACGGCAAGGCAGGTATCACGGAGCAATGCATCAGCGAGACGGGCCTTAGAAGCCTCGACATACCAATCGCAGAAGTCGCCCCAGAAGAATGTGTAGAGACCCTGAGCGTAAGCGGTGAACTCGTGCTCCTCAAGATGCTTGGTCGTCGCGTCGGTGAGTTCAGCCAAACCTTGCAGGATGGCGAAATCGTCATCGTCCAGATGCTCTGACTTGATGCGGGTGATGATGCTGGTCAGGGACGAGTTATCAAACATCGGCCCGGACATCTGACGAAAGCGGGAGGCATTCCAGAGCTTGTTACAAAAGTTACGCCCCTGAGAGACGCGATCTTCGTCGAACAGGATGTCTTGGCCTTTGGGTGCGATGGAAAGAAGCCCGAAGCGCAGGCCATCAGCGCCGAATTTCGCGATCAAATCCAAGGGCTCTGGGGAGTTGCCCAGGCTCTTGGACATTTTTCTGCCCTGCTTATCGCGGATGATACCATTGAAATAAACCCTCTTAAAAGGGATACGGGCCCGGATTTCGTCGTCGGTGAGGGTTTTCTTTTCCGGTCCGTATAATTCAAGTCCGGCAATAATCATACGAGCGACCCAGAGGAAGATGATATCTGGTCCCGTCGCGAGAGCGCCGGTCGGATACCAGTGCTTCAATTCATCGGTCGTCTCGCCGGGCTTACGCCAACCGAGGGTCGCCAGGCACCAAAGCCATGAGGACGCCCACGTGTCCAGCACGTCGGAATCTTGTTCCCAGTTTTGCGGATCAGCCGGAGGGGTCAGGGAAACGTGACGATTGATCGCCTCGTTACGGTCGGAACCTTTCCGATACCAAACCGGGATCCGATGTCCCCACCATAACTGCCGACTGACGCACCAATCTTGGATGTTATCCAGCCAATGCAGGTAAGTCTTGGTCCAGCGTTCGGGGTGGAAGCGAATGATGCCGCTCGTCACGGCCCGCTTGGCCTCTTCGATCTTCGGGTAGCGGATAAACCATTGTTCGCTTAAGCGGGGCTCAATGGGAACATCGGCGCGCTCCGAATAACCAACGGTATTCTCATAAGGTTCGGTCTTTACCAACGCACCTAGTTCATCCAGCAGCTTAGCTGCGGCTTCTCGGGCCTTGAAGCGTTCAAGGCCAGCAAGAGGACCGGCATCGGCGCTCATCGTGCCGTCGGGATTCATGACGTCGAGGACCGTGAGTCCATGACGCTTGCCGATGTCAAAGTCCGTGCGATCGTGCGCCGGGGTGACCTTCAGGACACCGGTACCGAATGCTGGGTCGACCGCGTTATCGCCCACGATGGGTATCGGCGCACGAGGGAAGGGGCGCCAGACGTGCTTCCCGATTAGGTTCTGATAACGCTCGTCTCCCGGGTGAACGGCGACGGCCATGTCTCCGGGAATGGTCTCAGGCCGGGTCGTGGAGATTTCTAAAAAAGTACCTGGTAGTTCCACGACTTCGTAACGCATGCGGAACAGCGACCCTTTCGAGGGCTTCATGATCACCTCTTCATCTGATAAGCCGGTCTGGGAGACGGGGCACCAATTGACCATGCGTTTGCCACGATAGACGTACCCACGTTCGTAGAGGGTGACGAAGGCTTGCAACACCGCTTGCGAATAACCGGCGTCGAGGGTGTGCACCGTTCGATCCCAATCACAGGATGCGCCCAGTTTCCGTAACTGACCTAAGATGATACCACCATGTTTATCCCGCCACTCCGAAGCAGTCTCGATGAACTTCTCCCGGCCCAGATCATGACGGGTCTTGCCTTGTTTTTGGCGTAACTCTTTTTCGACGCGAGATTGCGTGGCGATACCGGCGTGATCGGTGCCGGCTAACCATAAGGCGGATTTTCCTTCCTGACGGGCCCGACGCACCATGATATCCTGTAGCGTGTTATTGAGCAGGTGACCCATATGCAGCACGCCGGTGACGTTCGGCGGCGGGATCATGACGGCGAAAGCTTCGCGCTTCGGGTCCACCTTGCCCTTGAAACAACCGGCAGCTAACCAACGGTCGTACCAGACAGATTCGACGCCTTGGGGGTCGTAAGATTTAGGGATTTCGGCCATCGGGAAACTGAATGATTAGGGTGTAAGTTGGAGATTGAAAAGAGCGGATTGCCCCCCCATGAATATAGGTAAGCCAGGCCCCATGCAGCGGGTAGCCGACGAATCCCGCCAGGTCCGGAAGGAAGCAACGGCAGTCAGTTTACTCGTGTGCCGTGGCAAGCCTGGCCCCTTCTTTAATTTTATCCACCCCTTGGCGGATTTTAATTGGATGATTTCGTGCGTTACCTTGGACCTTCGGGCTCTTTGAAACGCTCTTCGGGCGACTCGTAATTTTCAGCGTTAAAGGCGGCATCTGCATGTTGGGTCAACCACCAGCGCACGTAATGCTGATTTGTGCAGAATCCAAGAGTGTGTCCCGCGTGAAAAATGGTGATGCCAACGTCGGTCTGGCGTTGGCAGATCGAACAAACTGCGGGGACGGAAACGTGCGGTTCGACTGCATCGTGCCATGGGATGCGCACATAACCTTCATAAAGACCGCTGCTGGTGATCGACCCGATCAGAGGTTCATCGACGTTACGCAACTCAGGCTTTTTGCCGTAACCGAAGTTATCACAATAAGTCCAGAAAGGGTTGGAAAGAGCAACTTGGCGTAACGTGCAGAAAGAAATGCGTCGGAACTTTTCTCGATCCGAAGGGTGAGGGTGGGCCATTTCTTGCACGGCCCGGTTGTGGGAGCAATTACCGCAACAATCTGGTCCGCCGTTAGGCATCCCTTAAAGCGAGTGGATGCTCATCTTACTGACGGCCATGGCGGCTTCTTTGAAAGATTCGCTGACGGTCGGATGGGCAAAACAAGTCCGAGCGATATCTTCGGCGCTGCCGCCGTATTCCATGTG
>CAILOT010000157.1:0-14817 GCA_903835965.1 uncultured Opitutia bacterium
ATCCTCGCGCGGGATCGTCGTCTTCGGGCCGGCGTGAGGTCTGACCAGGCTTCTTAAAGCTCGCAGGTCTGTTGGGTCTCCCGGGTGGGGCGAGCGATGAGTCCGCGGTGGGGCTCGTCAGGGTAGGGCCGGGCGGCTTTTTCTCCGAGGAGGTACTGGTCGCAGCATTTCATCAGTTCGGTCATTGTCTCGGTGCGGCGCATGTCGTGCAGGAATTGGCCTTCGGTATCGACGGCTAGTCCGACGAAATTGAGGAACTTCTTTAAACGGCCGGCTTGTTTTTCCGCTGGCCGGCTGGCGTCGCAGCACTCATCGGCCAGCTCCTGGATGTAAATCCGTACGTCCTCTAGGGTGGGGGTGAAAATCGGGAATCCTTGTTGAACTTCCCGCCATTGCCGAAAAATCCAAGGGTTACGAATGGCGTGCCGGCCCATCATCATGCCCCATGCCCCTGTTTCATTGATCAAGCGTTGGGCCTTGGTCGCATTGATGACGTCACCGTTGGCAATCACCGGACAGGGTACGGCTCTTACGGCACGCGTGATCGCGGCATAATCGACCTCCGACCAATACAGTCCTTTGACGGTCCGTCCATGCACGGTCAGTAGGTCGACTTTATGCTTGGTGACGATTGCCAGGATTTCATCGAAACGTTCGAGGCCGTCGAAGCCGATGCGCATCTTGACGGTGAAGAGCCCAGTGATTTCTTGGCGCATGGCTCCGAGGATCTCATCGATCTTGGCCGGATCGCGCAGTAATCCTCCACCGACATTCTTGCGGTAGACCTTGGGCGCCGGACAACCCATGTTGAGGTCGATGCCGGCGATAGGCAATTTGCCGAGCTCGCGTATCGTGCGAAGGATGTGCGGTGTGTCTTCGCCGATGAGCTGCGCGAACACCGGGCGTCCGGTACCGTGATTCAGGATGGAATCGACGATATGCTTTTCCGGCGTCGAGGTTTCATGGACGCGGAAGTATTCGGTCACGAACCAATCGGGCACGCCTCTTCGGCCGATTACGCGCATGAAGCCCGTGGTAGTGACGTCTTGCATCGGTGCGAGCACCGAGGGACGTGTGCCAGCGACGACGGGCGATGGTAAAGGCGTGCTCAAGCTTGCTTACGCAGGCGGGTGAGCATCTCGGTCATGTCATCACACGCATCAAGGACGGCTTTGGCGATAAAGACCGGGCGTTTGGCTTTTACGGCGAGGACTAAGGCATCGCTCGGGCGGGCGTCGACTTCGGCGACTTTGCGCGCCACCGGCCCATCTTGCCCTACGAGTATGCGGGCAAAGAAAACCCCGTCTTTGACGTCAACGATGATTACGTGCACGACCACGGCGTCGAGCCCGAGGAGAAGGTGCAGCATTAGGTCGTGAGATTGAGGCCGATCAATGGTTTTGCCGCTGAGGGCCCCCTGCAAGGCCTCGCCCACCGAAGGGTCGACTTGGATCACCATCGCTTTGTTCTCGGTTATGAGGAAAACCGCCGTCCCGCCTTTAGTTGGGATGACTTCGATGCCCACGACGGGGATTGCCTCCGGTTTGCTCATGCCTGGACGCTTGTCGGCCTGGGGCCTTTTCGCAAGCCCGAGGCACGGTGAGTCCGAATTTAATTACTTTTAAGCCGCACCCGACCTTGAAAGACAGGCGTTTTATGGGCAACTTTCTAGGGTGCACCCTTTTCTCGACGATGACTTCCTTTTTGCGTGGAGCCGTTTGACGCCGCCGTGCGTGGAGGCCGATATTCGCGAAGGGCTTCGTCGCGCTCGTCTGTCCGTGGAGGCAATCAAGGTCCTCAAACCCGAACAGCTTACTTACGCGCAGGTTTTATTGGGCTTAGAGTCGGCGACGCGTGAACTTTCGCGTGCTTGGGGTTTGGTTTCACATTTGGACTCGGTGCTTAATTCCCCAGAATTAAGAAAAGTTTATAATGCTTTGATGCCGGAGGTGACGGCGTTCTTTACTTCTTTGACTCTCGATCCGGCGCTTTGGGCCGTGCTTAAGGGCTATGCGAATACCGCCGAGGCCAAGGCGCTCACGGGTGTCCGGCTCCGCTTCCTCAAGGAGACGATGGCGGACTTCGAGGAGAACGGGGCGGACTTGCCTGCCGACAAGAAGGACCGGCTCGCGGCCGTTAATGCCGCACTGGCGGAGAAGACGCAGAAGTATTCGGAGAACGTGCTCGATTCGACGAACGACTGGGAATTATTCCTCGATGAGGAGAAGCGTCTCGCTGGCTTGCCCGCCAGCGCTCTCGCCGCGGCCAAGCAATCAGCGACCGTCAAAAGTCGTCCCGAATCTTGGCGCTTCACTTTGCAGGCGCCCTCCGTTTTTCCGATTCTCCAGTATGCGGATGATGACGATTTGCGCCGGCTTTGCTGGGAAGGTCTCGGTCAGGTCGGATTAAAAGATAAATGGGATAATACGGCATTGGTCGGTGAGATTCTGGCGCTCCGACACGAGAAAGCCCAACTTTTGGGCAAGTCGCACTTCGCGGATTTCACGACGGCACGTCGTATGGCACGAACGGGAGCGAATGCCCTGAAATTCATCGAAGATATCGGCCAGCGTATCCGGCCTAAATTCGAAGCTGAAGTCATCGAGCTCGAGCAATATCGCGCGACCAAATCCGCTGATGCGGTGCGGCCGTTACACCCATGGGAGTTTAGTTATTTCTCTGAAAAGATGCGGCGTGAGCGCCATGGTTTCGACGACGAAGCTTTGCGGCCTTGGTTCCCCGTCGACGGCGTCATCGCGGGTATGTTCAAGCTCTTTGGCGGTTTATTTGGCATTCAGGTCGTGGCTCGAGATACCTTCACGGTCGATCCGGTGACCGGCGTACGTTCGGTCGTCACGGCCGCCGCTCCGCGCGTGGAAGGCGCTCCGGTAGAGGTCTGGCATCCGGAAGTACGTTTTTATGAGGTGCGTGATGGTGCCCGTCATCTCGGCTCATTTTACACGGACTGGTTTCCGCGTGAATCGAAGCGGGGAGGGGCATGGATGAATTTCTTCCGGACGGGTGGGCCGCGGGCGGATGGTTCATTCGCGCCCCATCTCGGTTTAATGTGCGGTAATTTCACGCCGCCGGTCACGGGCCAGCAAGCCCTGCTGACCCATGACGAAGTCACGACGGTTTTCCATGAATTCGGCCACCTGCTTCATCATTTGCTGGGAGAGGTCGAAGTCGAATCTCTGGCCGGCGTGCGCGTCGCCTGGGATTTCGTCGAACTCCCTTCGCAGATCTTGGAAAACTGGTGTTGGGAGGAAGAATCCTTGGCGCTTTTCGCCCGCCATCATCTCACCGGCGCCCCCTTGCCGTCGGAGCTGCTCGCTCAGCTTGATGCGGCCGCTAATTTCCGGGCCGCGTCGACCTGCATGCGGCAACTCGCCTTTTCCAAACTCGATCTCGATCTGCATATTCGTGCCGAAGAGCTCAAGGGGCGCGACTTGGACGCCCATTGGAACGAGGATTTTGCCCCATGGCAGGCCCGCTCAACCCGCCGCGGTCCCGCCATGGCCCGCCGGTTCACCCACCTATTCTCCGATGCCACGGGCTACGCCGCTGGCTATTATTCTTATAAATGGGCAGAAGCCCTCGAGGCGGATGCTTTTACCCGCTTCCTGAAGGAGGGGGTGCTCAATCCTCAGGTGGGTCGTGAATTGAGGGCTAAAATACTCTCAAAAGGCAATTCCGAGCCGGCCGAGGAGCTTTTTCGTGATTTTATGGGGCGTGACCTCGATCCCGAAGCCCTGCTGGTGCGGGATGGCCTAGCCTGACAAGGGTTCGGAGACGTCCGTGACCCCATCCCCCAATAATATGGGCGGATTGCCTTATTCCCCTTGCGCCAAGGGGGATTTTCCTATGCGTAAGACCTTTACAGATGCATCTCCGCAACATCGCAGTCATTGCTCACGTCGACCATGGTAAAACTACCCTGACCGACCGCCTCCTTTACCAGTCCGGTATGTTCCGGGCTGAGGACCTTGATAAACTCGCCGGTGGCCAACACGGCCTCATCATGGACTCGGGTGACCTCGAGCGTGAACGCGGTATCACCATCACTGCCAAGAACTGCGCGATCAAGTGGATCGACCCACGCAACAAAGAGGAATACAAGATCAACCTGATCGATACCCCAGGTCACGCCGACTTCGGCGGCGAAGTCGAACGCGTGCTCAACATGGCCGACGGTTGTCTGCTTGTCGTTGACTCTTTCGAAGGTCCGATGCCGCAAACTCGCTTCGTGCTTTCCAAGGCGCTCGCCCTCGGACTCAAGCCAATCGTCGTCATCAACAAGATCGACAAGTCTTCTGCCCGCCCGGACGCCGTCGTCGACGAAGTCTTCGACTTGCTCGTCGCTCTTGACGCCCCGGAATCAGCCCTCGATTTCCCGATTATCTACGCCTCCGGTCGCGAAGGTTGGGGTACCCTTGATCGCGCCAAGACGGTCGAAGGTAAGCGCCCCAAGGACCTGATGGATCTCTTTTACACGATCGTCGATAAGATCCCTGAGCCCTACGCCGAAGGCTCTTCGCGTGGCGCCGCCGCTGGCTTCAAATCTCGCGCCGAGGCCCTCGCCAACCCGCTTCAGATCATGGTGACGGCCATGCTTTACTCCGACTACGTCGGTCGTATCGCCGTCGGCCGCGTTACCGCTGGTAAGATTGCCCCCGGTATGCCGGTCATGATGGTCACCCGTAATGGTGAACAGTTCAAACAGCGCGTCCTCGAAGTCGAAGTCTTTGAGGCCCTCGGTCGCGTCAAGGCGCAGGAAGTTCTGGCCGGCGATATCTGCGCAGTCATCGGTCTCGATCACGTCGAGATTGGTGCCACCATCACGGATCAAGAAGATCCGCGTCCGATGCCTCCCGTCAGTGTCGACGAGCCCACCGTGACCATGGCCTTCCGCGTCAACGATTCTCCTTTTGCCGGCCGCGATGGTAAATTCGTCACCGGCCGTCAGGTCGGCGAACGTCTCATCAAGGAACTTGAAAAGAACGTGGCCTTGCGTGTCGAACGCGAAGCCGGAGCGGATGCCTTCCAGGTTTCGGGTCGTGGCTTGATGCACCTTGGCGTGCTAATCGAGACGATGCGTCGCGAAGGTTACGAACTCTCCGTAGGTAAGCCCACGGTGATCATGAAACAAATCGACGGCGTCGAGTGCGAGCCCGTCGAAACCCTGGCTGTCGATTGCCCCGAAGCTTCGCAGAGCGACGTCATGGCCCTTGTCTTGAGCCGTCGCGGTGAGCTGCAGACGATGGACGCCAAGGCCGGCACCAGCGGCTGGATTCACATGGAATTCAAGATTCCCTCCCGTTCTCTTTTCGGTCTGCGTACCTTGATGCTCACCACCACGCGTGGCGATGCCGTCATGTACCATAACCTTCTCGGTTATGAGCCCGTTAAAGGCGAAGCCCCTCACCGCTCTGCCGGCGTGATGATCGGCGGAGAAGGAGGTGCCGTCACCGCTTACTCCCTCGACCGTCTGTACGACCGTGGTGACTTCTTCGTGAAGCCGACCGACGAGATCTATATGGGCCAGATCGTCGGCGAGCATTGCAAAGACAATGACCTCGAAATCAACTTAGTCATCAATAAGAAGCTCTCCAACGTCCGCGCTTCGGGCTCGGATGACTCGGCTCGGATTAAGCCGATGCGTCAGATGTCCCTCGAAGCTTGCCTCGAGTATATCGAGTCCGACGAATTGGTCGAAGTGACCCCGAACTTCATCCGCATGCGTAAGCGCTACCTCACCGAAAATGAGCGTAAGCGTTTCGACAAGTAAGGTCGCTTAGGCGACGTTGCCGGTCAGTTGGAAATGATGGCCTCCGTCCGCCAGGATGGAGGCTTTTATTTTCCATAAATCCTTCGGCAGTCGGCTGGCCACTTTTTCAGGCCATTCGACGACAACGTTCCAGGGCGATTGGGCGACGTCCCAGATCAGCAATTCATCGAAGCTCGCCGGATCTTTCAGGCGATAGGCATCGACGTGGAAAATCTGGCGATCTCCTTCATGCACGTTGAGCAAGGAGAAGGAAGGACTGGTGATATCACCCTGGACGCCAAAGCCCCGGACGAGCCCGCGCACGAAAGTGGTTTTGCCGACGCCTAAGTTGCCCTCGAGGGCGAGGACCGTATCCCGGGGTAATAACTGAGCAAAGGCTGCGGCGGCCCTTTCGGTTTCAATCCCTGAATGGGTGGTGATGCCTGCAATCCAGGCGGCAAGGTCAGACGGCGGGCCCATGGGCGCAGTCTTCCGGAGACGTGGTTGCAGGGCAAGCGTCCTTGCGGGCTTAGGAGACAATCCCCAGCGGAGGGATGGTTTTCCATCCCCCGCGTGTAAAGTCGGGGCATTGGATCGGCATGCTGCCTTCTTTGACGGAGCGGGCGGAGATCTCGAGGATGCTCGACCAGTCCGCGGCGTCGTAAACGGTCATGTCCGGCGTGATGCCTTGTCGCACGCAGTCGAGCATGCGGTAAGCCATGACGAAATCCATGCCGCCGTGGCCGCCAACCTTCTTGCCGAGCTCGCCGATCTTCTTGATGAGCGGGTGCTGATTTTCTTTCATGAACTTGGTGAGCTTCTCTTTCTCGTAGGTCCATTCATGGCTGCTGCGTTTTTCTTTCGGATCAAGGATCGGATGTTTGTTATCTGCGTCGATCGCCAGACGGGCGGGGTAGCCGAAGAACGTCGCCTCCGTGCCGCACAGGGCGTTGATACGCGTATACGGGCGCGGGCTTACGACGTCGTGCTGAATCATGATGGTGCGTCCGAGCTGCGTCTTGATGATAGAGGTGTTCATGTCGCCGCAGACGAACTTCTCATCCTTGTGCTGGCCGTTATTAGGCTGGTGCTTGTCGCGATACTGCGTGAGGTTGAATTCTGGGGAGGAGACGGAGACCACGAATTTGAAGGCATCGCCGCGTCCGATATTTAGATATTGCGCTACCGGGCCGAGGCCATGAGTGGGGTAGAGGTTTCCGTCCATGAATCGGTGATAATCGCGCCGCCAATCGCCTTCGCTGCCCAAACTCCAAAGGACGCCGCCTCCGAGGTTATGGATATAGGCGCACTCGGCATGCTTGAGGTCGCCGAAGAAGCCCTGGCGGGCGAGGTTTAGGACGAAGAGCTCTTCTTCGCCGTAGCAGCAGTTCTCGATGATCGAGCAGTGGCGTTGGGTCTTTTCGGCCATGTCCACGAGTTGCCAGCACTGGTCGACGGTGACCGCGGGTGAGACTTCGATGAAGGCGTGCTTCCCTTGCTGCATGACCTTGAGGGCCATGGGGACGTGCCATTCCCAAGGAGTGGCGACGAAGACGACGTCTATATCGTCGCGCTCAAGCATTTTTTCCCAGGCATGCTCGTCGCCGAAGTACATTGCGGGTTCTTTGCCGGTCTTCTTCTTGACGTTTTCAGCGGCGCTTTGGGCGCGAGATTCGATGATGTCGCAGACGGCGACCACTTCGGCGAAAGGAATACTAGCCGCCGAATTTACGTGGCTACGTCCGCGATTAAGGCCGATGACGGCGACCCTGACTTTTTCGATGGGCTTGGTCGTAAGATTCCAGACCGGTTTATTGCCGGCTGGCCGCGGGCGAGTGGCCGAGATGTCGTGGGCGTCGAGGAGTTTGAGGTCGCGCGGATCAGGCTTGGCGTCAGCCGAAGGGATGGCATTCAGGCCAAGGCCGAGACCGGCGATGGCGCCAAGCTTGAGAAAGTCGCGGCGATTGGGATTTTCGGGAAGGTTCATGGAGTTTCTATTGGGGGTTTTAAGAGATGAGTGGGAGGGGTTTAAGGTCTTTCCAGCCACCGCGCGTGAAGTCGGGATAGGCGATGGGAAGGCTGCTATCTCGGACGGATCGGTCGGACAGATCCATGAGACATGACCAGGAAGCTGCATCATAGACCGTCATGTCGGGCGTGATACCTTGGCGTACGCAATCCAGGAAGCGGTAGTTCATGAGATGGTCCATACCGCCGTGTCCGCCGACTTTCTTGGCGTCGGTCCCCGCTTTTTTAATAAGCGGGTGGGCGTTGGCCTGCATGAATTTCGTGAGCTTGTCGCCTTCGTAAGTCCAGCTGTGGCTATTTCGTTTCTCCTTTGGGTCGAGTATCGGATGTTTGTTATCCTCATCGACGGCGAGCCGGTTGGGGTAACCGCAGAAAGTGGCCTGGGAGCCGCTCAGCATATTCCCCCGAGTGTAAGGGCGTGGGCTGGTATTGTCGTGCTGTACGACAATCGTTCGGCCTAGCTCGGTCTTGATGATCGTAGTGTTCATGTCGCCGCAAACGAATTTCTGATCCTGCGACCGGTCGCGATTCGGCTTGGTCTTCTCGCGTAACTGCGAAAGGCCGAATTCCGGAGATGAGACCGAGACGGCATACTTGAAGGCATCGCCACGGCCCATGCCAAGGTATTGCGAGACGGTGCCGAGGCCGTGGGTTGGATAGACGTTGCCCTGCATGAACGTGGCATAGTGGCGGCGCCATTCGCGTTGTTTGTCCAAAAACGTGTAAGTCCCCGAATGTCTTTGATCGTGGATGTAGGCGCATTCCGCATGCTTGAGGTCGCCGAAGAAGCCTTGGCGGGCCAGGTTAAGCACGAAGAGTTCTTCTTCGCCGTAGGCGCAGTTCTCCAAGATGGGGCAGTGTCGTTGATATTTCTCCGAGGCATCGACAAGTTCCCAGCATTCGTCGACGGTGACGCCGCAATTGACTTCGACAAAGGCATGCTTGCCGAGCGACATCGCCCGGACGGCCATCGGCTTGTGCCACTCCCACGGCGTGGCGACATAGACGACATCGATGTCATCGCGGTCGACCATCTTTTCCCAGACATGCTCGTCGCCGCTGTAGATCGCCGGACGCTTGCCGGTGTGTTTAAAAACAATTTCTGCCTGGGCCTGGGCACGGTCATCCAGGATGTCGCATACCGCGACGACTTCGACGAACGGGAGTAAGCTCCCTGATTTGACGTGGGTGCTGCCGCGGTTGAGTCCGATGACGCCGATGCGGACTTTCCCGACGGGTCGGGTGGTCAGTTCCCAGACAGGCTTATTCCCGGCGGGCCGCGGCCGCGTCCTGCCAATCGCATCAGATGCGAGATGGGGTAATTGCGCGGGGTCAGGCTTGGCCTGAGCGGTCGAAGCCAAATGGATTCCGCTGAGGCCGGCCAAGGCCGAGAATTTTAAAAAATCGCGACGACTCTGGCTTTCTGGGGGCAGCATAGGGGTAAATCCATAACACTAATATCCGGCATCGGTTGCAATGGATTTACCTTTTGGCCGCCGAAAGGTTTAACTTATGAAGCCTTCACTCCATTTAATTCCAAAGACCGCCAGATTACGCACGGTATGAGCTATAAAGCACGGCAACAAGGAGCGGCCTAGGTTCAGCGGATTGAAGCGTACGAGGTAAAGCCAAACGGAGGTCAGGAAGGCGAAAATCGCGCTGATCCGTCCGCTGGTATTATTTAAATCAAAGTTATGAATCAGGGCAAAAATCAGGGAGCCCGCGAGGATCAGGCCGAGCAGTTTCAATCCCGCAGCATGCGCGGGGGCGGCGAAGCCGCGGAACACGACTTCTTCGATGATGGACGCGCCAATCAGGGCCAGGATGGAGATTGCCGGCAGGACGGATTGCTGATCAGCCACTTCATAGCGCACTTCGACATTCGCTTCGGCGATGGTGATTAGCAGCGCCCCGGCGCCGGCGACGAAGTATGCCGCCCACGGGGCGGATTGCGTGCCGGGCCAAAACAGTTCGACTCCGGATTTGACGCGTCGCTGACGATATTCGCCTGTCCAAGCTGCGAGCACGCAAACGCCGAGGACGAAATAGAGTAGCGCTTCGACGGTGGGACGGTCCATAAATTCAGCGAACTCCGAGTACCCAAGCTCGATAGGCCGGCGAAACGTGCGAGGCTTCGATGACGATCCATTGCGGCAAAGCGTAAGGATGTCGGGCGTGAACCCATGCTTCGAGGTGGGGGCCTTGTGGCTGGGCGAATTTAAAGGTTATGCGAAATTCGTCTTCGACCTGGGTACGACCTTCCCAGGTGAAATGCGAGCGAATGGGGCCGTCCACCTGCGCACAGGCGGCTAAGCCCGCGCCGACGGCTTCGCAGGCGAGACGTTCGGCCTCTTCGCGCAGTGGGAGGGTCGTCCAGGCGATGGCGATAGTTTGGGGTTCAGTCATGACCGATATTATCAGACTTCAGATACTGCTCCGTGATGATACCGATGAGGAGGTCGCGGGCTTCTTCGACCGAATCGACGTGTCGATAAAGATCACGGTCTTCGGGGGAAATCATGCCCCACTCATGGAAAACTTCGACGTTCAAAACGTTCTTCCAGAAGGCGGAACCGAAAAGCAGGACGGGAATGTGTTTTTTAGTCTTACCCGTCTGGACCAGCGTGAGCATTTCGAAAAGTTCGTCAAAAGTGCCGAAGCCTCCGGGAAAAGCGACGAGCGCTTTGGCGAGATAAAGGAACCAATATTTGCGGACGAAGAAGTAGTGGAATTCTAGATCGAGCTCGGGGGTGATATAAGGATTATGTTCCTGCTCGAAGGGCAGGGCGATGCCGAGGCCGACCGATCGTCCGCCGGCTTGATGGGCGCCCATGTTGGCAGCCTCCATGATGCCCGGGCCGCCGCCGGAACAGATGAGGAAGCGTTGCCACTCGGGAAGCGACATCGACCACTTGGTCATCTCGTAGGAGAGTTGTCGGCAGGCCTCAAAGTAGGCGGAACTGCGTAAATTGATTTCGGCGACGCGGAGGCGGCCGGCGCATTCGGCACCCGAGCATTCGCCGCGGGCGATCAGTGCTTTGACTTCTTCGAGCTGGGCTTTGGCTTTTTCCGGAGGCAGTGTGCGAGCAGAGCCGAACATCACCACGGTATTGCGCACCCCATACTTTTTAAAGCGTTGGTAGGGCTCCATCAGCTCCGCCATGACACGAATCGTCCGGGCCTGGGGGCTAAGCATGAACTCCGGATTAAGGTAGGCCCGAGGTGGGGTGGGCCTAAGTTTACCTTTTTCGGGGCTCATACCCCCCATCTTTCCCTTAGTTTGCCTCCTGCCAAGCCGGGAAGCGTGGTGCTTGACAGGCTCGGCGGGGTAGCCTTGGCTGTTTCCTTTAAAGCCATGCATCCCACCTACCGTCCGTCTAAGATTTCCCGCGCCCGCAAATGCGGTTTCCGCGCCCGTTCCAAGACCCCGGGTGGCCGTAAGGTCTTGGCTAACCGCCGCAGCATTGGTCGCAAGCGCCTCGGCGCCTCCTAATCCTCATGCGTCTCCCGCGGGAGCGTAGAATTCGTGCCTCGGCCGATTTTACGCGTCTCCGCCAACAAGGCTCGCGACTCGATTGCGGGCCTTTCCTTTTGAATTTTCGCCATACGAAGAGCGACGTCCCTGCTCGTTTTGCAGTCATCGCTGCGAAGAAATCCATCCCGTTGGCCGTCAATCGCAACCGGGCTAAGCGTCTGGCGCGGGAATTATTCCGGGCAGATGCCAACGCCTTCCCTTCCGGCTGGGAGATCGTTTTGGTGATTCGGCCAGGGATGCTCCGCCGTCGGTTTGCCGACTTGAAGGCGGCCTATGCCTTAGCGGCTACCAAACTGGTCGCGCAGGCCGCACGCTCGGCGGAATGAAACCTAAAAGCCTATCTTTGGTTGCTCGTTTGTCGCTGAAGCTGGTCGGCTTTTACCAGCGATTCATTTCCGCTCCTTTGCATCGGATTGTCCCAGGGTCTGGGTGCCGATTTCATCCCACTTGTTCCTGTTATGCGGCTACGAGTCTGCAACGGTTTGGTTTTTTAAAGGGAGCGTGGCTTGGCTTGAAGCGGATTGGGCGATGTCACCCGTGGGGCGGCTCCGGTGTCGATGAGGTGCCAGAAGTATGACCGTCCGGGGGTAGGCCATTCGGCTTAATGTTCTCGCCCTGACAGGCGTTTTGAGGCGAAATCTAGGGAGTGAAAACTCTTTTCTCCCGAGTTCTCGGTTCGCGCCAAGGAGGCACTTTGCTCCTGGCTTTGAGCTACTTAATTTTGGGAACGATTTTACGTTTAGGGCTGCTGGTCGTTTCAACTTCTGCCGTCTCTTGGGGGTTTTCGACTTTTGCGGCTTTCATGGTCGGGTTCATCTTTGATGTCATGATGGCCTGGCTCTTGACATTACCCTTCGGCTTATTGTCCGCTTGCTGGCCGTCGTGGGCTTGGACGCGTTCCTGGCTCCGGGCTCCGCTTTACTTGGCTTGGGTGTTCGGCTGTTCCCTTTTTGTTTTCTGGAAGGTGTCGGAGATTTTATTTTGGGAAGAATTTGGCGTCCGCTTTAATTTTATCGCGGTTGATTATCTGGTCTATACCCAAGAGGTCGTCAAAAATATCAAAGAATCCTACCCGATGCCTGCCATCGTTGCGGGAATCTTATTGGCCGCGGCGCTCCTTGTTTTCGCCTGGATCAAGTCAGGATGGTGGAAGCGATGGGAGGAGGGCGCCCAGACGGATATGTCGCCGCGATGGCGCTCCTGGGTCGGGCTTTTACTGCCATTGTTCCTTTGCTTAGCTCTCGCCTATGCGGTCGGTCGTCGGGACTTGAAGTCGTCATCACATGTCGCGACTTCGATGGGCGAACGCATCACGGCAGGTTTGCGTCACATGGGCGAGCCACAGCCAGGCTGGGCTAATAGTTATGATACGGAATTAGCGAAGAACGGAGAATACGCCTTTTTGGCAGCGTTTTGGGCCAATCAGCTGGAGTGGTATCGCTTTTACCCGTCGCGTCCAGATGCGGTTGCCGGCTTGCGTGAACAGCTCTCCCGCCAGGGTGTCCCCTTGGCGAAGGATGAGCCGAAAGGAATAAAACGTCACATCGTTGCCTCAGCTGGAGCAGGTCGCCGGCTCAATGTTATCCAGATTACCATCGAGAGTTTGAGCGCGGAATACCTGGGTTGCTACGGTCAGAGCCCTTATGCGGAGCAGCACCTGACGCCGGTCTTGGATCGGATTGCCAAGGAGTCCCTTTGGTTCCGCCATTGCTATGCCAGCGGCACACGAACAGTCCGCGGCATGGAGGCACTCACGCTCGCCATCCCCCCCATTCCTGGGCAATCGGTTTTGCGTCGGGCAAAGTGCGAAGACCTTACGACTTTGGGTTCGGTCCTTGCCGCCCAAGGTTACGACAATGCTTTTATTTATGGGGGCGACGGTTTCTTCGATAACATGAATTATTTCTTCGAGAACAACGGCTACCGCATCGTCGATCAGCCGGTGGCCTTGAAAAGTGGAGAGAAAATGACTTTTGGTAATGCCTGGGGTGCCTGCGATGAGGACGCTTTCAACTGGTCTTTGCATGAGGCGGATAAAGCCTTTGTCGCTCAGAAACCTTTTCATCACTTCGTGATGACGACATCAAACCATCGTCCCTACACTTGGCCGGCCGGAAAGATCGATGCCAAGCTGGTGGGGCGGGAGGGCGGCGTAGCCTATACCGATTACGCAATCGGGGCCTTTCTTAAGGCGGCTGAAGCCAAGCCTTGGTTTAAAGATACGGTTTTCATTATCGTGGCCGATCACTGTGCCTCCGTCGCGGGCAAACGTGATCTCGAGATCAGGAAATATGAAATCCCCCTCTTTGTCTGGGCTCCGGGTTTGGTGGCCCCTCGCCGTGAAGATAAGGTGATGAGCCAGGTCGATTTGGCCCCGACGGTGCTGGGCTTGCTGCGCACATCCTATGACGCCCGCTTTATCGGTTCGGACGTCTTTAGTCCGACTTACCAGCCCCGCGCTTTCATTAGTAACTATCAAAAGGTAGCCGTACTGCGCGAAGACGGGTTATTGACCGTGCTCAAGCCCGTGAAACAGGTAGTCCAATATCAGGCTGATCTCGCTACGGGTGCTTTAGTCCCGCTGCAGGATCTCCGTCCGGATGCCGTGGACGAGGCCATTTTCTATTATCAAGGCACCGATGAACTCTTTAACCAAGGTGGACTCGCCAACCCAAGTCGCTGATCGTCCGGGCGTCTTCTGGCCGTGCGCCACCTTGGTCGCCTTGGTCGCGTTCTTCGGTTTTCACGGTACGGGCGGTGAGTCGGTCGATCTTTGGTTTCAGGCTATTTTTTGGAACGGTTCGGCTTGGCTAATCCCGAAGGATTCAGGCTTTTTTCATACCCTTGCCTATAGCGGTCCCAAGGTTCTGATTATTCTTTGGGCAGTATTTCTGGTGTTGGCGGCGGCTTTACCGGCGTATTTCCCTGCATGGTTGGGGCGCCGGCGCGCGTTATACTTATTAGCCTGTATGGCAATCGTGCCGGTGGTCTGTACGCAGCTGCGGTCGATCACACACATGGCGACCCCGAGTGATCTGGCCATGTATGGTGTGCCGTCGGGCTTCCCTCATCTATTGCTTTTTGATGCCAAGCCTCCCGGATACCCCAGCCACGCTTTCCCTGCAGGACATGCCAGTGGCGGCTTTGCTTTGCTTTCGATTTATTTTGCCTGGGCAGAATTTCGCCCGCGTCGCCTGGGGCTCGCCCTGATGGGCGCCTTTGGAGGTTGGATGGGGTTTTATCAGATAGCTCGGGGTGAACATTTTATTTCACACACCCTTGTCACCGCCGCGATCGCTTGGGTGATCTGTGCGGGCTTAGCTCGAATGATCAGGCCCGCTTCGTCGCTTAGTTGTTCTGCCAGTTGACGACATTATCGGCACGGTAAGGTCCCGTGGCCGAAGGTTGGTCAAAGTAAGAAGCAGGAATCATGCCGCATTTCTCCATGGTGCTGCCAGCGACGGCACTCGGATCCCAATATTCTTCG
>CAILOT010000158.1:0-9396 GCA_903835965.1 uncultured Opitutia bacterium
CGCCGAGGACTTCCGTCCAATGCTCCAAGGCCGACAAGACGAGCCGTTTGAACATCGGTGCTTCGGCCCGCACATCGTTGCCGCAACCGCTCCAATTCGTGAGGCCACCCTGCGGGTCGGTCCGATAATAATAAGCCGAATCCACGGCCATCAGGCCGTTCGGTGAGCCGAAATGATTAAGCACCACATCCATGATCACGGCGAGGCCCACTTCATGGCAGGCCCGCACGACATCGCGGAACTCTTCCAACGCCGGAGCTCCGGGCGCGCTGGCGTAACTGGTGGCGACGCCAAAGGCGCTGACTGGCATGTAGCCCCAGTGATATTCATCGGCTGAAGCGTGTTCGAATTCGGCGCAAGGCAGCAGCTCCAAAGCATTCACGCCCAATGAGCGCAGGTAATTGCCCTGCGAACGAATCACGCGGGCCAAGGCCTGATAACCTCCGCGATTAGCATCCTCTACCGAGAGTCCTAAGAGGTCGCGGAGATGAGCCTCAACAATGACTAGGTCTTCCACGGCCGGAACTTTAAAACCATCGTTGAAACGCTGTAAGCTTTCGGATCCGAGCACGATACCCGCTTGCTGTTCTGGTCCTAATACGGCCCGAGCCCACGGATCGACCGCCGTGGCTTCGCTAAATCTGCCGCCCAACAAATCATCCTTACCACCTACCGAAATAACGTAATGAGCTCCGGTAAGATTTTCCGGCACGACCGCCTCCCAAGCGCCCTGCCCCTCTGGTTTTAAGGCGACGATATTTTGCGCACCGGCTGCCGGATGATGCCACACGACTTCCACCGAACGCGCCCTCGGCGCAAAAACCCTGAAAGTCGTCTTTTGCCCTGTTACGCTGGCACCAAAGGCACCCGGAGGCTCCAGGACGTCCAACGGATCAGAGGCCAAGATATCGCCTAATTCCAAAAGGTCCGGGGTTTCAAAAATCATCCTTACCGGGGCGGCCGTCGGATCCACATCGGTGGCCTGAAAACGAAAAACGTGTTTTCCCGTTCGGCGGAGCGTGAGCAGCAAATTACGGTGCCCAGCGGTATCGCGGCGTATATTGTCGGCATCATGCGGCGGTTCCAGCCAGCGGCCATCGAGGCGGATGAATTTGAATTCCGCTTCTTCGGCGCCCCGCAAGACATCCTCCTGCGCGACGCTCAATTCAAAGCCTTCCGCGCCGAGCACGCACACGGGTAAAAGCGTCCAAGCCTCCATATTCACCACCCGGCCCCAATCATTGAAAGCCCCCACTACCTGGATGGAGCCATCGGTGATCTCTGGGCAAAGCGATTTCCAGAAAAAGAAATGAATCCGTCCCGTTTCAAACCAATGTCCCGAACGCAAAGACCAAGCCCGGCCGTCAGCCCTTTCGAGGGCGATCATCTTAGCCGGCGGGTTAAGCGTCAAAGGGGGCAGACTATCCCCGGGCCAATCTTGCGTAAGCGCGACGATACCGGAGGCCTTCGCCTCCCAGCGCGCACTGGCTAGCTGCTGTATCATCGGGCTAATGAGGGCGGGCTAAAAAACATTTGGCGAGCAAAAGCGGGCTTCCCTCTTGCGGCGGAGTCTTCCACGATGCCGCCGTGGAAATCAGCGTACTAGTCAGCGAATGGGAGGGGCATCGCCTCCTCGACACCGGCGACGGCTTCAAGCTCGAGGAGATTGGCGGCGTCCGCATGGTCCGGAGCGAACCCAAAGCTTGGTGGAGCAAAGCCCTGCCCGAAAGCGAATGGAATAAGGCCGTCGCGGTGCACGAAGAGGCGGGGCGGGATAGTCGATGGAAACTCCACGGCAATTGCCCTAAAGAATGGGAAACCAAACTTGGGCAGCTACGTTTTCAGTTACGGTTCATGGACAATTCTAAGCAGTTCGGGGTCTTTGCCGAACAATCGCCCCACTGGAAATGGGTTTCTCAACAAAAACAAACCGGCGAACAGCGCCCACGCCTGCTTAATCTTTTTGGCTACACCGGAGCGGCCTCGCTGGTCGCCGCTCAAGCCGGCTGGCACGTCACCCACGTCGATGCTTCCAAACCCGCCGTGGCTTGGGGTCGCCGCAATCAAGAACTCTCCGGCATGGCCGAAGCCCCCATCCGCTGGATCATCGAAGATGCGATGACGTTCGTGAAACGTGAAGTAAAGCGGGGTAATCAATACGAGGCCATCATGCTCGACCCGCCGGCCTTTGGCCGCGGTCCCAATGGCGAATTCTGGAAAGTCGAACGCGACCTCGCCCCCCTGCTGCGGGCCTGCCGCGACCTTCTTTCGCCCCAAGCTAAATTCCTTCTGCTTACGGTCTACACCATCGATGCCTCTTCGATTCTTTGCCATAATCTGCTCGAAGAAACGACCAAGGGGCTCGGTGGTAAGATTGATATCGGCGAACTGGCTCTCAAACAGGAGGGTAATGGCCGCTTGTTGCCCCTTTCCCTATGGGGGCGCTGGTCTGGCAAAGCACTCGCCTAACTCGCTAGAAGGCATTCGTAACGGACTTCTTGGCTTAAAAGGTTTCCTCCCGAGGCTTTCCGTCTCTATAATGGCTTCGTGAGCCTAGTCCCAGACCAAGCTTCCTTTCGCCAGTTGGCCCAAACGTCCGACCTGATTCCGGTCTGCCTGGATATGATGGCTGACCTCGAGACCCCGGTGTCCGTCTACGCACGTCTTCGCGCACTCGGCTCCCCTTTCCTCTTCGAATCCGTCACGGGCGGCGAGCGCATCGGTCGTTACAGCTTTTGCGGCGCAGCCCCAGCCATGACGGTGACGGCGTGGGAAGATCGCACCGAAATCGTCCATCGCGATGGTAAGAAAGAGACTATCCCAACCCCCAAGGACCCTCTTACGCTGATCAAGAAGGAACTTTCCGGCCTTCGCGTAGCGAATGTACCCGGGCTTCCTCCTTTTGTCGGTGGCATGGTGGGGATGGTTAGTTACGAATACATCCATCGAGTCGAACCCACCGTCCCCCAGCCGGCCAAAGACCCCGCTGGCACCCCCATTCTCCATTTCATGCTCGTCGACCGCGTGGTGGCCTTCGACAACGCGAGCCAAAAACTTCGCCTGATCGTCAACGCCCGCGTGAGTTCACCCGCCCAAGCCGATGTCGCTTGGGAAGCCGCCCGCAAAGAGCTCGAAGCCCTCCGTACCGTCGTGACCGGCCCTCGTGCCGCCATCGCCGCGGAATTACCGGCCGTCGCCGATTTCGCCAAAGGCCAAGCCAACGTCGATCAAGCCGGCTTCGAAGCCGCCGTCCTTAAGATCCAAGACTATATCCGCGCCGGTGATTGCGTCCAAGTCGTGCTTTCTCGACGGACCGACGTCCCCTTCAAAGGCGACCCGCTCGACCTCTACCGCGTCCTGCGTCACGTCAACCCGTCGCCCTACATGTTCGTCATGGAAACCGGCCGAGGTTTCGACGTCGTCGGCGCCTCTCCCGAAGTCAACGTCCGCCTGACGGGACGTCGCTGCGAAATTCGTCCGATTGCCGGCACCCGCCCTCGCGGAGCAGATGAAGCCGCCGATCGCCGACTCGAAGTCGAACTCCTGGCCGACCCCAAAGAACGATCTGAACATCTGATGTTGGTCGACCTCGCTCGTAATGACCTCGGCCGAGTCTGCGTCCCAGGTAGCGTCAAGGTGCCTGATTACGCGATCGTCGAGCGCTACTCGCACGTGATGCACATCGTCTCACAAGTCGAAGGCGAGTTGGCGCCCGAAAAAGACGCCTTTGACCTTTTCCGGGCGACTTTCCCAGCCGGAACGCTTTCGGGCGCGCCCAAAGTGCGTGCCATGCAAATCATTTCGGAATTCGAAGGTGAACGCCGTGGCATCTATGGCGGTGCCGTGGGCTATTTTGGTTTCGATGGGGGTCACGACTCCTGTATCGTCATTCGGACCGCCTCGCTGCGTAACGGCGTCGCTAGTATCCAGGCCGGGGCCGGCATCGTCGCCGACTCCGTTCCGACCTTAGAATTCGAAGAGACTATTAATAAGTCTAAGAGCGTGCTACGCGCGCTCAGCCTTGCCACCGGCCTGCGGCCCTGAACACACACCCGTGTCCAAGTCGAAGCCACAGAAGAACGCCAAAAAGAAGGCGACCGTTACGCCTGTCGTACTGAAAAAAATCGTGATTCCGCCGGTTTCCGAGAAGCCCATCGTTCAGCCGGCTCACCTTCCAGTCGCCGACCTCGACCCGACCGAGCCCGGGCTGCCCTGGGAGGAGCTTTCGCCCGAAGAGCGTTCGCCGCTCCGGTACTACTTAGACCAGATCGGCAAGACACCCCTGCTGACGCTCGAGCAAGAAACGGCCCTGGCTCGACGCATCCTCAAAGGCGACGAAGCCGCCCGCCAGCATATGATTCAGGCCAATCTCCGCTTGGTCGTGCGCATCGCCAAAGATTACGATAACTTCGGCCTGCCCTTGCTCGACCTAATCAGCGAAGGGAATTTTGGCCTGATCAAAGCCGTCGAACGTTTCGATCCGGATAAGGGCGGTAAACTCAGCACCTACGCCGCCTGGTGGATTAAGCAGGCCATCAAACGGGCCTTGGCTTCGAATGGTAAAACCATCCGCCTACCCGTGCACATGGTCGACCGCATCTCGCAGATGCGACGGGTGACGAATAAATTGACCGCCGAATTAGGCCGCGAACCGCATAACGAAGAAATCGCCCAGGCCATGGAAATTCCTATCGCCAAGATCGTGCACATGAAGTCCGTCGCCAATCGCGCCGCTTCCTTGGATCAGCCGGTCGGTGAAGAAGGCGATGCAACCCTAGGCGATCTGGTCAAAGACGAGACGGAACGGACGCCTTTCGAAACCCTAAGAACGAAATCGGATCGCACCGAAATCAACGATATGCTCGCCCAACTCGACCCGCGCGAAGCTGAGATCCTCGTGCTGCGTTTCGGGCTTAACGGCGAAAGCCCGCTCACCCTAGAAGAGATCGGCGAAATGTTCAAACTGACGCGCGAACGCGTCCGACAGCTACAACACTCGGCCTTGATGCAGCTGCGTCGTATCAATGATGGGCGGCAGAAACTCCTAACCCCCGAGGATGTGCAAAAAAACAAACTCGCCGAAGCACGCGCTGGAGTTTTGAGCGATTTCTTCAAATCCAAAGGCGTGAAGCCGACGGATAAGCCAAAGCCTTTACGCGAGGGACTTTGAGGCCGCCCATAGCCCTGACTGATGGGGCCAACCTGCACCGAAGCCAGCCCCCGCTTACTTTGCCTCACAGCCTGCCCAAGTTCGGGCTTAGTCCTATCCCTTTTTAGGCACATCTGCCTAGACGTCGCCGTGGCAAGCGTCGTGCTTACTAATCAGCATGATTCTGTCCGACTACAAGGGGGCCAACCTCTTCGATGAGCTCGTCGACTCATCGGGCACGATCCGCCCTTACTACCGGAGCATAGCCGACAAGCTCACCGGCTTAAGCACCGAAGAGTTATCTCAAAAGTTACGCAGCCTTGAACTGCTGTTCCTCAAACAAGGGATTACCTTCACGGTTTATGGCGATGAACAAGGAACGGAACGCGTCTTCCCGTTTGACCCTTTTCCACGTGTCGTCCCGGCCCATGAGTGGGAACATATCGAAGCCGGCCTGATTCAACGCATCACCGCCCTGAACCTTTTCCTCTACGACGTCTACCACGAGCAACGTATCCTCAAAGACGGTATCATCCCGCCCGAAGTCGTCTTTGGCGCCTCGCATTTCCGGCCGGAGTTCGTCGGAGTTTCCGTGCCTAAGGACGCCTACATTCACGTCTGCGGGACGGACCTGATTCGGGACTCAGACGGACGCTATCTGGTCCTCGAAGATAATGGTCGGTGCCCATCCGGGGTTTCCTACGTACTGGAAAACCGAGCGGCGATGAAACGCGTCTTCCCGCAACTTTTCAGCGCCAGCGGCGTCCGCCCCGTTGATACCTACCCTTCCGACCTCTTGGCGACGCTGCGCCATATCGCTCCGCGCGAAAACCCGAATCCGACCATGGTGCTGCTAACGCCCGGGGTCCATAATAGCGCCTACTTCGAGCACTCCTTCCTCGCGCGGCAGATGAGTATCGAGATCGTGGAGGGACGCGACCTTATCGCCCTCGATGGCTTCGTCTACATGCGCACCACGCGCGGCCTCCGCCAAGTGGATGTGATTTATCGGCGGATTGATGACGATTTCCTCGATCCGCAGGTTTTCCGTAAAGATTCGTGCTTGGGCGTGCCGGGGCTGGTCGATGCCGTCCGCCGGGGCAACGTCGCGCTCGCCAATGCCATCGGGACCGGCGTGGCCGATGACAAGGTCACCTACGCCTACGTACCGGACATGATCCGCTACTACCTCTGTCAGGAACCCATCCTCGATCAGGTGCCGACCTACCTGGCTTGGCGAGAGGATGATAAGAAATATATCCTAGATAACCTACCCAAGCTCGTCGTCAAGGCGGCCAATGAGAGCGGCGGCTACGGGATGCTCATCGGCCCCACGGCAACGGCTGCCCAGATCGAGGAGTTCCGCCAGAAGGTGACCGCGCACCCGCGCAACTACATCGCCCAACCGGTCGTGAACTTCTCCCAGCACCCCACCCTCGTCGACGGCGGCCTCGAAGGTCGGCACGTCGATCTTCGCCCTTTCGTCCTGTGGGGAGATACCGTCAAAGTCTTGCCCGGAGGCCTCACCCGCGTGGCCTTAAAACGGGGTTCCATCGTCGTGAACTCCTCCCAAGGGGGCGGAAGTAAAGACACGTGGGTCCTCGCCCCCTAATACGCTCACGACCATGATGCTTTCTAGAGTCGCTGACCACCTTTACTGGATGTCCCGCCAGATCGAACGAGCGGAAAACCTTGCCCGGCTGGTTCGTGTAAGCGAAGAGATGCTCCTGGACGATGAATCGCTCGGGCGTGGCTCCGCCCAAGAGTATTGGGCGCCCGTCCTGTCCGCCACAGCGATGGAAGCCACCTTCCGAAGCCTTTACCCGCATCCCGAACAAGGCGACACCTCGAGCTTCCTCACCCTCGACGGGCGCAACCCAGATTCGATCTTATCCTGCGTCCGGGCGGCCCGAGAAAACGCACGTTCGGTCCGCGACAAGATCTCCGACGAGATGTGGACGGAGATCAACGCCCTCTACATGCTGGTGAATTCCCCTGAGGGAGCCCTGCTCTTGGCCCGCTCTCCGCACAGTTTTTATGAAAAAATCATCACTTCCTCGATGCTCTTCGATGGCATCACGGAAGCGACGTTAAGCCGAGATGAGGGATGGAATTTCCTCCAACTGGGCAGGCTTCTTGAACGGGCGGACATGACGAGCCGCTTCTTGGACATCCGTTCGAAGTCCGCGACGTCGTCGGGCGATTCGGCCCTCGAGTCCCTTCAATGGGGCGCCGTTCTTCGTGCGTGCAGCGCCCATGCCAGTTATCGGCGCCAGCATGGCGGCGAGATCAGCGTGGAACGTGTGGTCGATCTGCTGTTGTTCTCCAACGAATTTCCGCGCTCGGTCCGGCATTGCCTCCGGCGGGCCGATGAAATCTTGCATGATATTTCCGGTACGCCGACGGGGCGCTACTCCAATGCTTCTGAAAAAATCACCGGCGCATTGCTCGCCCGCTTAAGTTTTGCCGGCCCCTCCGAGGTGATGGCTCGTGGGCTTCATGCCTATATCGACGAACTCCAAGTGCAGTTGAACTCCGCGGGACAAGCCGTCTTCGAAAGCTACGTCTTACTTCCCGGCGAAATCGATCGCCACTTCCCCCGCCACTCACGACAGGATTCGCTTTCGGACTGGCAACGCGAACAGCAGCAACAGCAGTAAGGACGGACCTTCGATGAAGCTACGCATCCTCCATCGGACCGAATATCGCTACGCCTCTCCGGTCCGGAATAATACCAACGAACTCCGCGTCACCCCTCTCACCAATCATCGGCAAAAACTCGGGCTACACCTCGTCCGGGTGCTCCCCGCTGTGCGGATGCGACGTTACCCGGACTTATACCGCAACACCGTCCACCTGTTCGAAGTCGAGGAGATGCATAAAGAACTGGCCGTCGACGTCTCCAGTATCGTCGAGACTTTCCCCACGCCCATTGCAGCCATCCCAAGGGATTGTCCCATCTCTGCCGTCAAAGCTCCCGATATCGTGGAAAGTTTCCAGCCCTACCTGCTATCCAACGGGCCAATTCACATCACGCCGGAGATTTGGCGTGCCGCCATCGACGTGCTCACTGAAAAAGGTGACCTTTTTTCGGTGATTTTGGGACTCATGGAATTCATCCACCAGAAGTGTAAATACGTCCCGGGGGCGACGCACATTGGGACGACCACCGATGAATTCTTCGCCAAACCTCAAGGCGTCTGCCAAGATTACGCCCATCTGCTAATCGCACTTTGCCGGGCCATCGGCATCCCCGGGCGTTATATCTGCGGCTATGTCTATGATGCCAAGCGCGGCGATGTCATCGGAAGCCATGCCTCACATGCCTGGTGCGAAATTTGGCTGCCAGGCTATGGCTGGCTGGGAGTAGACCCGACCAATAAGACGGTCATTCATGAAGCCTATGTGGCCTCGGCGGTGGGGCGGGATTACCGCGACGCCACGCCCATCAGCGGCAGTTACTGGGGCTCCGGTGATCGCGAAATGCGTGTGACGGTTCACGTGGAAGCAAAATAAAGGGCATTTTCTAGTATCGCTCAAGCACGCGCGAACGGTAAGTTGGCATCGTAAGACTGGCCCCAGCTTCATGACTTTAATCCTTCCCCCTCGGCCGCCGGCCAGCCCTTTTCATTCTTTTACCTGTGCTTGGAAATTAACGCGCCAGATCCATGGCCGCGGCAGCTTGGGGCAAACCCTTCTCGTCAAGTGCCCGGCCCGGGCGTTTACGGCGATGTTCAATCACCGGATTTTCAGCGCTTGGGTCGCATTCTTACTCCAGCCCGAGAACCTCCCCTTCGCAAAGACGAACCCCCTGCTTTGGCACCGGACTTTACTGGGCTACCTCTCCACGCGTTGGAGCGCTGACCGACAATTAAAAGTGCTGCAAGATACCTACCGCTTCGCCCAAACCCACCCTGGCCCAGCGAACCAAACCCTTTTACACCAAGAGGAAATCACGGTCGCTGAAGTCCCCCTGGGAGAAGAAACCGGCACGATGCGACTCACGCTCGGACAAGACCAGCGCTTCCGGCGCGAGGGTGAATGGACGCTCCGGGTTTTCTGCGATAAAATCGGGGGCGAATTATGCTCGGTCGCCTTTGCGGTCGAAGAAGTGAACGGCCAATGGGTGGCTTATATCGGAGCCATTCAAGGCGGCAGAGGAGCTAACGAAGAGACCATTAAGGCCTCTTGGAAGGCCATGCACGGCGTCCGGGCCAAGGCTATGGGCATTTTTGCCGTCCAAGAAG
>CAILOT010000159.1:0-4554 GCA_903835965.1 uncultured Opitutia bacterium
GGTAGGGGCGCGACTGCGTCGCGTCCGTGGGCGGACGGAGCTGGCTACGTTCAAAAAATGCTGCCCGGTAAGTCGCACGTCACACTGCGAACGGACGCCTCGCAGTGGCGCCCCTACCCTAGGGCCACCTACCCGGTCACTTCAACGCCGCCTTCACCGCGGCCAACATCTGCTCAGGCGCCAGTCCGTTAGCCGCGCGCAAGGTCTTAACGTCCGTCGCATGGCTGATGAATTTATCGGGCCAGCCTAAACGTACCACAGGCGTACCTAAGCCCGCCTCCCCGATCGCTTCCATGACGCCCGAACCGAACCCGCCGGTAATCGTGCCATCTTCAAGGGTGACGATAAGCTTGGCCGCCTTGGCTTGCTCGACGAGTAAAGAGCTATCAATCGGCTTGGCGAAACGTGCATTGACCACGCCGACGGAGAGACCCGTTTCGGCGGCGATTTTATCCGCGAGCACCTGCGCGTCTGGCACCATCGCGCCCAGCGCCCAAAATTGGACCTCATCCCCCGGACGCAAGACTTCGGCCTTACCTAACGGAATCAAGCTTGGCTGTTCCTTGATTGGCGCACCGAGCGCCGCACCGCGCGGATATCGAATAAACATCGGCAACCCCGATTTCAGCGCGGTGTGCAACATGTCCGACAACTCATCCTCGTCCTTGGGCTGCATGAGCGTGACGTTCGGAACGCAGCGTAAGTAGGCGATATCAAAAACGCCGTGATGCGTCGCGCCATCGCTCGGCGAAACGCCTGCCCGATCCATACAGAACGTCACGGGAAGTTTCTGCAGACAGACGTCGTGGATGACCATGTCGTACGCGCGCTGTAAGAAAGTCGAATAGATGGCGCAGACGGGACGCAGACCGCGCGCGGCGAGGCCGGCGGCGAAAAGCGCCGCATGTTCTTCGGCGATGCCGACATCGTGATACTGCGCGGGTAATGCCTGCTTCAGCTGATTAAGTCCGGTACCAGATGGCATGGCGGCCGTGATGCCCACGACGTTCGCGTCCGCCTTGGCTTCGCGTACCAACAACGCTCCGAAAACATCCTGCCAAGCCTTGGGCGCGCTTGGCTTCCCCGAAGCTAATGAATCACCGGTCTCGGGATCAAAGGCACCCGTGCCATGGAATTTTTCCGGATTCTTCAACGCTGCGCCCAAGCCCCGCCCTTTTTCCGTGCGGATATGCAGGACAATCGGAGATTTGGAATCTTTGCAGAAAGTCAGGTAGCGTTCGAGCGCGCTGATGTTATGCCCGTCAATCGGCCCGATATAGCGCACGCCATATTGCTCGAAGAGCGATGAGCTCCGCGTGAACAGGTCCTTGATTTCGCGTTTAAACGTGCGTCCGAAATCGAGTAGTTTCCGGCCGCCGCGGGTTTTTTCCAGGAAGCGCTTCAGGCCTTTTTGTGAATCATTATAGGGCCGCGAAACAATCAGGCGGCTCAGCATTTCCGCCACGGCGCCGACATTCCGGTCGATGGACCATTCGTTGTCGTTCAGGACGATGACAAGCCGCTTGGTCGATGAAGCCAGATTGTTCAAGGCCTCCATGGTCACCCCGCAGGTGAGCGCCGCGTCGCCGATCACCGCCACGACGTGCGTGTCTTCGTTCAACCGGTCACGCGCGTTGGCCAAGCCAACCGCCGCCGAAAGCGCCGTCCCCGCGTGTCCGGCGCCAAAGATGTCGTGCGGGCTCTCTTCCCGCTTCAAAAAACCGTTTAGGCCTCCGGTGCTACGGATATGATCGAAGTCAGCGCCGTTGCGTCCGGTCAGTAATTTATGGACATAGCCTTGGTGCGAGACATCGAAGACGAACTTATCCGCCGGCGTATGGAAAACCCGGTGCAAGGCGATGGTAAGTTCCACGACGCCGAGGTTCGGACCGATGTGCCCGCCATTCTTAGCGGTGACCGCGATCAGCCGCTCCCTGATTTCCTGTGCTAATGCTGGCAGGCGTTCCGCAGGCAAAGCCTGCACGTCCTCTGGCCCACGGATGCTCGCAAGGATCGACATCAGCCCTGGCCGTTAGCTTCGTTGCGTTTGCCAAGCTGCTCGATCCGCAATTCCGCCGCCTGCAAATTGCTCTGGCACGACTTCAACAAGCGCATGCCTTCTTCATATTTCGTCACCAGATCATCGAGCGAAACCGTACCGGACTCGAGCGACTCCACGAGCTGCTCGAGCTTTTTCATTTCCGACTCAAATGAATCTTTGGTCGGGGTAGGTTTTTTATCCGCGCACATGGGCCTACTGTCATCCGCCTACCCTGCCCCCTCAAGCGGATTATCATAGCTCAAGCCAACAAACGGGACCAAGCGTCCTCGGCACTCAGGCCCTCGACCGACAAGACCTTGGCAGGCGAACTTTGTCCAGATAGGACGGCCACACAATTAAGCGACAGACCCAGCTTCGCGGCGACGAGAGCGACGATTTCCCGATTGGCTTTACCGCCTTCGGGCGGGGCCGCCACCCGGATCTTCAGTGCCTCGCCGAGCTTGCCCACGATTTCGGACCGCGAAGCCCCCGGGACGGCTTTGACTTTCAAGCGACAGCCCAGGCTCACAGGTATTTCGTCAAGGCGGCCACGTGCTTGGCGTCGAGCCGCTTGACGAGCGCGATCGCCAAGGCCACCGCGGCTTCTACGTCGACCAGATCGATTACCGAATTGTGCGTATGAATATAACGCGCGGGCACACCGAGTACAATCACCGGCACGCCGAGTTCATGCGCTTGAAAAGCGCGCGCATCCGTCCCGCCCGTTCGCCGGACGGCTAATTGACAGGCGATGCCTTTCTCCTGCGCGACCGCTAAAGTTAGATCGACGAGCCGAGGGTTCATAATGGCCGTCGGATCATAGGCCCGCACCTGGACGCCGTGACCCAACGCACCTTGCGCTTCGCCGTTATAAGCCCCCGGCACATCATCAGCGGGCGGCCCTTCGAGGACGATGACGACATCAGGCTTAGCCAAACGAGCGGCGACGACGGCACCACGGCAGCCGACTTCTTCCTGCACCGTAGCCACCGACAACAACTGACACGGCAAGGCATCCGTCGCATCCAGCGCATGCGTCGCCAAAGTCAGTACCGTCATGCCGACCCGATTATCAAAGGCTTTAGCCGCATATAAGCCCGGCTCCGCTAAGGCAGTGAAATTGCCTTCGGGCACGACCGGATCGCCCGGACGCAGGCCCAACTTAAGCACCGAGGCACGCGAACGCGCCCCGATATCGACCAGGACTTTATCGACCGTCGCGGCCTGCGCTCCCCCCTGATGCGGAGGCGTGGCCGTCACGATCCCGATAAATTCGCGCTGGGCCGAACGCGAAAAAATCCGCAGGCGTTGCGCCGCCAAGACGCCCTCGGGCCAACCGCCCACCGGTACCAGACGTAAAAAACCGTCGGCCGTGATCTCTTGAATCAGAAATCCGATTTCGTCCATGTGCGCGGTGAGCACCACGCGCGGACCTCGCCCCGGTTTGGCCGAAGCGGCCAAAACTCCGCCCAGTCCGTCGGCAGATAAGACCCGACCGCGCATCTCGCGCGCGAAAATCGCCCGCACCGCATCTTCATGCCCCGACGTGCCGTGGGCTTGCGTGTATTCTTCGAGCAGACGGAGGGTCGACGACGTTCGCTTGGACATAAGGATTTCTTAACGCGGCTGACGCGTCAGCAGGCGCGGCTTCAAGCCCGCCTTACCCACGACGTCGAGGGCGTAAACCGCCGTACCGGTCAAAGATTTTTCGTCCGCCACAATAAGTACTTCGGTGGCCGGCGCCTGTAGTGCCTTATCGGCGAGCGCTTTTTCCAAAGCGGGACGCGTGATTTCTTTGCCTTCGAGATAAAGTTTTCCGTCGCGGTCGACGCCGATGACCATCGTCGAAGCCGCCGCGCCCGTCGCGCCCGAACTCGCCGTCGGCGGGGTGATCGCCAACGTCCGCGCTTGCTCGAACCGGCCGCTTAGGAGCAGGAAAAATACGAGCACCACCATCACGTCGATGAGCGGCACGACATTGATATCCGCTCGCCGGCGGCGATGGATAATCAGGCTCATGGACGTTGCGTTTCCAAAGCTTCGACCAAGACATCAAAGCGGGAAGAGATGACTTCCAAGCGTCGACCCAAAGCATTAGCGGCGATCAACGCCGGGATCGCGATGCACAAACCCATCATCGTCGTGCTCAGCGCCAGGCCCACGCCGCGCGTCAGGGTCTGGGAGTCGGGCAGGCCTTGTTCCGGAAAAAGCGTGGCAAGACCGGTTACCGTTCCGAGCAGACCCAACAAAGGGGCGGCGGCCACGATGCTGTCGAGCAGATGCAGCCCGCGCTGTAAGCGCACGAGCTCGCTCCGGGCCCAAGCTTTCAGGACTTCGCCCTTAGCTCCCTCTTTCCAGCGCTGCACGATGCGTCCGGCGGCGGACTCGCCCGACTCGACCCCGACTTGGCTGGCTTGGCCGCTGAGTACCGCCTTGAAAATCGAAGCTGGGATGACCTTGACCGCCCGGAAGGCTAACAACCGCTCCGCGATCAGGAAAACAACGGCCAGGGA
>CAILOT010000160.1:0-4433 GCA_903835965.1 uncultured Opitutia bacterium
CGGCAGGGTGGCGAACTGGACAGCGACGGACGGGATCTGCGTCGGGCTTCCGTTGTCCGTGAAGCACTACGCGACTTCCCGGAACTCGGGCCGCCGACGGCTTAGTCGTATTTCGGGGTCGTCCCATCCTTGCGCGATAAGTCATCGAGCATGGCTTGGACGCGGGCGACTCCGCCCGTCACATCATCTTCGGCGAAACTGAGTTCCGGCGTATTCTTCATCTGCAAGATGCCGCCGACTTTGGCACGAATCTCGTTGCGGATACGTTTGAGCAAAGTGCGAGCGGCCTTTTTCGCGGCGTCATCGCCGGCGACCGCAAAGCCGACGCGTACCTGACGGAGGTCAGGCGAGACGTTGGCGCGCGTGATGGTGATCAGCGCCGCTTCGTTGCCCCAGCCTTGGCGCAACGCGGAAGACACTTCGCGTTGGACCAATTCGGCGACCCGGAGCTGACGTTGCGACATTTCGATTAAAGGCTAGGACGGATCTGGAGCATCTCGACGGCCTCGATGATGTCTCCCGGTTGATATTCGTCGTAGCCACCGAGTTTGATGCCGCATTCGAAGCCAGCTTTGACTTCGGAGGCGTCGTCCTTGAAGCGACGCAACGTTTCGACCGGTCCGTTATGGATGATCTTACCGTTGCGTACCACGCGCGCCTTGGCGGCACGGCGGATAAGGCCTTCGGTGACCATACAACCGGCGACCTTGTGTTCCTTGCCCTGCGGGAAGACGGCACGCACTTCGGCGGCGCCCAGCTTGCTTTCGCGGACTTCGGGGTCGAGCATCTCAGCCATCGCCTCTTTCACGAGGGTGATGAGTTCGTAAATGATGTCGTGCGTGATCAACCGGACAGAGGTGCGCTTGAGCTGAGCTTGGACGCCGTTGTCCACCTTGGTGTCAAAGGCGACGATGGAGGCCTTCGCCGCCGCGGCCAAATCGGCATCGCTTTGGGTGACCGGTCCGACAGAACCCCCGACGATCTCGAGGCGCACCTTGGTCGACTTGATATCAAGCAAGCATCCTTCGAGGGCTTCGAGGGTGCCGTTGACGTCGGCCTTAAGGAGGACGCGGAGGATTTTTTCCTTATCTTTGTCGAGGGCAGCCATCAGGCGCTCGAGGTCTGACATGCCAGGACGAGCACCCGTGTTAGGCGCCAACTGTTGGGATTCGGCGAGCTTGCGTCCGGCGAGAGCAGCCTCTTCGGCGATTTCGCGGGCTTCGCGGTCGTTCTTTACGGTCTGGAATTTGGTTCCGGGCGCAGGGACCGCATCCCAACCTAAGACAAGGGCAGGGCGGCCGGGGCTGACGCTAGGCATGCGGGTGCCATGCTCATCCATGAGGGCGCGGACTTTGCACCAGGTTTCGCCACAGACGAAAGAGTCGCCCGTTTTCAGAGTGCCTTTTTGAACGATGACGGTCGCGGTAGGTCCGCGGCCTGTTTCCATCTGCGATTCGATGACCACGCCTTGCGCGGGACATTTCGGATTGGCCTTAAGGTCGAGGACTTCGGCTTGCAGGAGAATGGATTCGATCAGCTCATTCATGCCCGTGCCCTTGAGTGCGGAGACTGGACTCGTGATGACTTCGCCACCCCAGTCTTCCGGGGTGATGCCGCGTTGCTGCATCTGCTGCTTGACGCGATCGATATTGGCACCCTTCGCGTCGACCTTGTTGATGGCCGCCACGATGGAGCCCGCATGCTTCTGCGCGAATTTCAAAGCTTCTTCGGTCTGGGGCATGAAGCCGTCATCCGCGGCGACGACGAGAACGGCGATATCGGTCACACTGGCACCACGCTCGCGCATTTTAGCGAAAGCGGCGTGACCCGGGGTGTCGAGGAAAGTGACGGTACGTCCTTTATATTCAGGCTTTTCGCCCTGGTAGGTTACGGAGTAAGCACCGATGTGCTGAGTGATGCCGCCAGCTTCGCCAGCGACGACGTTGGTCTTGCGGAAATAGTCGAGCAGGGTCGTTTTGCCGTGGTCGACGTGGCCCAGTACGCAAACTACCGGCGGGCGTACGGTTAACAGCGCCGGATCGTCTTCGGCAGGTTTCTCGACTTTCTTGACGGCTTGGACGCCTTCGCCGCGGTGGCGAATTTCTAAAGTGTAACCATGGCGCTCGGCCACCTTGCGGGCGTCGGCTTCTTCGATGACGGACGTCACGCTGACGACCTTATTCAATTCCATCAGGTTACCGATGACCTGGAAGGGTTTGAGGTTGAGGGCGATGGCGAAGTCGCGCACGACGATGGGAGGCCGAACCGTGATGGCGCCCTTGCTTCCTGGTGCGACTTGGCTGCCGGTGGCGGTGGGACGATTGACCACGGGGGCCGTCATCGGCGGACGTACTGGCGGCACGTTCGGCGGGCGGACGGGGGGCGGGGTCGGTGAATTGATGACGACAGGAGGGAAGTCAGAGCGGCTCGGCGTGGGCGCAATCGGGCGTACTGGAATGGCCGGAGCGCGGGGCGGCAGGCTGACGGGGGGCGGAGCCATCGTCGGGCGAGGAGGCAAGCTGACCGGCGTGGGCGTGTTCGCCTTTGGTGCGATTGGCTTCGGGGCTTCAACTACGACTGGCTTGACGGGCTCTGGAGCCACGACGATTTCCGGTTCCGGTGCTTTCTTTGGCAACTTATCTTCCGCGAAGGTCATGAACGCATCGCGATAGGTCTTACCGAAATTACTCGAGGCGGCGGGCTTTTTTCCTTCGGAGTAAACGTAGTCTCTCCATTCCGGCTGTGCTTCTACGAACTGATCGACCAAGGCGATGAGGGCCTTGACCTCGAGACCCAGATCTTTGGCGACGTCGCTGTAACGTTGGGGCGCAACTGCTTTCTTAGCTTCAGGCTTTTTCTTCTTCTCGGTCATGTGCTCGTTCGATAGTTGCGGCGATGGGTCTTAAGAAAATAGGGAAATTAGGCCTTACGCGTCTTGGCGACGGCGGCGAGGACGGCTTCGACTTCTTCGGTCGGGATGCCGCTTTCCTTAAAGTCTTCGACCGTGGTACCTTCAAAGGCTTCGAGTCCGGAGATGCCCAGGCCGACGAACTTTGCGATCAGCTCAGGGCTGACGCCGAGTTGTTCGGCAAGACGAACAGCGACGTCGCCGGCTTTGGCTTCGAAGCTCTGTTCGCTGTGGGTGGACTTGGAGATATTGAGGCCCCAGCCCATGAGCTTGGAGGTCAGGCGGGCGTTGCGTCCCTTGCTGCCGATGGCGATGCGCATGTCGTCTTCGTCTACTTCGAAGAAGATCGAACGCGTGCGTTCGTCGATGCGTACGTTGCGCGGACGGGCTGGGCGGATGGCTTCTTCCAGGAGCTTAAGCGGCTCAGGATGGTAGCGGATGATATCGATCTTTTCGCCGCCCAATTCTTTGACGATATTACGAACCCGAGCGCCACGGGCACCCACGCAGGCGCCCACGGGGTCGACTTTAGGATCGCGCGAATCAACGGCGATCTTGGTGCGGTAACCAGGGTCGCGCGCCATAGCAGCGATGGTGACGGTTTTGTCGGCGATTTCCGCGACTTCGAGTTCGAGGAGGCGGCGGACAAATTGCGGATTGGCGCGGGAAAGGACAAACTCGCGACCACGTTGTGGGTCGTCGCGGATTTCCAGAAGGAGGCAGCGGATACGATCGCCGGTGCGGAATTCGTCGCCGTGGCAGCGTTCTTTGTGTGTGAGTACAGCCTCGGCGGTGCCGAGTTCGATGATTACGTTACCGCGCTCGGTGCGACGCACGATGCCGGTGACGATATCGCCGACCTTGTCCTTATACTCCTGGAATACTTGGTCTTTCTCGATCTTGCGGAAGCGTTGGTTCAGGAGTTGTTGCGTGGTCTTAGCGGCGATGCGACCGAGGTCGGCCACGTTGATCGGCTTGCGAATCTCTTCGCCGACTTTGGCGTCGGAGCGGAAAGCTACGGCAGAAATCGGGTTCATCTCTTGAAGGGGGTCCGAGACGGCGTCGGTCACCTTATAGATGACGTAGGCCTCGAGCTTCCCGGAGACGGGGTCGGCGGAGATGTCGACGTTTTGTCCAGACATGACCGATTTCTCGACGGAGGATTTGATGGCCTCAACGATGAGGGCGCAGGCTTCATCCTTTGGGATGTGCTTCTCTTTTTCGAGGTATTGGAGGAATTGTTTGATGTCGACGCTCATGGTGTATGCGGTGTTGGCGGTGAAATGATTTAGGGACAAAAAAAGCGGGCCCAGACGGGCCCACCTCGGTAAAGGTGAACTGCGTTTTACCTTGGGCACGCCCCCTTTCTTGTCAAGAGCGGTAAAGTTTCCAGGGTCGTGGGTTCCGCTTGCGCCCCGCCCCCGAACTTAGAAATCTCTCCCTATGGCTGACGAAAAGGTAATCTTCACGATGACAGGGGTGACCAAGTCTTTTGAAAAGAAGCCGATTTTCCGCGATATTTCAC
>CAILOT010000161.1:0-3816 GCA_903835965.1 uncultured Opitutia bacterium
ACGGCAAGTGGCATGTCGGTGCGACGAGCCCGGAATACCTGCCGGCTAATCGCGGCTTCGACGAATCCTTCGGCACGACGGGCAACCTCGGCGACAAAATGGGCTTCTATAAAGGCAAGGAATTCGTCCCAGATCCGGCTGGTGCTCCAGTGACTTCCCCGATCTACGCCCGCGAAGCGAATGCGTTCATGGAACGCCACCGCGCCGAACCCTGGTTCCTCTACGTGCCTTTCAACGCCGTCCACTCACCGGTGGTCGCAAGCCCCGAGGTCAAGGCGCGCTTCCCCGACCTGCCCAAAGGCCAAAAAGACTACGCCGCGCTGATCAGCGAGGCGGATGATGCCGTCGGCGCAATCCTCGCCAAACTCCGCGAACTTAAGCTCGAGGAGAACACCCTCATCTTCCTCGTCAGCGACAACGGAGGCGCCTCGCCTCTCGCCGAAATGAACGGCCTGCGCGGCCGCAACTGGCTGCTCTGGGAAGGCGGCATCCGCGTCTCCTGGCTCGCCCAGTGGAAAGGCCACATTCCCGCTGGGCGCGTCATCAGCACCCCCGTCATCCAACTCGACGTCCTCCCGACCGCGCTGGCGGCGGCGGGCAGCACGACGCAGCCCGAATGGAAACTGGACGGCACGAACATCCTGCCGCTGCTTGAAGGCAAGACCGATAAGCTCGATCGCGATACGCTCTACTGGCGCTTCGGTGTTCAATACGCCGTCCGCCAAGGAGATTGGAAACTCGTCAAAGCCGGACTCACCCAACCCATCCAACTCTTCAACCTCAAGGACGACCGCAACGAAAAGAACGACCTCGCATCCACCAACCCCGATAAAGTGAAAGGATTGCAGGCCCTCTGGGACGCATGGAACGCCAACAACCTTCCGCCACGCTGGGAAGATAAGCGCTGGAATGACGGCAATAACAAGAACGACCCCGAAGCCGCTCCAAAGAAAAAGAACGCAAAGAAGGCCGCTAAATAATTTCTATGAAAAAAATCCCGGTTGGACTACTTTTATTATCCTTAGTCTTCGTCGCCCGAGGAGCCGAGCCCGACAACAAGCCGGCAAGTCCGCCCGCCAACCCAACGGCAGAAACCGGCAAAGCTAAGAAGGCTGCCCGGCCGGCCAAAAAAGCATCCACTAAAACCCAAGCGGAAATCATCGCCGCAGCTTTCCCGGAGTTCGATCACCTGCCTGATATCATTTACAAGAAAGTCGGCGACCAGGCGCTCCAGATGGAAATCCTGACCCCAAAAGGATTAAAAAATCCGGCCGCTCCCGTCCTTGTCTACATCCATGGCGGCGGCTGGTCCGGCGGCGACCGCTTCCGCATGACCCGGCCGGATATCTCGGGCGTATTCCATCATTGCGCCAAGGCTGGCATCATCTGCGCCAGCATCGAATACCGGCTCAACTCCCCCAAAGCCTCGGCCTTTGATAGTGCCATCGATTGCAAAGACGCCCTGCGTTTCCTTGTCAAAAATGCGGCCCAATACCACATCGACCCGACGCGTATCGCCACCATTGGCGGATCCGCCGGCGGCCACCTTTCCCTCGTCACCGCCCTGGGAGATCCCAAGAAATACCCTGGCGACCCCGAACTTGCTGCCTTCGACCCAGCCTCCATTCGCTGTGAAATCGCCTACTACCCCGCGACCGATTTCACGGATGAAAAACTGGCCGGCCGCTTCCTAGGTCAACGAGCTACGCTGATGTTCGGAGGACCTGCCGACCAGAAGCGCGACATCATGCGACTACTAAGCCCGGTCGTACTCATCCAGAAAAACTCGACGCCTGTCTTCTGTTTCCATGGCGATAAAGATACCGTGTTGTCCGTCGATAATTCCAGAAAACTTTTCGCTCAAGGCAAAGAAGTCGGGGCCGAAATCCAATATGTCGAAGTCAAGGAAGGCACGCACGGTTTCGGTCTGAACTGCTCTCCGACCATCGAGGAAATCACCGCCACCGCAGCCAAGTTCGTCATCGAACACCTACAACGCTGATAATTTTTCCTATAAAGATCTACCCTATCTAAACCCATCCTCTCCATGCTCACCTTTGCCCGCTGGATATCGTACCTCAGCGCCATTCTGCTCACTGCTGGCAGTTACGCCGCTGAGGTCCGGAGGCCTAATATTATCTTCGTCCTGGCCGATGACCTTGGCTACACGGACGTCGCCTGCTTCGGCAGCAAGTATTACGAGACGCCCAACATCGATCGGCTCGCCGCCCAGGGCGAAAAGCTCATCAATCACCACCACTGCCAGAACTGCGCCCCCACCCGTTCGGCGCTGCTCTCCGGCCAATATGGTGCCCGCACCGGCACCTACACCGTGGGCTCAATCGAACGCTTCAATTGGCAGACACGGCCGCTCAAGCCCGTCGAGAACATCACCAAACTTTCCCTCGATCGCGATACGTTTGCCAATCAGCTCAAGACCGCCGGTTACGCGACGGCGATGTTCGGCAAGTGGCACCTCGGCACCGGACCCGCCTATCACCCTTCCAAACGTGGCTTCGACGAAGCTATCGAATCCGAAGGCCAGCATTTCAATTTCAAAACCGACCCCAAGACCGAACATCCGCCCGAACAATACTTGGCAGACTTCCTCACTGATAAAGCCGTCGACTTCATCGAACGCAACAAGGCCAAGCCCTTCCTGCTCTACTTGCCGCATTTCGGGGTGCATTCGCCCTTCCAAGCCAAGGCAGACCTCATCGCTAAGTTCAAGCCCAAGCCCGTCGTCGGCGGACACAATAATCCGACCTATGCCGCGATGATCGCAAGTGTCGACGAAAGCGTCGGTCGTCTCATGGCGAAAATCGATGAACTAAAACTCACCGACGACACCGTCTTCATCTTCGCCACCGACAACGGCGGCGTCGGCGGTTACGACCGTCCGGACGGACTGATTCGCGAACCAGGTAAAGAGAGCAAAACCGTAAGAAAGGGCAAAAACGCGAACGACCCTGAAGGCGGCGGCATCACGGACAACACCCCTTTACGGAGCGGCAAGGGCAGCCTCTACGAAGGCGGTACCCGCGTCCCCTTCATCGTCCGCTGGCCCGGAAAAGTCACTCCCGGCACCGTCGTGAATACCCCCACCGCGCACGTTGATCTTTTCCCCACCCTGCTGGAAATCGCCGGCGCCCCCTTGCCTCGCCAGGCTCTTGACGGGGAAAGTCTGGTGCCGCTTTTCAAAAATCCTGCCGCCGCTTTGAAACGCGATGCGATCTTTCAGCATTTCCCCGGTTACCTCGGTGCCGGCACGGGATTGTGGCGCACGACTCCCGTCAGTCTCATCCAGCAAGGCGATTGGAAGCTCATGGAATACCTGGAAGACGGACACCTCGAACTTTACAATCTTAAGGATGATATCAGCGAGACGAAGAACCTCGCTCTCGCCGCCCCTGAAAAGACGAAGGAGCTGCTCGATCGGCTGAACGCTTGGCGCAAAGAAACCAACGCTGCCATGCCGACCCGTAATCCGAAAATCGAAAGCGCCGAGGCACCCACGGGCAAAAAAGGCAAAGGGAAGAAAGCCGTCGCTCAGTAAGGTGCGCGGCCCCATCGGGCTTCAATAATCCTCATATAAAGCAGGGCTGAGGCTAAGTTCTGACTCAACCCGGGTCGGAGTAGTTTTCGTTGCGGTCTCCCGACTTAAAGACGCAATCTAACCCGTCGCACCCCTGCTCAGTTTACCTTTAACCAACGAAATATGAAACGCTTCCCCATCCTCTTCCTTGCACTGCTGAGTTGCATCGCGCTATCAGCCGAAGAAGCGCGTAAGCCCAACGTGATCTTCATCCTCGCCGA
>CAILOT010000162.1:0-9729 GCA_903835965.1 uncultured Opitutia bacterium
ATTCCAGGCAGAAAAGTCATCGGAGACACGTAACCAAATATCACGAATGACGTTTAAGTTCCGTTGATCGAGGACTGTAGAGGTTTCCGCAAGTTGAAATGCAGGTGTGACATAAGGAACCGTAAAGTTCCAAAGTGCACCGATACCGGCGGGAATGGTGTGCCCGTTAAAATCAAGATAAAGCACGCGAGATGCGCACGGCCGACTGTGTAGTTGAAATACGGAAGCTGAGGTAACCACGGGAGGCGTCACCGTAAAAGTCGAAGCTTGCGGAGCCACAGCTGACACCTTCTCAGGAGCCATGGCGGGATCGAACATCTTGCAAATAAAGACAAACCGGTCGTCTGCGGTCAAATGCAACGAACTATCATTCAGAGCGATACCCTTTGCATGTTCAAAGGACCAACCAGTCTTAGCTGAAGCAGCCTTTAGACGTTCATCAGAAGCTTCCGATGCAACAATTAAACGTTTTTTCGCAGTCGTCGATGAGGCGGGCGCAGTTGTATCAGATGGTGACTGAGATGGAGCGGGTTTAGAAGCTGGCTGCGCCATGGCTACAGTTGAGCTGACGGGTGAGGCTGGAGCGGTGGCAATTCCTACCGGTAATGCCGCAGGAGTAACGTCGACGGCTGACTTGGACGGAGAAGCTGTTGCTACAGGAGAAACAACCGAAGGAATAACTCCGACTGAAACGACAACCGGGGTCGCTGGAGCGACTGCCGTACCTTTATAAGCCAACTTAAATTCCTGAGTCTCGGAAGGTCCCGAGGACAGGAAGAAGGTCGCCACGAGAGCGATGGCCAAAATCCAAAGGGCGCCAATAAGCTTTTTCATAATTTGTATCCAAATACTGACATTAAAAAAGGGGTAAATCAAAACTTTTTAATCGTTTGCCAATGGGCCTAAAATTAGGGTCTTATCCCCCAATGAAATTGTCCCGTTTTTTGGTAACTTTGACATTAGCCCTCACGACCAGCCTCCTGGCGGTTGATTCAGCCCCTAAACGGTCTCCTAATGTCATTATTGTGCTGATTGACGATATGGGCCTCACCGACCTGTCCTGCTACGGAAGCAAGTTCTACGAAAGCCCCAATATCGATCAATTGGCCAAGGACGGGGTGCGCTTCACCCAAGGCTATTCCGCCTGTACCGTTTGCTCCCCTACCCGTGCCGCGCTTTTGACCGGCAAATACCCGGCCCGGCTCCACATCACGGACTGGATCCCCGGCCACGAAAGGCCTAAGGCCAAGATGAAGATACCGGAATGGCAGAAGTTCCTCCCGTTCGAAGAGATCACCCTCGCCGAACAACTGAAATCTGCCGGCTACGCGACGGCGAGCATCGGTAAGTGGCATCTCACCCCTGGACTGAAAGAAGGAGATGAAGCCTACTATCCCGACAAACATGGCTTTGACGTAAACATCGGCGGCGACGCTCGCGGCCAGCCTCCCAGCTATTTTTCCCCCTACAAAATCCCGACGCTCACGGACGGCCCAATCGGCGAATACCTCACCGACCGCGAAGCCAACGAAGCCGTCAAATTCATTGAGGCCAACAAAGACAAGCCGTTCTTCCTTTATCTGCCTCATTACGCCGTTCACCAACCGATCGCCGGCAAGCCTGAGGTCGTCGCTAAATTCAAAGCCAAAGATATCACGGATCTAAAGCAGAAGAACGCGACCTATGCCGCCTTGGTCTCAAGCGTTGATGACGCCATGGGCACGATTCGTGCCGCCTTAAAGCGCCTAAAAATCGATGAGCAGACCATCATCATCTTCACCAGCGACAACGGCGGACTCATCGGCACGACCGACAACAGTCCCTTGCGCGCGGGTAAGGGCTCGGCCTACGAAGGGGGCGTTCGCGTGCCGCTCATCATGTTCTGGCCCGGCGTCACCAAAGCTGGCACCCTCGAGCCGACGCCGGCGATATCCATCGATATTTACCCCACGGTCTTGGAGATGACCGGTATCAAACCTCTCCAATCCCTAATCGACGGCAACAGTTTGGCCTCCTTGTTAAAATCTGGGGCGAAGCCCGACCGTGACACGATCTTCTGGCACTACCCGCATTATCACCCCGGAGGCGCCACCCCCTACAGTGCCATCCGCAGCGGGGACTATCGCCTCGTTCACTTTTACGAAGACGGTCATGATGAAATGTACAACGTTGCGACCGATGTCAGTGAGACCAAGGATTTGGCTGTCACTGAGCCTGATCGCGCCAAGGCCCTGCGCACCCGTCTCGACGCTTGGCTGAAATCCGTCGACGCCCAATATCCGACTACCAACCCAGCCTACGACCCTGCCGCAGATAATGCCGGCAAGGCTAAGGGCAAGAAGGCCGCGGCAAAGGCGGGAGAATAACGGAGGACTACTTAGCGGCTTCAGGAACAGTTTTTTTCTGGCCGCCCTTTCCTTTGCCCTTACCACCCGGCCCGTTGGCGTCATTCCGCTTTCTTTCTCCGGTGGCCATCGGGTCGTCGACCGCTGGCACCTTCAAGGTTTCGCGAAGCTGCTTGAGCCGGACCTCAAGGTCGGCCTGGACGTCGGCGTAATCCTTCTGACCGAAGAAACTCTTTAGTTCCAGTGGGTCTTTCTCGCTATCAAAGAGATCCGAACGCTCTTCGCCATGAGCATAGTAACGGACCAGCTTATACCGATCGGTGATGATGCCGTAATGCGGCGAGACGTGGTGAGGCGACGGGTATTCGTAATAGTGATAATAGAACTCCTTACGCCAATCGGCTGGTTCCTGACCGGCCATGATGTTGGTAAGGCTTCGTCCCTGTATCTCCGCTGGCACGGGCACGCCGGCCATCGTCAGGAAAGTCGCGGCGTAATCCACGTTCGAAACTAAAGCTTTGCTCGTCGAGCCAGGCTTAACCACTCCAGGCCAGCGAACCAACAAGGGCGTGCGGACGGATTCTTCGAAGATCCACCGCTTATCGAACCAACCGTGTTCGCCAAGGTAGAAACCTTGGTCGGATGAATAGATGACGATGGTGTTTTCCGTGAGGCCTTCGTCTTCGAGGTATTTGAGGACGCGACCGACGCTGTCATCGACGGATTTCACGCACGCCAGGTAGTCATGCATGTAGCGCTGATAGCGCCAGCGCACGAGGTCAGCCCCCTTGGGGTCTGCCTTACGATAGGCCTCATTCCGGGGCTCATAATAAGCGTCCCAGACCTTGGCCTGGGCTTCACTTAATTGCGGCGGGCGCACCAGTTTGAGATCCTTTGGCACCATGGTCTTCTCGATAGTCATGTCATTTTCGCCCACGACCTTGTCGCGATTGGCATAGTTATCAAACAGCGTGGGCGGCTCGGCGTAGACGCGGTCGTTATCAAAATTCAGGTCCTTGAGGTTTGGCTCCCATTCACGATGCGGTGCCTTTTGCTGACACATCAGCATGAAGGGCTTGCTCTTGTCCCGGTTTTTCAGCCAACCCAAGGAAGTATCGGTGATGACGTCTGTCACATATCCCTCCGTCTTAACCATCCCCTGAACGGTCTTCATGGGCGGATTATAGTACACACCTTGCCCTGGGAGGACCTGCCAGAAATCAAAACCAGTCGGGTCGGTACCCAGATGCCACTTGCCGACCATCGCGGTCTGGTAACCGGCTTTCTGGAGAAGCTTGGGGAAGGTCAGCTGTTCGCCTTTAAAGACCGAATTGGTATTGTTATAAAACCCGTTCAGGTGGGAGTACTTGCCGGTCAGGATCACGGCACGGCTGGGGCCGCAAATCGAGTTCGTCACCAAGGCCCGGTCGAAGCGCATGCCTTCCTTGGCGAGGCGGTCGATATTCGGGGTCTGATTCAGCTTCCGGGCATCGCCGTAAGCACTGATGGCCTGGTAAGCATGGTCGTCGGAAAAGATGAAGACGATGTTAGGCTGCTTGGCGGGAGCGGCAGACAGCACACCGCCGACCAGACAGAGAAAAAGTGTCGGGAGTCGCATAAGGGTAATAAAGATTAATGAGGGAGAGGCCGTATCCGTCAATCGGTAACCCTCATGGGTAAATCGGCAGCCTACTAAGATTGAAACCTTCCTTACGCCCACCTGTCTTCCCCTCATGCGACCGCTGCTTCTCGCCTACTTGTGCTTATTCTTGAAGGCATTCGCTGCTCCCGATGCGACGCCCTTCCCGACGACGAGCAGCCCCAAGGGCCTCCAGGTCCAGATGATTCCCGACGCCCTCGAACTCGGCATTCATCACGCCGCCATCAACATCACGCTCAACGGACTGCTCTCGCCCGAAAAGGAAGCTAAGGCAGGCCAGCTCACCGCCTCGGCCGATGGCTTCACCTTCGCACTCAACCAGAAATACGTTGAGTCGATGGACCGTCACATCCAGCCCCTGAGCGACCAGGGCGTCGTGGTCACGCTCATCGTCATCACTTATCGCTCGCCCAACGAACGTATCAGGAGTCTAACCGTCCACCCGCAAGCCGATCCAATCAAAGGCACAACGATGGGCGCCAACACGGTGACCCCCGAAGGACGCGCCTGCTATAAGGCACTTACCGACTTCATCGCCCGACGATGGTCTTCGGCTAATGCCACACACGGACGCGTCTGGGGCTGGGTGATAAGCAACGAAGTAAACTCGCATCATGAATGGCATCAGATAGGTCCGGCGACGGTTGAAGAAGTCGCCACGCAATACGAAGATCAGGTTCGCCTCGCCTGGGAATCCCTGCGCCACCATTCGGCGAACGCCCGGGTTTATCTCTCATTGGAGCACAACTGGACGGCCAAGAACCACCGCGACCCACTTCAGGCCTGCCCAGGTCGCACCCTGCTCGAGCTGTTCGCGAAGCGTGCCCGCGAACGCGGCGACTTCGATTGGAACTTTGCCTTTCATCCCTACCCCACCAATCTCCGCGATCCACGAACCTGGCTCGACAAGGTGACTTTCGACGACTCCACGCCGAAGGTAACGTTCAAGAACCTCGAGGTACTAACCAAGAAACTGGCGACGCCCGAAATGCTTTACGCCGGAAAACCACGTCGCCTCAGCTTCACAGAACAAGGCTTCGACGTCAGCAAGCGCCCCGAAGCACTCACCGAACAGGCCACGGCCTACGCCTATGCGTGGGAAAAGGTCTTACGCCTCGGCGATGCCGTCGACGCCTTCCACTATCATCGTCATGTCGACAACGCCAAGGAAGGCGGACTGCGACTCGGACTCTGGAGTAACAAGCCGGGAACCATCTCCGAACCTGATCAGAAGCGGCCGATCTGGTTCCTTTTCAAGTCCGCCGGCACGCCGGAATGGAAAGCCGCCGCCGAACCTTATCTGAAGACCTGCGGCCTCAAGAGTTGGGATGAACTGACCCCAAGGTGACGAGCGTTTGGCATCGCTTCTTGCCCAGTCGTTCCCCGCCCCTCAATAATGACGTATGCACGGCTTCGTCATCGGACTCGACCTCGGTACCTCCGGAGTCCGTGCCGTCGCCGTCGCCGCCTCCGGCAAGATTCTCGGCATAGGTTCGGCGCCGCTACCGGCCACCAAGGCCACGGGAGCCCGACGCGAACAATCCCCCGAAGATTGGTGGAATGGTTGTCGCACGGCCTTAGACGAACTCGGCCAAAACCTCGACCTATCCGCCGCCCGAGCCATCGCGGTTGACGCCACCTCGGGCACGATCCTGCCGGTCGACAACCACAACCGCCCGCTTGCCGCGGCACGCATGTATGATGACGCAGACACCGGCGATCTCTCCGCAAAAATAAAGACTCTCGCCCCTCGCGAAAGTGCGGCTCACGGAGCCACCTCTCCGGCCGCACGCGGGCTGGATTGGGTCAAACTGCCGCGACTACACTGCATCATCCACCAAGCTGATTGGATCAACGGCTGCCTGGGCGCCACGAACTGGCAGACCGATGAGAACAACGCGCTGAAGACGGGATACGACCCAGTCAACCGTTGCTGGCCCGACTGGCTGCGAGTCTTCGGGCTCTCACCAGGCCTGCTCCCGGAAGTTGTCCCGGTCGGCACACCCATCGGACACGTCTCGGCGGAGGCGGCCATAGCCCTTGGTATACCTGAAGGTATCCTCATTGCGGCCGGCACGACCGACGGTTGCGCGACCTTCCTCGCCAGCGGCGCCAGCAACATCGGAGACGCCACCACGGCGCTTGGTTCAACCATCGTTCTTAAAATTTTAAGTGCTCAACCAATCTTCGCTCCCCAGTTTGGGATTTATAGTCACCGCTTAGGCGATCAGTGGCTCGCCGGCGGTGCCTCAAATTGCGGAGGTAAAACTTTGCTCCCTCTCTTTAGTCCGCAACAAATGGAAGCTTTGGACGATAAAATGCGTCCTGAAAAATTAGTCGGTTTGGATTACTACCCACTCCCATCAATCGGCGAAAGATTTCCCATCGCCGATCCGCAGATGATGCCACGCCTGAGCCCTCGACCGACCGAAGATGCCGAGTATCTGCAAGCGATCCTGGAGGGCTTCAGTGAGGTTGAGCGCTTAGGTTATGCCCGCCTCGCCGAATGGGGCGGACCAACCCTCAACACTGTACGACATGCCGGCGGCGGCTCGAAGAATAAAACCTGGATGCAACTTCGTGCCCAGGCTTTAAAGGTTCCCTTGCTCCCATCCTGGAGCGAGGAAGCGGCCGCGGGAACCGCCCGACTGGCTTGGCTGGGTCTCACGGGAAAAATGATCTTACCATGAAAAGTTTACAGTCCATTAGCGGACTTTCCGGGCTACCTCCACACTATCGGGTGATACTTCTCGATCAGTTCGGGACGATGCATGACGGTCAGACCCCTTATCCTAAAGCGGCTGAAGCACTCCGCCTCTACCGTCAAAAAGGCGGTAAGGTCATCGTGCTCTCCAACTCTGCCAAGTCCGGACAACATAATCGCGCTCGTTTAGGAAAATTCGGCTTCAATGACGAACACTTTGACGCCGTCGTCACCTCCGGCGATGCTACCCAAGATGCGATCAGACACGGAACGGTCGGGGACAGTTTCAAGCGCGGTGCATGCGTGCACATCTCAGGAAAAGTCGGTGACGACTACGGCTTCGATACGTTTGGTTTTACAATTGTGACGGCTGACAATGCCGATGGTATCATCCTCGCCGCCAGCCAAGAGCCCGATCGTGATTGGAGGGCCCAGGTTCAGGAACTAAGCGCCGCCGCTCGACGGGGCGTGGAAATCTTAGTCTGCAATCCCGACTTCGAAATGCTCACCCCCCAGGGTATTCGACCCTCCGCTGGGGCTATCGGACGTGAACTGTCTAAGCTGGGAGCCAAGGTAAGGTTCTTTGGTAAACCCCACCCCGACATTTACCAAACCGCTTTGCGCGTGGCCGGCAACCCGCCCCTCGAAACCGTCATCGCCATCGGCGATAGCCCGGAGCACGACCTCTTAGGAGCCCATCAGATGGGCTTAGCCGGCGTACTTGTACGCGGTGGCATCCTGTCCGAAAGTAACGAAGAAGAAATTATCGCACGATTGCCCAACGGCGACTGGTACGATATGGCTGAATTAAGCTGAACGGAGCGTTCAATTCTTCGCCTTAGCCGTATTGCCCCGACCCTTGGGCTTACCGTGGAAACAGTGGTGGCAGGTCTTTTCGTAGACATAATGCTCATGCCGCAGATCCGAAGGCAGCAAAGGCATCTGGCAATTATAACAAAGGACCGAATCCGTCTCGTGCAGGGATGAGTCAACGCCGACGCGTTCGTCGAAGACAAAGCATTCACCCTCGTAATGCGCACCGCCGACCTCTTCGAAATATTTCAGGATGCCGCCATCTAACTGAAGGATGTTTTTGTAACCCTGAAGTTCCATGTAAGGGCCGGCTTTCTCGCAACGAATGCCGCCGGTACAAAACATCACGACAGGTTGATCCTTTAGGCTGGGGTCGAGCTTTTGCACGGCCTCAGGAAAGTCGCGGAAATTGTTAATGCCTGGAATAATCGCACCGCGGAAGGTGCCGAGCCTGACCTCGTAATCGTTACGCGTATCCAAAAGCTGCAAAGGTCGACCCTCATCCAGCCATTCCTTCAACTGACGAGCTGAGATCTTAGGTGCAGGCTTCCTGGCTGGATCGACGCCATCGACCCCAAAAGCGATGATTTCCTTTTTGACCTTAACTAACATACGCTTGAAGGGCTGGTTATGGCTAGGGCTCTCCTTTGGCTTGATCTCAGCCAAACCAGGAATGCTTCGAATCAAGGCAACCACGGTGTCCAATTGCGCGGCCGTGCCAGCGATGAAAAAATTAATTCCTTCCGGCGCCAATAAAATGGTCCCTTTTAATCCCTGAGCCTGGCAGGCCGCTAAGAGCCGTTCACGCCATGCCTCAAGTTGCTCGAGCGGAGCGAATTTATAGCAAGATAGATTGGTGACGGCTGGAACCATGGACGAATTAAGATACTAAGACCGATATAGCTGGCTGGAAAGGAGGAAAACCTTGGACCGTGCTTCTTCGCTTCGCCTCTTGTCCTCTGCCCAGCCTGCCCTCCATACTTCGGCCGCTCCTCGCTTAACTTGTCCGACGAACTTTCCATCAAACCGATTGGCTTTATCCGTACGGAGAAAGCTCTGAAATTTAACGCCCGGCACCAACCCGACGAAAAAAAGCCGGAGACGAACATCTTAGAGATGCTGCCGGGGGATAAATATCAGAAGGCCCTGCAAGACTTAGAAGGATTTGAAAGAATCTGGCTGATCTGGTGGTTTCACCGCAACAAGGATTGGCGCCCGCAAGTCCTGCCGCCGCGGGGTCCGGCCCAACGACGTGGGGTCTTCGCTACCCGTTCTCCGCATCGGCCCAACCCCTTGGGCATCACCCCCGTGCAACTGCTTGCCGTGCAGAAAGGCAAACTGCTCCTCGGCCCCTGCGACCTGGTGGACGGCACTCCTATTTTTGATATCAAACCCTACATCCCGGCATACGACGCATTCCCGGAAGCGAAAGCCGGCTGGATCGATGAAGTAGACGCCGCGCTGGCCGCTCCGCCTTCGTTCAAGGTCGAATTTACGGCTCAAGCAGAAGAGCACCTGACCTGGTTAAGGAAAAAATGGTCGATCGATTTCCGTAACCGGCTACTCGAGATCCTGACTCGCGACCCAACCCCCCATCGCACCCGTCGTATCCGCAGCCGTAACGGAGGATTATTTGATATCGGTTGCGGAGCTTGGTACGCCGTTTTCAAGATCGAGGGCGACGCGATTACCCTCCTGCACGTCAAACCGTCTTTCCCGCTGAAGTTCCTACTGGACCCCGAACGTCCCAACCTGCCCGACCGTGAAGCCCAGCTCGCGTTCCGTTCGCTGTGGCCAGATTTCGTCGATTAACCCTCCCTTCAGTTAATTGAGCCTTTTTGGTTGGGGAATGAGGAAACAATTATTGTGCGCTGGGGTCGAAAAGTCGCCTCGCTACTGAGACATTTTTCCATCCAATCTAATCTATGCCCCGCCCTACCAGCCTTGCGACCTTATGGATTCTTTCTTGTGTCGCCATTCTTGCGCCTCTTGAGGCCGCTCCGAAACTTACACTCAACGACGGTGACCGCGTCTTGCTCATCGGCGACGTGCTGATCGAGCGCGAAAATAATTACGGTCAAATCGAAGCCAAGATGCGCCGAGAATTTCCTGGTAAGAAATTCACCGTGCGTAATCTGGGCTACAGCGGCGACAGCCCGCTTGGCGCCTCGCGTGCAAGTTTCGACCCGGTCGCCAAGGGCATCGAC
>CAILOT010000163.1:0-12508 GCA_903835965.1 uncultured Opitutia bacterium
GATCTTCCGGGAAAAGCACCCGGAACGTCACTGCAGCGGCCGCACCGCCCAAGAGTTCGCAGAAAATATCCAGCACCACCCGGGGGGCATCTTTCGCCGCCAAGATGGCTTCCTTGGCAAAAGCAGCGAAGCCTTCTCCGTCTGAAAAGAGCGAGCTGGCTAATCCGTGGAGCGCCGTAGCAATGGCCACGGCCGGATTGATGGCCGGATTGAATTCTCCGAATGATCCAGAAAAACCTAGCACCGTCATGGCGATGGCGATGCCGAAATAGCTATTCCCCGCCGTTATCCGTGAAGTTGCCACCATGAGGATGACGAAGGCCAGGAGGAAGGTGCCCAAGAATTCGACGACCGAAGTGGCGAGGGCGCCCGCAAAGACCGAATCTCCGAGGGCTGCCACGCCGTCTTTGGTTTTCTCAATATCATGCCCGGTCAGCAGGCCGACGACCAGAGCGGCGATAAGCGCGGCTGTGAGCTGCACCCCGACATAAGCCAAGGCTGAGCGCCGCCCCATCCGGCCCCGCAGAAGAAAACTTAGCGTCACGGCCGGATTATAATGGGCCCCCGAAATCGCCCCGCCCATATAAATCAGGGCGCACAGGATTGCCGCGACGGAAATCGGCGTCGGCGTCAAGATGGAGGCACTGCAGAGAAAGAACGTGGCGAGGCCTTCCATCCACAGTTTATTTCGCATCCCCCTAAGTTCGACGGTTTGAAATTAATCTCAAGCCCGGAGTAGAACTCAATGGCCGACCTGCGTGAGCCAGTTTTCACTAAAGGTCGAAACTTCTTCCATCGTCGGCAAGCGGCGGGCGTTCAGCTTGATCTGCTTGGCCATCTTCTCCTGCTGCTCGTAAAGTGCCCGAAAAGTTTCGTAGAGCGGCGTCTTCTTATTCTTGTTATCCACCAACCAGAAACCGACCTGCTGGCCGTCCTTCATCTCGTTATTATAAAATTGCCAATAAAGCACCATGGCGGGCCGCCAACTCAGGAACTTGGTGAAGATCTCGCGGTTCTTCTGTTCGTGAACTTTGCCGTCGCCGCCACAAGCCGTCCAAGACAACCCACATTCTCCGATGAACACGCGCTTGGCAGGAAGATTCGCCTTCGGTGCTAATTGCTGGTTGATGTAATCGAGCGTCGCCCGGATTTCTTCCCCCGTCTTCAGCTGGACATCGTAAGCGGAGTAAGAAACGAAGTCGACGTTGACCTTCGGGAGGACGACGTTGACCAAGCGCTTCTTGCCATCCTTCATCGCGTCGCGCACGCGGTTGACTTCGGTATAAGTATAGACGCGGCAACGGGCGTAAGGAACTTCTCGACGCGCGGCGTCGACCGCCTCTTGACGCACGTTCAACCATTCGATCATCGCGTTAGTCGCTTCGACCGGGGCATCTCCGGCGGGGTTCATGCTGGGCAAGAGATACCAATCCCCTTCCCAATGTCCGATGAAGAAAGTTTTTCCCGCGGCATCTCGGCGCGTCAGCAGATCCTTGGTGAAGGCGTACATCGCATTATATTCGCGTCGCTTCATCTCCGGTGTGAGTCCCGAGACCCAATCATTATTGGAACGATACCAGATCAGGTAATGCGTAAATGGCAGGGTGATCAGTTCGGCGAACTGTGGCCCGGGCGCCACAGACACCTTCAGGATGCGCGACCCCATCTTGCTCATTTCTTTGGCCGCCTCTAGAACGCCATCCTCTTTCGTGAATTTGTAAGCAGGGGTGATGATCTGCGTACCTAATATTTGCGGAAAGGCTTCAGGCAGCGTGGCGACCTGTGGCAATTCGGTGGCGTCGACCATGAGACCGCCTTTTTTTTTCTGCGCATGGGCGTATGGCAGCACCATCGATAACAGGATGACGCCCAGCAGCATACGGGGTAAATAACTCATGGGGTGAACCTCAGCGAGGCAGTCTTGAATTGTCCTTCTATGACAGCCTTCCTTCAAGCCCGTTCCCACTAACTACCATGATATCACTCCAACGAACCTTCGCCGTGGCCATTCTTGCCTGCGGCCTTCTCACCCAGACGCTGGCAGCAGCCGGCAAAGAGGAGGGGCATGCCACCGCTGACCCCGACCGTGCCCGTCTCACCGCTGCTCGTAAGGCGGCCAACGAGCTACCCGAGGTGCTCGTCATCCAACAGCAATCCCATGCCGATCGGGCCTTATCTCATAAGGCCTATGCCGAATACAAAGCGGCTCGCAAGCGCTCGGCGACTTCGGAAGAGGCCTATAAAAAGGCTTTTGAAGAAGGTTTGGCCAAGGTCGACGCCGGGGCGGTGCCGCTGCTGGAGAAAGAGCGGGTCGCGTTTCGGGAGCGGATGTTGAAATCCCGTAATGCCAAGAAGGCTTCGGCCGCGAATAAAACTCCAATCAAGGCCGATGAGGATGGCGCCGAGGAAGAGGAAGAAAGACCCGAAGAAGAAAAATAAGTTCCTAAGCCTAGTTGAATCACAACCCGCCTTCATCGGCGGGTTTTTTTATTTTTATGGGTCGAGTGCGAGGGCGAGAGCCGCCCAGATTTCTTCCAGCGGCTCCAAGCCGATCGACAATCTTAATAAATCAGGATCCAGGCCTGCCGCACGGATTGCTTCCCGCCCCGCTGGCGTGGTAACCTCTTCGAAATGTGCCAACCAAAGGAAAGGGGCTACGATGGTAAAGCGTAGGCCGAAACTTGGTCCTTTGACTGCGGGCAAGCGATCGTAAACCGCGCGCATTTCTTTGCGCAGTTCAAGTGTGATCAACGCGCCGGCGCCGGCGCCCGGGCGCTGGATTTTACGGAAAGCTGCGGCCGTGATTCCGTCTTTGGCCGTACGCACCCGCGCAACCGCTGGGTGGGCCGAAAGCCGGCGGGCAATTTCCTCGGCGGTGGCAGAAAGCCGGGCCGTGACTTCGCCCATGCGGCCGATTTGCTCTGCTAAGGCAATTTGATCGAGTCCATGGAGCCCATCGATGTTCGCTTTGGCCTCTCGCAACAACTCCGTGGCATCGGATCGCAAAGGATTAACCGCCAGGACTCCGGCCATCACGTCACCTTCGGAGGCGGCATACTTGGTGAGGCTCGAACAAAGAATATCCGCATGCGGCAAGACATCGACCGTGGCCAAGCCAGCTGAACTCGGATCAAGCAGAAGCTTGGCTCCATATTGGTCACAGAGCGCCCGTAGCACGATGATGTCGGCAGTCTCTAATTGAGGGTTATTCGGGACTTCGGTGAAAACGCCCGCTACTTTTCCAGTGGCTAAGATTTTTTCAACCCCCGCCAGATCGCGCACATCCGGAACAAAATGGTGAGGGGCGTCCGTCGCTTTCTCGAATAAGCGCGTCGAGTCTACGTAAAGCCAGCCGAGCTGAATCCAGGCTTTTTTCCCGCGCGGACGCTGCACCGCATTCACTGCCACAATGGCCGCCTCCACCGCATTCATGCCGGACGTGGTGATTTGGATATCTTCGGCAGCGACGCCAGCCAGATAAGGTCCGAGGACGTGGCGGATCCGGGCGAGAGATTGAGCTGTTTCTCCGGTAACGCTTCCCTTCAAGTGTGCTTCCGCTTGGCGCGAAGAAATTAAGGTGCCGGTATGTTGTACGAATTTATGGAGTCGCTCCGCGGCTTCGCCGGCGGGCGTCGTTAATAAAACGAAATCTCCCACGACATCGAGTGACGCAATCGCTGCGCCCGCCCGCGCGGCAAGCTGTTCGGCAGCACGACGCGAAACCAAAGGGAAAAGCACGCCCGAACGTCCCAGCTCCTTGGCGGCGGCGACCGCAGCACGTGTCACCAGTTCGTTGCGTACGAACCGCGGATATCCGGCCCGGATTTTTTCCCACACGCGCGCTTCTTTCCGCTCATAACTTTCCACATCGGCCAATGTCGGCAGACAGACGACCGTGGCATGCGGCGAATCGGGCACCAAGGCGCCGAGGGGCGGAGAAACCAAGGCCACGAATCAAAGACCCTCCGCGAGGGTTTCGTTTTGAATGATTTGTTCAAGCGACTGGCGACGGCGAATCAGGCTACTGCGGCCGTCGGTTTTTAATAAGACTTCTGGAGCTTCGGGGAATGAATTATAATTCTTCGTGCTCATGCCCGCGCAATAAGCCCCGGCTCCGCCTAAGACGCAAAGATCACCCGCGGTGGCTTCAGGTAAATTACGGGTGGCGAGCGTCTCTGGTTCGCCGGGCGCGCAACTGATGAGGTCGCCGGACTCACAGCAATGACCGACGATGACATAATCCCGCTTTTTTTCGTTGGGCTTCGCCTGATACAAATAGGCCGGATGCTGCGCCCCATAGAGCGAAGGCCGTAAAATTTCAGTCATTCCCGAATCGAGTTTTAGAAAATCACGGGTTCCGGTGGAAACGATATCTTGCACGTGGCAAAGAACCGCCCCGGCATTGGCGACCAGAAATGTCCCGGGTTCAATTTCCAGACGAAGTTTGCGGCCGTCATCTTGCGCGAATTTTTCGAAGGCCGCCTTTACCGGCGCACCGATCAGCTGAGGGTCGGTCCCCTTCTCGCTCGCCACCCGCGCCACCTTATAACCACCGCCGAGATTCAGCGTCATCGCCGAAGGAAAACGGCGCACGAGAGCGAGGCTGGCGGCCGAGACTTCCTGCCAGATGACCGGATCGCTGCCCGAACCGATGTGCGTATGGATCCGGACGATTTTTAATTGGTACTTCGTCGCGATGACCTGAGCTTGCTCCGCCCATTCATGCCAAATGCCGAAAGAGGAATCCGGGCCACCCACGTTGGTCTTGCCGGTGCCACCTGAGCCGCGACCCGGGTTAAAACGTAATCCGACCTCATGGCCGGGGAGAGCTTGGCCGATCCGCTCTAATTGCGACAAGGAGCAGGCATTAGCGTGTACGCCTTTTTTGAGTAACTCGGCGAAATCCCCAGGCAGTTCTTGGGATGAGAGCGAAATCCGTTCGGCAGAGATGCCGGCTAGGAGAGCGCGCCTAACCTCAAAGCCGGAGCTGGCATCGAAATGGAGCCCCAGCTGGGCAAAGATCTTAAGAATCGACGCGTTGGGGCAGGCCTTCATGGCGAACCGAACGGTGAGGCCGAAGGCATTCGGGAAGGCCAACATCGCCTTCGCCTGGGTCTCAAGGGTCGCTTGATCGTAGACGTAACAGGGGGTGCCATGGGCCGCCGCGATTTGTTGGGCCGATGCCGGCGAGAGGAAGGGGTGGTTTTCCACGGTAGTGATGGGCGGACTTTGGCACGACCGCCCTGCCCTTCCAGCCTTTTTGCAATCCTATGACACCGCTTGCCTCCCCCGCTGTCGCCCCTTGGGATGGTCTCTCTTTATATAGCCCATGTCTTCCGCCGAAACGATTGTCGCTGCCGCCACCCCTGCCGGGCGGTCGGCCTTAGCCGTTCTGCGAATCGACGGTCCTCTGGCGGTCAAGATTGCGACCGAGGCGCTGCACCGCAAAACGCCTCTCGCCGAACGCCGTGCCACCCCCGCGATCTGGCGCGACCTGGCGGGGGCGCCAATCGATCAAGTCGTCGCCGTTCTTTGGCAAGCGGGAAAATCTTTCACGGGCAATGACTCGCTCGAAATTACCTGCCACGGTAATCCCCTGCTTGTCCGTCGGCTGACCGAAGATTGCCTGGCTCGCGGCGGCCGCATGGCCGAGCCTGGCGAGTTCACGCGGCGCGCTTTTCTGGCTGGTCGCATGGACCTCACCCAAGCGGAAGCCGTGGCCGATCTCATCCATGCCAGTTCTGAGCGCGCGCTCATCTCCGCTCGGCGGATGCTGGCCGGCGAACTCGGACAGAAGATCGCCAACTGGACCGACCGGCTCTTGCAGGTCCTGGCTGAACTGGAAGCGCACATTGATTTTCCGGAAGAAGACCTACCCGTCGAAGACCCCACGGGACCCGCATCCAGATTGGTCGGAATGGCGTCAGAACTTAATGGATACGCTCGGACCGCCCGGCACGACAGCGCACTCCGCGACGGGCTGAGGATCGCAGTCGTCGGAGCACCCAACGCGGGTAAATCCAGTTTACTCAACTTCTTGGCCGGCGCCGATCGCGCACTCGTCAGCGCCGAACCGGGCACCACGCGCGATTACTTGGAGGCGCCAATTGCTGGCTTGCCGTTGCATGTCACGGCCGTCGACACCGCTGGCTTGCGCGTCGGCGGCACTGCGCTCGAAAACGCCGGGATGCTCCGCTCCCTTGACCAAGCACGCGCGGCTCATTTTCTTCTTCTTGTCGTCGACGCCTCCGTCAAACCACCTTCCCTGCCTCCGGAATTGACGGCCCTCTTGGATATCAAACGCACGCTCGTAATCGCCAATAAATCCGATCTGCCCGAAGCCATCGAACAGAAGGATTTTTTGCCCGACTTCACCAAACTGCGAACCTGCCTTTTGCGGGTCGAAAATGCCGAGCCGCTCCGGGCCCGCCTTGGCGCCATCTTAATTGAACGCGAGGTCGCCCCGGGGGCCGAAGATTTGGTCGTCAGCGTCAGGCATGCCGATGCCCTCCTGCGGGCGGCCGAAGCCCTGTTGCTTGCCCATGGCCACCTTAAAGCCCCCATCCAAACCGAGCTTGCTGCCGCCCGGGGCCGGGAGGCCCTAGACGCCCTCGGGGAGGTCGTAGGTCGAATTGATAATGAGCGTATGCTGGACAAGCTCTTTGCTTCCTTCTGCATAGGTAAGTGATTCTCTCCTCCCGGAGGGAAGCTTATGCGACCGCACAAAGAAATACGCCTGGGGCCTGCGCGCCCCTATGATGTCATCGTCTGCGGGGCTGGCCATGCCGGCGTGGAAGCCGCCCTCGCGGCCGCCCGTATGGGCGTGGACGTCCTGCTCCTGACCGGTAACGTCGATACCATTGCCCAAATGAGCTGCAACCCGGCCATCGGGGGCCAGGCCAAGGGCCATATTGTCCGCGAGATCGATGCCCTCGGGGGCGAAATGGGCCTGACGGCCGATGTGACCGGAATCCAATTCCGCCTCCTTAACTCCTCAAAAGGTCCAGCCGTTCAAGCCCCCAGAGCCCAGTGTGATAAGAAGGCCTACCAATTCCGGATGAAGCACCTCTGTGAACTCCAACCCGGGCTCACCATCTTTCAAGCCCAGGTCACGGGACTGATCTTCGTCTCAGGGACGGTCGTTGGCGTTCGGACCAATCTGGACCTTGATTTCCATGCCAAAACAGTCGTCGTCACGACGGGCACTTTCTTGCGCGGCCTGATGCACATTGGAGCCAATAAAACAGAAGGGGGTCGGTTGGGAGATTTTAGTGCTAAGTCGTTGTCCAGCAGTTTCTTAGAAGCAGGCATTGAGCTACAACGCCTCAAGACCGGAACGCCTCCGCGCATCCTCGGGTCATCGATTGATTTTTCAAAATGCGAGGAGCAAGCCGGGGACGTCTCCCCCACCCTTTTTGCCTTTCATGACACCCGTCAGCAGCATGACTTGTTCCACGTGGAACAGCGTGGGGAACGGCTCCCCGGGTGGACGCCTGGCTCCGATCAGGTATCATGCTGGATGACTGAAGCGACGGGCTCGACGGGCAAAATCGTTCAAGAGAACCTCCACCTCTCCCCTCTTTACGGTGGAGAAATAACCGGGGTTGGTCCGCGCTACTGCCCGTCCATCGAGGACAAGTTTGTTAAATTTAGTGATAAGGACTCCCATAAGCTCTACCTGGAGCCTGAAGGCCGAAATACCGACGAATGGTATATTAACGGCCTTTCAACCTCCCTGCCCTTTGAGGTTCAGTTAAAGATGCTGAGCTCCATCGCTGGACTGGAAAAAGCTGTCATGCTGCGGCCGGCCTATGCGGTTGAATATGACTTCTCACCTCCCACCCAACTCTACCCGACCTTAGAATCCAAAAAAGTCGAAAGCCTATTCTTTGCCGGGCAAATCAACGGCACCTCAGGCTACGAAGAAGCCGCCGCCCAAGGATTGGTAGCCGGAGTCAATGCCGCGTGTAAAGTTAAGGGCCTGACGCCGATGGTAATTGGTCGGGATGAGGCCTATATTGGGGTTCTCATTGATGATTTAGTCTCCAAAGGCACCCAAGAGCCTTATCGAATGTTCACCAGCCGCGCGGAATACCGACTTTTATTCAACCATGGTAGCGCTGAGATTCGTCTCAAGGCTAAGGCCGCGGAATTTGGCTTGGTTCCAGCCGATCGCTTAGCCCGGATCGAAGCCAAAGCGACCCAGGTTAACCATTGGGTCGAATATTTAGAGAAAGTTACGATTCCCGGCGGTATTGCTGGCGACGTGATTCGGAAACAATGGGAGACAACCCCTAAGGATTTGCCTCCAACATTCCTGGCAGAAACCCCAGAAGTCCAAGCCGAAGCCATGTATCGGGTTAAGTATAAGGGCTATTTAGAGCGCGAGCTGCGATCCGTCCGCAAACTTCATGACCTTGAAGCCTTTAAAGTCCCAGCTGGGTTTGATTTCATGAAAGCCTACGGCATTCGCCTCGAAGGCCGGCAGAAGCTTCATGCCATCCAGCCTCAAACCTTAGGCCAAGCCAGCCGCATCAGCGGGGTAAATCCATCGGATATCTCGCTGCTGATGGTTCTTTTTAGGGCTAAAAAATAAGGGGGCAGGGGAGTCTGTTCCACGTGGAACATATATTGTAAAGATTGTAATAAGGAAGGGTTACGGTCGTGTTTCTTATTTTCATAACTAATTGACTAATAGTTATTTATAAATAAATTGTTGTAAGTTAACGTGACCGTTTCAATTGTCACCTAACTCTGGCGCTTCGTCCAATTTAAGGTTTGAGTAGAAGTGCAACCACCCATGGACGCCGAACATCTCAAACGTATCCTCATTGTCGACGACGAGTCCGACGTCACGGAGCTGTTGGATTATAAATTCCGCCAAGCCGGGTATGCCGTACGCACGCTCAACGATCCACTGCGGGCCATCGGCCTAGCGCGAGACTTTCGCCCAGACCTAATCATCCTGGATGTCATGATGCCCGAGCTCACCGGCGTCCAGCTGCTACGCATGGTGCGGTCGGACGCACTCCTGCAAGACACCCCCGTGATCTTCCTCACGGCGAAAACCGAAACCGCGGATAAAGTAAAAGGTCTCGAGTCGGGGGCCGACGATTATGTCAGCAAACCTTTTGATGTCCGTGAATTAATGCTGCGCGCCCAGGCGCTTTTACGCCGCGCTAAATCGGCGGCGGCCAAGCCCTCGACGCGTCTCGCGGCCGGCGCGCTGCTTCTGGATATCGAACGGCACGAAGTCTCAGCCCAAGGCAAGACCGTGGAGCTCACCGCGACGGAATTCAAATTGCTACGCCTCTTATTAGAACGGAAAGGGCGCGTACAATCTCGCGAAGAGCTGCTGGCGGATGTTTGGAATTATTCTCCTGACCTTGAAACCCGGACAGTCGATACGCACGTCCGGCGCCTGCGCGAAAAATTAGGCCCTGCCGGAGATGTCATCGAAACCGTCCGCGGGGTAGGGTACCGCGTCGCTGGTTAGGCGGCTTTGCTCTCGCGCGTTCCGCCGACTTTGCCATCTTCATAGGCGATGATGACTTGGCTTCCGTGGATTCTGCTCATCGTGCTAACGGCCGTCACCGCGTGGTGTGTCGCGGAAATCAATCGCTCGATCCATTGGGCACGACGCGCCTTGCTCCGTGGCGATGCCACCGACCGGCCGACGGGGCGTCTAGCTTCGGCGCTCAAGTTACACGAATTATTTCTCTCGATCGAAAGTCGCGCGCTCACGGAAAGCGAGATTCGCGCGGCCGCAGCGCGCCGCATCGAAGCCTTGCTGGCCCCGCTCACGGATGCGGTTCTCGTCGTCGACGCGCAAGATCGCCTACGCCTGGCTAACCCCGCGGCGATTACCCTCTTTAATCTACCAGAAAAATCCGAATGGGGCTCCATCGTGCCATTGGTAAAAAGCGCCGACTTCATCGAACTCGTGCATCGCGTCCGCCAAGAGGGCGGGGGGCGTTCGACAATCTTACTTAATCGCGCGCCTTTGGCGGACGTCTGGATTCAAGCAGCTGGGGCTCGGACCGATCCGGAAGGCTTTGGCGAAGATGCGGCCATCTTCGTCTTGGCGGATGTCACCGCGCTGAAGCGTCTTCAAGCCATGGAGCGCGACTTTATCACCAATGTCTCCCATGACCTGCGGACTCCAGTGACGATCTTGCGTGGGTATGCCGAAACCTTGGCCGATGACCATGACACGATGTCGGTCGCGGACCGTGGGAGGTTTGTCCAAAAAATCGTCAGTTCCGTGGGCCGACTCCAAGGGCTCGTCGAAGGTCTGCTCGCGCTCGCGAGCCTTGAATCAACCCAAAGCGTCCAGCGCGAAGCCGGTGCGCTCCACCGTGCCATCCGGGAAGTGGTCGACGCCTATGACGCCCGTGTCCGCGCCGCCGGGGTAAGTCTCGAACTTTCCTTAAATGCGGACGAAGCATCGCCGGCCGATCCTGTCCAGGCACATCGCTTGGTCCAAAATTTAATAGACAACGCCCTTGCCCATGCAGCCGGGGTGACGCTCATCCGTATTTCAACCGCCAACCTCCCCAAGGGGGTCGAGCTTTGCGTCGAAGATAACGGAGGGGGGGTCCCCGGAGCGGACTTACCACGGCTCTTTGATCGCTTTTACCGCACCGATAAATCTCGGCAGGCCGGCGGCAGCGGACTCGGGCTGAGCATCGTAAGGCAGGTGGCTGAACTTCATGGCGGGTCCGCCACTGCTGAGCCAGCTCGCCCCAGAGGTCTAAAGGTCACGGTTACCTTCCCGGGGGGAAGCCTAGAAACTGCCCCATGAAAAACCCGCCGGGGTTCGGCGGGTTTTTGCTCCCTCATTAAAGTGGAGCGCGCGACTGGACTTGAACCAGCAACAGCCACCTTGGCAAGGTGGTACTCTACCATTGAGCTACACGCGCACTCGGAGGAAAGCAGACCAAACGCCCTAGCGGGTGTCAAGCCTTTGGGCAAAACGGTCGCGGATAGGCTTAGGAGTAGGGTGGAGCCCATCTTTTTCGAGCCGACTTGCCGCCACGTCGGATAAGATCCATCTAATCGCCGGCTTTAGCACCTCTAACTTATCCTGCCGGACAAAGAGAACCAAGGGCAAACGGAGAGGGTAGTCGCCGTTATAAATATTCATCTCGTCGGGCGAGTACGCCGTCGTCGAACTTCCCGGACGTCCGTCAGCTACCTGCAAGACGCGCCCTACCGAACCTAAGGGTAATTGCGGCATCAGCTGCAAAGCGCTTGATCGCGAAGCGACCAGATCCGCCGCTAATTCAACGGAAATATTCTGGCGGACGTCCGGACGGAAACTTGCACCGTTCAGAACCATGCCCTGGAAAAGCTCTCGCACGAAAGAATTCTCCGGCGAACAGACACCTGGGGTGATCAATTCCGAACGGGTTACCCCGGGGACATCATTCCAATTAATCATCCGTTGGCGCGGATCGTTGGCGAAGACGCCGCTCAAAGAAGCGAGGTCGATGTGATCGATTGTATTAGACCGGTGTACAGCGACGATCACCGCGGCGTTTGCGATCGGAAATTCCAGCAACTTTAAATTGCCCGACGCCCTAGGCGCGGGCTCACTTGGGCGTTGAAATAAAATCGCCGCTAAAGCTTTCCCTTCGGCCAAAGCTTTAGCTCCTGGCAAACTGCCCGCAAAGTCAGCTGCCGCCTCCTTGTGGGATGATTCATTAATACCTTCGGTCAACGCCCGAGACACGACGTCGGAGCCGACGAAATCGGCCGCAAAGACCGACCCGGCGGTAGCGAAAAATAAAACTGCGGGTAAAACTGATATCATTCGGACTGCGTTTCGGGACCGGGATCTAGTTCTGGCCATTGGAGTAATTTACGGTGCAAAGTCCGCCGAGAAATCCCCATTAGTTCGGCCGCACGCGTGCGATTGCGACCGGCGGTCGCCAAGGCCTGTCTTAAAAGCTGTTTCTCGTTCTGCTCACGATCAAGGACCGGGGCTGTTCCACCTGGAGAATTAAAACGGACCGGGGCTGTTCCACCTGGAGAATTAAAACGGGGCGGGGCTTCGACCTGGGAGAAACGCGCATCTAGGTCGGCGGCGGCCACGACCTTACCTGCGCGCAAGACGGCGAGGTTTTCACAGGCGTTCCGCAGCTCGCGAATATTCCCTGGCCAGGCATAATGAACGAGGATCGCCTCGGCTTCAGATGAAAGTTTGGCCGGCACGCTATTGTTCTCTTTGGCAAAACGGGCGAGATAGTGCGCCAGCAGCAAGGGGATGTCGTCTTGGCGTTCGCGCAGCGATGGCAGGCGGAGCGGAACCACCGAGAGGCGATAATACAAATCTTCGCGGAATTTACCTTCTCTAACCATTTGGTTGAGATCGCGGTTCGTCGCGCACACTAGCCGAAGGTCCAAAGCGATCGGCCGATGCGAGCCCAATCGCTCCACCGCCCTTGTCTCCAGAAAACGGAGCAGTTTCACCTGAGTCGTGGCATCGATCTCGCCGATTTCATCC
>CAILOT010000164.1:0-14132 GCA_903835965.1 uncultured Opitutia bacterium
CGCCCTGCAAGCCGCCATCTACCGAGTCGATAACCCACCGGCGACCACGCCTTTGACCCCCAGCGCTGGCCTCACGGACCGCCTGACCAAGAGTTACACCTTAGGGATGATTTCGAAATCAAATCTGCAAACGGCCAGCCTCCTCACCGCACCCGCAAGCAGCCTACCCTCCCCGCCCTCGGCTAACCCGCCGTTCGTCAACCCCACCAACATCGAGAGCTACGAAGAAAATTTCCCGACCACCAATCGTACCCACGCGACGATGGGTACCCCGGGAAATCTTTTACAAAGTGATCTGTTGCAGAGCCTGGGTTGCGCGATGGCGACCCGTTCCGACACATTCCTGCTCCGGGTCTATGGCGAAGCCTCTTCGATCGAAGGCGCCATCGGCAAGAACTGGATCGAAGCCGTCGTCCAACGCCTTCCGGAATTCATCGACCCGGCGGACGCACCGGAAACGCCCCTAAGCAACCCGACCTTTTCAGTGACCAATAAATCACTCGGCCGTCGCTTCAAAATCATCTCTTACCGCCCCCTTAAACCCGATGAAATTTAACTTTCTACTCGCTAGCTGCCTGTCGCTCATCGCCTCCCGGGCGGAGGAACCTAAGCCCGTGGAAGTCGAAGCCCACCTGCAATTGCTTTCGATGAGCGGCGTCATCCTCCAACACGGCTACCTGGACGATAAGAAAATAAAACCGCTCGATATCATGAGCGCCTGCTTCACGCCTGAATTCACTTATCACGGTAAAGCCCGTTTTGAAATCCTCCCCTACAAAGAGGAGGAAACCGAAGAAGAGGTTAAATCAAAAAAAGACGCACCGCCGCCCGCGCCCTTGGCCTGGATTGACCTGCCGACGACTCCGGGGCCGCATCATCTGCTATTGCTCATCCGCCCCGAACCAGGCCAAAGCGGCATCAAAGCCATCGCCAACGACGCGAAATCATTCCCGCCGGGTAGCATGAAAATATTCAACCTCTGCGCGTTTCCGGTCGAAATACACAACCCTCAGCAACGCACGCTCATCCAAGCCAACGCCTCGGCCTTGATCCGCCCTCGGGTCGCCCAAGGGAAATACTTCGATAGCGAAATCCACTCACTCGAAGACGGCGTAGATCGTCTCGGGTATAACCTACATTATTTCCACATGGACAGCCTAAGGACGCTTTACTTCATTTTTCCGGGAGAAAAAGGCACCGGGCAGATCATGCTCAAAGGTATCGAAGACCAGCAAGCCACGCCCGACCCAGCCGCGAACGAGGCTGAACCCAAGAAAAAAACCAAGAAGTAACCGGTGGTCAGTAAGCGTAGCGCCAATCCAGGATTTCCGCCTGCGGCAAGCGCCGGCCCTGCCAGCGATTCCATTGCAGCTTGACGGCCAAATCAACCGGGCGACCCGCCTCAGGCATCCGATCCGCCATCCGCCAGGCGACGAAGTTCAGCCGGCGACCGCCACCGAGGGAGACTTGGTGACGGAAATTGCCTTCCCCAAAAGGCGTGGGCGCACGATCAAAGACCAGACCCTTCAGCCCGAAGACCGGCTCGGAGTTACCCTCGCCGTAAGGTTGAAGTAAATCGAGGTCATCCAGCAGATTATCGGTGACCTCCGAGGATTTCATCCAATGGGCGATATCGATGTCGCGACCATCGGCCAGAACCACCCCGGCCTGACGCTGGGCTTCGACGGCGGCCGCAAAGCGGGCTCGGAAGGCCTCCACGTCGCTCACGTTCAAGGATACCCCGACAGCCATAGGATGGCCGCCGTAAGTCTTCAAAAGGTCAGCACAGACCGCCAGAGCCTCGACAAGGTTCGTCCCTGGGACGCTACGACCTGAACCGCGTGCCGTCTCGCCTTCCTTGCCGAGAACAATCACCGGACGGTCAAGAGCTCGACAGATTTTACCGGCTGCGATTCCGACCACCCCGGGATGCCAGTCACCGTGTACGACGTAGCCAGCCAGATCACCCATCGCCGTAGCTTGGGCGGTGGCTTCCTCGGTCACCTTACGATCGATTTCTTGGCGTTCGCGATTGATTGCATCGAGCTGAGCGGCATCGCGCAGACAATCGGCAGCGGAATCAGAAAGCAGTAATTTCAACGGCAAAGAAGCATCCGCCAGACGGCCGCTGGCATTGATGCGCGGGCCGATACGGTAGGAAACATCGACGGAAGTCAGGATTCCGCCGGGCTCCATGCCGCTGACGGCGATCAGAGCACGCACGCCGGGACGCCGGGCTTCACCGAGTGCCCGCAAACCATGCGCAGCTAAGATACGGTTTTCCGATCGCAACGGCACCAGGTCGGCGATCGTGCCGAGCGCGGCCAGATCGAGATAGTCCTTCACCAGAATCTGCGTACCCCGCTCATCCCCGGCCAGACGAAGGACCTTCAAGACCCCATGGATAAGTTTGAAGACCAGACCCGCCGTGCAAAGCGACTGCCAAGGAGCATCCTCCGCATCATTCACACGAGGGTTAACCAAAGTACAAGTGGCCCGCTGATCCTTGGCGACGTGGTGGTCCACCACGATCACCTCGACCCCAGCCGCAAGGAGGCGATCTACCTCGGGCTTGGAATTCGTCCCGCAATCCAGCGCCACGAAAAGATTCGGGTTCGCTTCGGCTAAGACACGGTCGAGCGCCGCCATGGAAAGCCCGTAGCCCTCCTCCAATCGACGGGGTACGAAGTAAGCAGGGTCGGCACCGAGACGACGCAAAAAGTGGACGAGCATCGCCGTACTCGAAACCCCGTCGACATCGTAGTCGCCAAGGATTGCGATGCGTTCCTTGCGTTCTGCGGCAAGCACGAGACGTTCGGCCGCTTCGCGCAAGCCACCGACCGCGAACGGATCGGTGACGTGGGCAAGTTGCGGACGGAGGTGACGCTCGGCGTCAGCTTCATCGGAAAATGAGCGCGCCAAAACGGACGCGACAGGTTCGCTTATCCCAAGCAAGACTGCGATACGGCGAGTTAAGCCAGCATCCGCAGCCCGGTGTGACCAGGCAGCCATGGACGTGGGCTGGACTTAGGCGTCCGAGCCTGCCTCCCAGGAATAGGTGCGCGGAAGTTCCGCGGCATCTACGCCCTTACGATCGCCCTTGTGCCACCAATAGAAGATGGGGCTGGCAATGAAGATCGAGGAGAAGGTTCCGGTAAGCACGCCGTAGATGAAGACTTCGCCGTAAAGGCGGACGTCGCCGGCGCCAAAGGCCCAGAGCGAAACCGCGCACAGGAAGACGGTAGAGGAAGTCAGGATCGTACGTGAAAGCGTGCGGTTGATCGCGAAGTGGATCACATCGCGCAACGAGCGTTCGGGATTATTACCCAGCTCTTCGCGGATTCGGTCAAAGACGACGATCGTGTCATTCACCGAGTAACCGATGATGAGCAAGATGGCCGCGATGAGTGAGGCGTTGAATTGGCCGCCAAAGAAGACAAAGAGAGCGATCGTCATCAGCACGTCGTGGAGCGTGGCGATCATCGCCGCGACCCCGAAGCCCGTCTCGAAGCGAAGCGAGACGTAAATGCCGATGCCAACGAGAGCGAGCACCACCGACCAGATGGCATTATAGCGCAGCTCATTGCTGACGGAGCCACCGACGGCCTCCCGCGAGAGCATGAGTTTTTCGACGGGCAGATCTTTGTCTTTCAGGATTTCAGGCATCTGTGCCTTGATCGCCGTGACGATCTTGGCCAGATTGGCGAAATCGCCCTTGGACTTATCCTTGGTCAGTTCGGTTTCGACACGGAGTGTGGGTTCGCCGCCGCCCACGGGGATTTGAATCGTCACCGTGGTATCGGAAAGACCTACCGAGTTGGCTAGCTGAAGCACCTTGCCGGTATCCACCTTCTGAGCGGAATTGACGGCGAGGAGAGTCGATTCACCGCCACGGAAATCCTTACCGAAAGCTTCCTTACCCTTGAAAGCCAGTTCGCTGATGCCCAAGGCCACGATCACCCACGAGACGACGAACGCGACGCGCGCGAAGTTCAGGAACGGAATCGCTAAATTAGGCCGGAAGACCGGTAAGCCGAAGATTCGCGACATGACGCCGCGCGACAAGGCCAGTTCCTGCAGACCGCGGCAGGTGACCAGCGTGGTAAAGAGCGTGGTGAAGATACCGAAGGTCAGCGTGATGCCGAAGCCGCGCACCGGGCCCGTCCCCATGAACGTCAGGATCAAAGCCACCAGCAAGTGCGTCAAATTGGCGTCGATGATTGTCCAGGTCGCGCGGTTGTAACCTTCACGCAGCGCCAGGGCACGATCCTTACCGAGGGCCGTTTCTTCACGGACGCGCTCAAGAATAAGAATATTAGCATCCACCGCCATGCCGAGCGTCAGCACCAAAGCGGCGACCCCAGGCAACGTAATCGTGGCATTGAAGTAGGCCATGGCACCCAGCATCAGGAGCAAGTTGAGCACCATGCCGGTGATGGCGATGAAGCCACCCCAGAGGTAGAAGCCCACCATGAAGAAGACCACCAAGCCGACCGCGACCGCGGAGGCCACGACCGATTTAGCTTGGGCGTCCTTCGCCAAGGAGGGACCGACCGAAGTCACGTCCTGCGTGATGAGGGGGAATTCCAACGGATTATTGAGCACGTTGGAAAGATTCACCGCTTCTTCACGCGTGAAAGAACCCGTGATGGTCGCGCCCGTGCTACGAATGGCTTCGCGAACCGTAGGCGCCGACTGCAATTTACCGTCGAGGACGATGGCCAGCTGACCGATCGAACGCTGATTGCCTTCGGCAATTTTGGCGGTCAAGTCGCCGAACTTCTTTGAACCTTCGTCGGTAAACTTCATGTCCACGTAGAAAGAGATGCCGTCGTCAGAACGCCCCGAGGCGGCCTTAATGATCGCACCCGTCGCATCCGCGCGTTTGCGGACATAATAACGGCGGATTGTCACCTGGCCTGAGCGGCTATCAACGTCGCGCAACAGCAGAACTTCGTAGGTCGAAATGGCCGAAACGGTGCCCGCGAAGCTATCTTCCGGCATCGCCTTCAGCGAATGTTCGCGTTCGGTTTCGGACGGATGCTCGGTGCGGTGAACCTGACGGAATTCGAGTTTCGCCGGTTTCTTCAAAGCATCGATGACGTCCGGATTATTGGCGGCATCTTCTCCGGGAAGCTGGACTTCCAGGGAAAGATCGCCGACGGGGCGCAAAACGGGTTCGGCTACGCCGAACGAGTTGATGCGTTGCTCCATCACTTGCAGCGCTTGACTAACCATAGATGCGTGGGAAACGTTAGCCTTATCCGAAGCACCCTTTGCGCCGGATTCAGCGCCCGTGGGATCGACCTTCAGCGTAAAAGATACCCCACCCTGCAAATCGAGACCGAGCTTCAGACGGCCCTGGGAGCGCTGCAAAAGCTGCTTGAGCACCAAGATATTACGCTTCGCCTGATCGGGCTCGCGGACGAATTCAGCTTCCGTGAAGAAGAACGGACGAAGATCGACGCCTTCCTTACGTCCGTGCCCTTCGCTGATGTCGCGTAAAGCTTGGTAATAAGAAACGGATTTCTTTTCAGCTGGGATGGCGGCATCCTTGTAGGCCTGTACGCGCTCCTTGGCTTCGGTATGAATTTTTGCGAAGTCGGCCTGGTTGGCGATGACTTGCTTCGGGACAAAACTGTCAAGGGGGGTGGGAGCGAAGGGGTAAAACTCGACCCAGGCCACAGCCAGGGCGATGAGTGAGACCGCAAGCTTCCAGAACCAAGTCCTGGATGACATAATAGAAATAAGGCTTAGGGGTTAGAGATGATTTAGGATTGAACGACCTTAAGGGATTCGTCTTCGGCCTTACCCATCACGGCGGACTTGTGCACGACCATGCGACCGGATTCGAGTTCGAGCGTGACGCGATCATCTTTAATCGAGACCACCCGAGCGTAGATACCACCAGCAGCGAGGACTTGATCTCCCACGGCGAGCGAAGATTGCAGTTTTTCGAGCTCTTTTTGGCGTTTGCGCTGAGGGGCAAAGAGCAGGAAATACATGCCTACGAGCAAGAGCCCGTACATGAGCAAAATATTCATGCCGCTGGGACCGTCGGCGGTAGGAGCAGCAGCTGCTTGTGCTAGTTGTTGGAAGACAACAGTTTGGATGGTATTCATTGTGTGTATTGTTTGGAAAGTGTTGGGGCCGAAAGCCTTGAAATGCGAATGAGACACAAAAAGGCAATCCCGATTGGTTTTGATTACCCCCGAAGGGGTGTCACTGTGAATAACTCAATCCATGAGCCAAACCACACCGGAGCCAGTCCAAGGCTCTAACTCAACGCCCGTCAAGCCGCTGACCATGGCGGCGGCCATCGCGGCACTTGGGGTGGTCTTTGGTGATATCGGAACCAGCCCTCTCTACGCTTTTCGGGAATGCTTGCGCAATGGCCTGAATAATGGTGGCACGATCGGTCAGATCGTCGTCCCGGCGGTGTCGATGATCATCTGGTCCCTCATTTGCGTGGTGATGGTGAAATACGTCCTCTTCATCATGGAGGCTAACGAGGACGGCGAAGGGGGCATCATGACCCTGGTCTCCCTGGCCACCAAGAAGGAGAAGGCTGATGACAAGATCGAAGAAGCCAGGACCCATGTCCAAGCCAAGCGCAAGCACCGCAGCGTGCTCGTCCTCCTGGGCGTCTTCGGCACTGCCCTACTCTTCGGCGACGGCGTCATCACCCCGGCGATTTCAGTGCTCTCGGCGCTCGAAGGCATCAAAGAGGCCAACGAAAGCCTTAAGGGACCAATCTCCGATCACGCCCTGACCATCCTTATCCCTTCCATCGCCGTAATCATCCTCGTGGGCATCTTCGCCCTGCAGCGGCGAGGCTCCGGCAAGGTTGGGAGTTATTTCGGCCCCATCACCTTGGTCTGGTTCGCTTGCATCGCTACCACTGGCATCGGCGCCTTAGTCCAGCACCCAGCCCAGGCCTACGCCATCCTCCACGCCTTCAATCCCTTGGAGTCCATCGGCTTCTTCATCGATCATCCCGGGCTGGCGATGATCATCACCAGCGCGGTCTTCCTTTCGGTCACGGGAGCCGAAGCCCTCTATGCGGACATGGGTCACTTCGGCCAGAAGCCGATCCGAGCCGGCTGGTGCTTTATCGTCTTCCCTGCCCTCATCCTGAACTACCTCGGGCAAGGCGCATGGGCCCTCGCGCAGCCAGTGGCGACCTTTGCGGTAACTAACGGCGTCGACGGCAAGTCCCAATTTGTCCAAGAGATCAACCCGTTCTTCAACCTGGCCCCGAACTGGGCCCAGATTCCGCTCGTCATCATCGCCACGCTGGCCGCGATCATCGCCTCGCAAGCACTCATCGCAGGTGCGTTCTCCACCACGATGCAGGCTATCCAGCTCAACTTCCTGCCTCGGATGCGCATCGAGCAGACTTCGGATGAGGAGTCTGGCCAAATCTATATCCCGATTATCAACTGGTTGCTCATGATTGGCTCCATCACCCTGGTATTGCAGTACAAGTCGTCGCAACACCTCGCCAGCGCCTATGGTATCGCGGTCAGTCTGACGATGTTGGTGACCACCATCCTTTTCGGCCAATACCTACGCCAGCGCTTCAAGATTCCGACCGTCACGGCCTATGTCTTTGTCGCTCCGGTCATCTTGCTCGAGGTCGTCTTCGTTGCCTCAAATCTTCCCAAAATCCTGGAAAGCGGCTGGCTGCCGCTCACCGCCGGATTCCTGGTCTATTACATCATGGCCGTCTGGAATAAGGGACGTCAGGTGATGAAGGAGAAGATGAGCGAAGGCGAAACTTCGGGCGACTTCGAAAACTTTCTGGACAGCGTCGAGGACCGTTTCGTCGCCGGCAAGCTGAGCCGCGTCAAAGGCACCGCCGTCTACATGACCGGCTCGACCAAGTCGGTACCGATGGCCCTCGCCCACAATCTCAAGCACAACAAATCCCTGCACGACCACATCATTGTGGTATCCCTCAAGGTCGACGACGAACGCGCCATCGTACCGCCGGCCGATCGCATCAGTTTCAACACGCGCGGACCGAAGTTCTGCAAGGTTGAGAGCCACGAGGAGTTTCCTTCTGTCCTCAGCGTGACCGGAAAATTCGGTTTCCGCGAAAAGCAGGACGTCTATCCCGTACTGGAAGCGGCCTACAAAGAATTGGGCATCACGCCAAACCCAATGGAGACCACTTACTTCCTCAGCCGTGAGACCATCGTACGCGCGACGACCGGCTTCACGCTCAATGCCGTACAAGAAAAGTTGTTTGAGGTCTTGAACCGTAACGCCCTCTCCGCGACGGCCTACTTCAATTTGCCTCCCGGCCGCGTGGTCGAGCTAGGCATGCAGGTCGAGCTCTGAGCGCTAACGGAGCGGGGCTTCGATACGAAAGACGAAAGCCTGCTCACACGGGTGATTTTCCTCGTCGGCCATCTCGCGTGGCGTCGTAAGCACCCAGGTACCGCCCAGCTGTTCCCAAGATAGTTTTTCATCCCATCCGAGAAGCGTAACCTTCGAACCGGTGACCGGATGTAGCACCTTGGAGCGCACCTGCGCACCGGGCCAACCAAGCGCGATCAGATAAATCACGCGACCATCGCGCGATTGCGTAAATCGAAACGCGCCTTCCGCGGCTGGCTCAAAAGCACGAACCTGTTGCACCGCTTCGGCATTCACGTCCAACCAAGTCTCGAGGTAGACAAAATTGACGGCTTGCTGATCGGCTCCCGGCGTGATGACGGCGTAAGCATCTTCCGGTGCCTGGCCGGCGACGGCGGCTTCGATCAGATTGACGAGCGCCTCTTCTTTCGTGGCCGGCAGCGAGCGACAAGCCACCCAACCGAGTCCTAAGAAAAATAAACCGGCAGCGAAGATCCGGTCAGTCATCGGTTTACCGATTCCTTACTTGGCGCCCTTGCTCTTGGCGACCAGGTCGTAAAAGCGATCGAAGAGCACATCCGCGTCGTTCGGTCCAGGTCCGGCCTCCGGGTGATATTGGACCGAAAAGACCGGCTTATCTTTCAAACGTAAACCGGAGACCGTACCGTCGTTGAGATTAAGCTCGGTCACGATGGCGCCACAGCGCTCGAGCTCGTCGGCCTTGGAGGCGAAACCGTGATTCTGCGCCGTAATCGAAACTCGATCTTCTTCGCTGTTCTTCACGGGCTGATTTCCGCCGCGATGACCGAACTTCAACTTGTAAGTCGAGGCCCCGATGGCGTGGGTAATAATCTGGTGGCCAAGGCAAATGCCAAAAACTGGGTAAGTCTTAATCAGGTCGGCCACCGCCTCGTGCGCGTATTTCAGGGCCGCAGGATCACCGGGACCGTTCGAAAGGAAAACACCGTCTGGATTGAAGGCGCGGATTTCCGAGGCGGGCGTGCGGGCTGGGAAGACATGAACGTCAAAACCCGAGGCCACCAAGCGACGGAAGATGGAGGTCTTGGCGCCGAAATCATAAGCGGCGATTTTGTAGCGGACCGGACGATTTTTGGGCTTATTCAGATGCGTGCCCACGACCGTGAAGGCTTCGCAATCCGCAAGCTTGGGGTCGTAATGATAAGGGGCTTTACAGGTCACCTCTTTGACGAAATCGGCTCCGACCGTACCGGACCAGGCACGGGCGCGCTTCAAGGCTTCTTCGTCCGAAATCCCTTCCGTGGAAAGACAGGCCTTCATGACCCCGGCAACGCGAAGTTTTTTCGTGAGCGCGCGCGTATCGACGCCTTCGATGCCCGGAATGCCATACTTGGTCAACCAAGTGCCCAGATCGGTAGTCGCGCGCCAATTGGAAACGATCGGAGAAAGTTCGCGCACCACGAAACCGGCGACATGGGGGCGAGCCGATTCAAGGTCTTCTTCGTTGACGCCATAGTTGCCGATCTGCGGCGCCGTCATCGTCACGATCTGTCCGAAATAAGAAGGATCGGTCAGGATTTCCTGATACCCCGTCATGCTGGTATTGAAGACCGCTTCCCCGCAGAGGGTGGCCGAAGCTCCAAACGCCTTGCCCCGAAGAATTGTCCCATCTTCAAGAGCGAGCACAGCGTTGCGATTCATGAGGTCGTTTTGAATGACGGTTCCGCTCCCGTGTGAAGCAAAAAAACACGCGAAACGAAGATAGGTGGAAATTACCACCGAAGCACCCGGGCTACCCCCCAGGGCGTTGATGGCTGAAAGTCCTTAGAATCCCTTGCTCGGGTCGCCCCCAAGGGGGGCCGACGGACGGGACCGGGGGTCTAAAATATCGGCGGCATAAGGCTTATGAACCTGCCAGCCTGCTCGGTAGGGAGCCCCGGCTTCCTTAACCTGCTCAGTGATGGCCTTTAGGACCAAAGGATTGGCTCGCTGCGACCATTCGGGGTGCAACCAGACGCTCGGGGCTGACCAAGCACCCCCAACGGCCTCGGTCCAACGGGCGATGGAATGAGGCTCTTCGACAATGAGCTTAACTTCATCAGCGCGAGCCAAAGCGGACGGGATGGGGGGCTTGGCCCACTTGGGACTGAGGGTCACCCAGTTAAACCCTTCGGCGATGGGATAGGCACCGCAGGTTTCGAGGTGAACCTTGAGTCCGGCCGCCGCCATCGAAGCCAACAAAGGAGCGAGGTCATGGATGCAAGGCTCGCCACCGGTGAGGACGACGAATTCGGGACGGGCGGCCAAAGCTTCGGTCGCCAGCTCATCGGCCGTGGCCCGACGAACCTGCTTTGGAACGAATTGCGGATGCCAGGTCGAAGCCGAGTCGCACCAAGTGCATTTGACCGGGCAACCCTGCAAGCGGATGAAAAACGCCTTGCGACCCAAATGCACGCCCTCCCCTTGCCAGCTGAGGAACGTTTCGTTGACCGGGTAAGCGTCAGCCATGCTTAAGCGGAAGGCTGATAGCTCGCCTTATTCTTGGTATCCTCGTGTAAGACAATCTGACGGATCCAAGCGCGGTCGCCGGTCTCCTTGCGCACCATGGGATCAAAAGTTTCGAACAAGAACTTGGCGATGCCTTCGGTCGAAGTCGAATCGATGATCAGCGGCTTGAAGAGCTTCGGATAATCCCGCAACAGCGACTCGCGCAAAGGATCGTCCTTCGCGAAAAGGCAGGCGTGGTCCAGATTATGGAGAATCCAGGCCTTCAGGAAACCAAGGCCGCCGAAATCCACGACGAAGCCACGCTCGTCCAACTGCTTGCAACCGAACTCGATTTCGATGCCCCAGTTGTGACCATGCAGAAAGGCGCAATGACCCTCATGCCGGAACTGGCGATGAGCGAATGGGATGTCACGGAAGGTCTTGCTGCAGGTGAACATGGGACAGCCAGCAGATAGAGGGGCGAAAGGCCGGGTCGCAAGTAAGATGAGGACCCTGCCCCACGTAAATCGGCCAAAAAGAGGCCTGTCGCATCCTCGTACGACAGGCCTCGCAAGGCGATGAAGCGACTTGGCTTAGAACGAATGCGTCAAACCCAGCGACCAGATCGCGGTGGCATGCACCGGATTGACCAAGGAAGTCGCGCTCTTCTCGACATAACTGCGCGTGTCGATCGGCTGGCTGTAAAACAAATAGGCACTCGTGGAAGCACCGAACTTATAGGACAGGCCCGCCGCGACGCTCGTCGTCAATCCGCCAGATTCAAGGTCTTCGTCGTAGACCGACTTGGACGGAGCGGCGACCTGACGCTGGGTGGTCGGATCGAGACGCATGGTGTTCTTGTCACGGAATTGACGCAGCAATGAGCCCTGCAGCGAAGCCGCTAACTTAGTGGTCAATTTGTAACGAACGCCAAAGCCAAGCGAGATCGTGGTGCCAGGACGGAAGTTGACGTCCGAGACAACCGAACCCTGCGCCTGCAGCTGCACGAACTCGGACCAAGCCGAATCGGACGCGCCAAAATCCTTGCGGATGCCGGCGAGCACGTCGGTCGAACCAGTGCCCGGCTGCAGGTAGCGACGCGACAGGCCGCCATCAGGGTCGGCGAAGACGATGTCGTCGTTGCCCGTGGGCAGCTTGACGCCGGCGTTCACGGTGAAGCCGTTCCAGGCGAAACGCGTGCCGATGGTGATGTCACCGAGGCCGATCACGTTCTGGGCGTAGTTGGTCGCACCGACGGCCGTCTTGTCGGTATGCAGGTGACGTTCGACCCGGGGAATCGACAGGGTCCAGGTTTGACCATCCAACTGCGTCTCGACCGTAGCGGTCGTGAGGAAGTGGGAGCCATACCAATGGGCATGGGCGGCATCATTACGTTCATTCTGATCGATGGCATCGAAACGCACGTCGAGCACGAAGGGACTAGCCGGCGAGACGGCCGGACGGTCGGCGAGGCTGTCGACGCAGATCTTCACGCAGCCGCAAGGACAAGCCTGCGCTTCGGTATAGGCGCCGAGCGCGAGGAGGGAGAGCAGAGCGACACACGAGGTGCGCTCGGAGAGGAAGGAAACTTTCATGATGGTTGGTTTTAAATATCTTCGACGCAGGTGTGGCGGCCTGCGCAGGCGACGTCGCGCACCGAGTGGGTGCGACTTGGGAAGAGGGAGAGATGCCACGTGCGAGCCGAACTAACCGCAACCCGCGACGGTGATCAGACCTGCAATCGGGGCGGCGGCACAGGCACCTCAGCTGCGCGTGTCACGCTGACTTCATCCGACGGATACGCATAATCGCGTCCGGAAAAGAACACCGCAGTCAAGAGACGGATTTCGCCGGCGGCCGCATCGGCCTTGGCCTTGACCTTGGCAATCTCCTCCTTGGCGAGCGGAGCCTGCTCAGAATTCTTACGCCCTTCCTGCGCAACCTTACACAGCGGACAAGGGGCGTCTTCGAGGGTCTTCGAGACGGCCGCCGCCGCCGTCAGTTGCGTGGCGTTATCGACCGACATCTTCGTCCACGCTACGACCTGCAGCAGATCCCACGACAACCCGGACGCCGCCAGCCACGCCACAAGGGCGAGCCAGGCGAAAGATTGGCGGAAGCGACGGAGCACGCCGTGAAATTGACCTACCCTATCAACGGCTCAATCGCTTTCGAAAGGCCTTTGGAAGTTTTAGGCCTGCTTATATTCTGAATAAGCCTACGCGACGTAAACCGTAGGGTCGACGACACCAGAGCGGAGAAACGCTTCTTTACGTTCGACGCAGGTTCCGCAGCGGCCGCAATGTTTGGCGCCGCCGACGTAACAGGACCAAGTCAAAGCGAACGGCACGCCGAGTTCGGCGCCGCGTTTCACGATGGCCGTCTTATCCATGCCGACGAAAGGACGCTCGAGGGAAACCTCATGCCAATCGGCCAGGCGGATGGCCTGATCCAAAGCATCAGCAAAAGCGGGGCGACAATCCGGGTAGATCGCATGATCTCCCCCATGCGCGCCATACGCGACCGACTTCGCCTTAAGAGACATGGCCCATGCGGCGGCCACGGCGATCAGCAGCATATTCCGGTTCGGCACCACGGTCGCCTTCATGCTCAGTTCCTCGTAATGCCCTTCAGGTACGGCGACCTTGTCGTCGGTCAATGCGTTGGAGCCGAAGAGCGGCGCAAGCGCACGCAAGTCAGCAACGCGATGGGGCACTTTGTAGTGAATGCAGATTTCGCGAGCGGCCTCGATTTCGCGACGATGACGCTGGCCGTAATCCACCGACAAAGCGTGGACTTCCCGTCCTTGATGGAGCAGATGCGCCAACAAAACCGTGGAATCAATTCCACCCGAGTGAATGAGAACGGTGCGTGACATCCTGAGGAAAAGGAAAGGAGCGAAGGGACGAAGGGCGAGCAAACTTAATCTTTGACCCGTAGCACCGACTTGGCCTTGTCCAAGCGGAGCAAAGCACCGGCCTCCCCGGCCCGCATCGCGGCCGATTCCTTCTTATTGCCATCGCGCAAACCGGCCAAATGCAGCCAGCCATGCGCCACATAAAGACGGAGCTCGAACGCCAAGGTAGTCCGGTGCTCTTTGGCGGCCCGGCGGGCTTGGTCGATATTGACGCAGATTTCACCGGCGAAGGGCTCAACGGGATGTTCCTCCCCGACAAAGGTGATGACATCGGTGACCGACGGGTCGCCGAGAAACTCGTCATGCAATCTCGAGATTTCCTTATCACCGACAAAAGCAACCGACAGCGTGCCCTTCGGACAAAGGAAAGTGCGCCATCGATCCA
>CAILOT010000165.1:0-3993 GCA_903835965.1 uncultured Opitutia bacterium
ATGTCTGGTATACCGGCCACGTCCAAGGCGTAGGCTTCAGGGCTCAGGTCTTGACTGTGGCCAGGGGGTTTGACGTCACCGGGTATGTCCAAAACCTTACGGACGGAAGAGTCTACCTTCACGCGGAAGGAACCGGCAAAGAGGTCGAAAGGTTCACCGAGCAGATTGCCATCGCACTTGATGGTCATATAAAGTCGGAAGAAATCCGAGGGTTTTCCGGCGTCAGAACCTGTCGCGATTTTAGCATCAAACGATGAATTCCGCCATCTCAGTACGCCGCCTGACCAAGGATTTTAAAATAGGCTTACGGGGGCTTAAATTAAGGGCGGTGGATGATCTTAGTTTAGAGATCCCCCGCGGACAAGTTTATGGCCTGCTCGGACCGAACGGTTGTGGGAAAAGTACGACGTTAAAGATCATCCTCGGACTAGTCTCTGGCACGACCGGTGAAATCAATATTCTCGGATTTCCTTCCGCCACCGCGGAAGCTCGGCGTCGCACCGGCTTCCTCCCTGAGGCACCTTATTTTCACAAATTCCTTTCGGGACGCGAACTCGTTCGCTACTGCGCCCAACTGAGCGGAGTTCCTGCGGTCAAGATGGATGACGCCGTAGATTCAGCTCTCGAGCTTGCCGCGATGACGGAAGCATCCAGCCGCCCGATTGGTACTTATTCTAAAGGCATGTTACAACGAATCGGCTTAGCCCAAGCCATCGTCCACGACCCCGAACTAGTCATCCTGGATGAGCCGACCGCCGGTGTCGATCCGGTCGGAGCCGCCGCGATCGGACGCATGATCCGAGCCATGCGCGACCAAGGAAAGACCGTCGTCCTTTGCTCCCACCTGCTCGGACAAGTCGAACAAGTGTGCGACCGGGTCGCGATTATGGACCACGGGCGCCTAGTCCTGGAGGGCAGGGTAGATGAGGTCTTGGCTCAACGTGACCGACACCTCATGACCATCGAAGGGCTCACCCCGGATGCACGTGTAGCCGCCGAAAGCACCTTGGCGGCCCATGGGGCAAGAGTGACATCCGTCACTCATCCACGTCGTTCGCTAGAAGAACTCTTTCGTGAACTTGTGACCGGAAGCCGTGACGCATAACCTCATGAAGCCCCTCTTACTTCGTTGCGGATGGATCGCCCGCATGACCTTCCTCGAAGCCGTTCGGCAAAGGTTCTTCGCTTTCTTGATCGTCCTTGGCGCTGCCATGGTGCTTTCGTCGGTGGCTTTCCGCTTCCTTGATTTCGGGCACGGTGAGCTCAAATTTATCGCGGATTTCGGCTTCGGTGGCATGTTCCTTTTTGGTTCGATCCTGGCCGTTGTCATGACCGCACAGCTTTTTTTCGCGGAAATGGACAATCGGACCGCACTGACCCTCTTGGCCAAGCCCTTGAGCAGGGCGGAATTCCTAATCGGAAAATTCTTCGGCGTCTGGATGATCTTAGGCTTATTCGTCATCATCCTCTCAGCCTTGCTCGGGTTAGTCCTTTGGGGTCGGGCTCAAGAATTGAGCCTCTTAGCCGAACAATCCGGACGGGTGGCACCTGATTTCAGCATCAGCGGTCTAAGTATCTTTGCGCTTCTGCAATGGCTGCGACTCAGTGTCGTGGCCGCGATTGTCTTAGCCATTGCCGCTGCGGCCCGCACGTTCCTTTTTGCAGTGATTTTGGGAGCCCTAACCGTTGTCGCCGGTCAACTCCAATGGATCGCTCAGGACGTCTTATTGAAACCCACCGAATCAGTTGTTTATAAATCCATCCTCTGGCTGACCTCCCGGATTCTTCCTAACCTCCAACAATTCAACATCGGGGACGCTCTGGTGCTGGACTCCGGAACCGTGGCGATGTCTTCGATTGGCTGGGTGATCCTTTCCGGCCTACTTTACGCATCGGCTTATCTCTTGCTGGGTGCCCTCGTTTTCCGTCGCCGCGAAATCTAGTCATGCGCCCCCGAGCATTATGGATCGCCTGCTTGGCTCTGCTCTTGGCCGCCGGCGCTTTGAGCGAAAGATCCTGGCTTAGTGTTCGCTCCTGTATTCCGGAAATCGGCCCTAAACAAATCGAACCTACTATCGGACAAGGGGTCTTATTAGGAATCCTTGGTGGTTTCCGCACCGTGATCGCCGATATGACCTGGATTCGTAGTTATGTGCTATGGGAACGGAAGGATCGGCCAGCCTGCGAAACCCTCATGCGTACCGCCTGCGCCCTGGATCCGCATTCGCGTTATTTCTGGGAGAATACAGGGTATGCCCTTGGGTATGACATGGCACACTGGGAAATTCGCCGTCGGGGCGGCTATGCAAAGGTTCCGAAAGAAATCCAAGACCACTTGTTCAAGTCTTATGCCCGGAAGGGCTTGGAAGTATTGGACGAAGGCGTCCGTCTATCCAAAGGGCGGGCCGCACTCCTCGTTTTTGCCGGACAGCTCGCCGAAATGAAGCTCAGCGACAAGCAGTTAGCCGCTGACTATTACCGCCAAGCCGCCGAAACGGTTTCTCCACCTTGGTATGCGGCTCGTTTTTGCGCGCGCAACGAATGGGATGCTGGCCACCCGATGGAAGCCTACGTCTGGTTCAAGAATTACTGGTTAGACCGACTGAGCAAAGAATCCGATCACGCGCCCGACGACCTGGCGCTGATCCGTGACATGGAGACGCACCTAAAGATCAATCTTCTTTCGCGGATTCCCAGGCAAGCGTGGGAGAAATAATCAGAACGGCTCGTTGCTACTATCGGCCTTTTTCTCCCCCTTGGGAACCCGAGGCTTACGAGGAGGGAATTCGAACCACCAGCCTTTGGATTTATCGGCGACTAAGAACGCCTCGAAAGTCCGGCGTGTCCGGTTTGATACGAATTTCTTAAGGCCAGTCTTACCCTCGTTCAATAAACGCGAGACATCTTCAGGTGAGATCGGACATTTAAGCATCTCCTGATTCAGGCTGAAAGTTTTCTTCGCACCCGCCTCTTTGGCTTTCTGGGGGCAAACCCGATACCCAGCGGTGGGTGTCTGTTGAACCTGCAACCCACTGACCGGGCAGATACCAAGCACCAGCCAAGTAGTCTCAAAAGCGTCAGGATTGCCGTCTGCGCCCTCGCGCGGCGGGAAGTAGAGGATGGCCTTCAATTTACCGCTCAAAGCCTTGGGCTTGGTCTTACGGGGCGCTTTGGCCGGCTTCGCGTCATCTTCGGTGCCTTCGGGCTTAGTTTCTGCAGGAGTTTGAGCCGCCTTAGCTTCGGCAGCCTTGTTCGCCTTGATGATATCTTCGTCCACCAAATCGATGAAGCCGGTGAAATTCTTGCCCGATTTCATGGACTTGAAGTCACTGAAGGGTCCGATGCGACGTTTGTCGACGAGCTCAGCGACTTCTGCGGGAGTAATCGTGTGGCCATTCATTGCCACGTAGATCGTGAGCTTGGGGCGATTGCTGGCGCCCGAAGCATCTTGGGAGAAATATTTCTCCCCGTTAGTCAGAAGGGGCATCCCGTCGGTCGGAGAAAGCACCTCGGGTTCAAGAGCGGCGGAAGGTAATTCCTCGGCTCCGGCCGCCACCATGACCTTAACCTGTTCCTTGATTTCGGCGATGAACTCCTTGGCGGTCAGCTTACCGTGTTCGATTTGCTTAAGTTTGTATTCCCATTCACCCGTGAGTTGGGGTTCGGTCAGGAAGGCCATGCCCTTGGCGTGCAAGAACTGGTGAAGCTGGAAAGCCTTGGACAAAGGCACGAGTTCCTTTCCTTGGCGCTCGATATAAATCTGGGTCAAAAGCTGCTCGATCGTGGCAGCTCGGGTCGCCGGAGTACCCAGACCTCGCTCCTTCATGGCTTCGGCTAGAGCTTCGTCATCGACGAGCTTACCGGCATTTTCCATCGCACCAAGCAAAGAGGCTTCATTGTAACGGGCAGGGGGCTTGGTGGCGTCCTCCTTGACGTTCACCTCGTGCACCTTGGCCTTAGCGGGATTGCCATCAGGTGCCGTGAGAGCCGGCA
>CAILOT010000166.1:0-2039 GCA_903835965.1 uncultured Opitutia bacterium
AGGCCTTGGCCCTGCCTCCCGGTCTGGCGATCTTTGCCGTGAGTGAGCGTGCACGCGAACGTGCCAAGCAATCGCCGGATCGCGGCTACTACTTCGATCTGATCGAATTCCACGACAACCATGTGAAGGGTATGACTCCTTCGACGCCTTGCATCTCCCTCTTTTACGGTTTGCAACAGCGCCTCATCGAAGTCGAAGCCGAAGGGCTGGAAAATCGCTATGCCCGTCACCTGCGCTTGAACGAACGCATGCGGGCTTGGGGTTCGGCCAAGGGTTTCTCGCTCTTCCCTGAGGTCCAGTTCGGCACCCGTGGTCTTAATTGCTTCAAGAACGATCGCAATGCCGACCTGGAACGTCTGAACAAGACGCTGAAGGCGAAACACAAACTCGTCATCGACGGAGGCTACGGAAAGTTGAAGGGTAAGACTTTCCGCATCTCCAACATGGGCGACGAAACGGACGCGACCATTTCAACTTTAATCGCCGCACTTGATGACTCTCTTGCCGAGCAAGGAATGTAACCGTATTTGACAATCGGTTATAATCCCACGCATGCGCAAGAAATCCCCACAGTCTAAGAACGTCTCCACCGCTGGTGCCGGTACGAAGATCCTGGTCATCGCTGAGAAGCCTTCCGTCGCAGGCGATCTTGCTAAGGTACTGAAAGTTCCGAAGTCAGGCGAAATCTTTGAAAACGAAAAGTGGGTGATTAGTTCCTCCATCGGTCACGTGGTGCGCTTGAAGGATCCGCAAGACCTGGATGAGAAGCTTAAGCGTTGGACGTTGAAAGACCTGCCAATCTTGCCCGAAGGTTTCGACGGTTCGGCCAGTCCTGATATCCTGAAAGCGGTCGTCAGCGAACGGAATAACGGCGACCGTTTTAAGCTTCTGAAGAAATTGCTCTCCCGGGATGATGTCGGTGAAGTGGTCAATGCCTGCGACGCCGGCCGCGAAGGCGAACTGATCTTACACTACGTCTACCAGCTTGCGAAGTGCCACCTGCCTTTGAAGCGCCTTTGGCTGACGAGCATGACCAATACGGCGATTGCCGAGGGGTTTGAGAACTTGCTGCCCGAGTCAGCCAAGGCTGGCTTGTTAGGCTCTGCCATTGGGCGCTCCCAAGCCGATTGGTTAGTAGGCATGAATGGAAGTCGTTTTGCCACCATCCGTATCGGCGGTGCCAAAAGGGACGTCTTTTCGGTGGGGCGCGTTCAGACCCCCACCTTGATGCTCATCGTGAAACGCGAACTAGAAATCCGCGGATTCGTACCCAAGACCTTTTGGAAGATCGAAGCCGACTTTGGTGTAAGCGCCGGAAACTATCGTGGTGCCGCTCAGGTTCCAGGTGTCTCGGATCGCAAAGAAGCCGAACGCTTTTATGATGAAGCTCAGGCTAAACAGGTTGCTGAGGAATCCCTGAAGCTAGGTCAGGGAATCGCCACCGATGAACGTAAGCCCAAGAAAGAAAGCGCCCCGCGTCTTTTCGACCTGACGACACTTCAGCGCGAAGGTAATCGCCGGTTTGGTTTCTCCGCTAAGACCACGCTGGGCGTGGCTCAGGCTCTTTACGAAAAACATAAAGCCCTCACCTACCCTCGTACGGATTCGCAGTACTTGCCGGAGGATTATGTTCCAAACGCCAAAAGTGCCTTACAGTCGCTCGAAGGTGTTCACCCTTCTGGCGTCTTCGCCAAGGAAGCCCTGCGCCAGGGGTGGGTCGACTCCGCTGGACGACGTGTTTTTGATAATAAGAAAGTCAGCGATCACTTTGCCATCGTTCCCACCGGCACCGTTCCTCATGGCCTGACCGAGGTCGAACAGAAGATCTATGACTTGGTCGTTCGTCGTTTCGTCGGTGTTTTCTTCCCGATGGCCGAATTTGAAGAAACGGTGCGGACCACGATGGTCGGTTCGCACGCTTTCCGTACAACGGGCAAGGTTCTCGTAGTCGCTGGTTGGCGCGCGGTCTGGGGTCAGGAAGCGGAAGCCGAAGAAGATAAGGATAAAGAAGGAGCTGCCAGTTTGCCGGCTCTCACGGC
>CAILOT010000167.1:0-11154 GCA_903835965.1 uncultured Opitutia bacterium
TCAAAGCTTTGGCCAAACGACCCTAGCTTACCGCCCAAGAACATCCGGCAAGCCACCTCGGCCGCCGGTTCAGGATAATCTCGGTGCGGTTTCGTAACCGGTGAAGGGCGGGGCGGACTTGACTGGGGTGGAAAAGGGTTAAGATGGAGAGTATGGAATCCAATCCCTTCATCGTTGCTGACGGCCCGGCCTCTGACCGCGCGGCTTTCTTTCGTCGCACCTACGGCCTCGTGGCCGCTTCGTTCGCCGCCTTCGCCCTCGCCCTTTACGGTTTTTTCGTTTCCGGCGTCGCCGAGACGTTCATGCGCGCCATCGCCGGTATCGGCTCCTGGGGTATGCTTGGGGTGATGGTCCTCTTCTGGCTCGGTACCACCGCCGCCCAGTCTCTGGCCTTCAACCGCGCCTCCCGCGCCGCGCAATACGCCGGTCTGGGCATCTACGTCCTCCTCCAGGCTTTGATCTTCGTCCCGCTCATTTATTACACCGCCATCGTCACCAAGGGTAGCCCGGGTGAAATTCTTGTACCCGCTTGTATGGTCACCGGTGCCCTCGTGGTCGCGCTGACGGCCGTGGTATTCATGACTAACCTGGACTTCTCCTTCTTGAAAGTCGCCATCGTCATCGGCAGCATCTGCGCTCTCGGTATCGTCGTCGTCTCGCTCTTTGCTGGTTGGTCGCTCGGGACTTGGTTCTCCATCGCGATGATCGTCCTCATGGCCACCGTGATCCTCTACCAGACCAACGAAATCAAGAACACCATGGAAACCGACCAGCACGTTGCCGCGGCCTTCGTCCTGTTCTCGTCCTTCGTCACGCTGCTCTTCTACGTCATCCGCCTCTTCGCCGGTCGTCGCGAATAATCGGGGTCGACGGTAACCTTTTAGGACTTTCCGGTGTTACATCGGGGAGCCCTTTTTATTTATGCACCGTTGTTTCCTTCTCGGCCTTGCCCTCTTCGGCGCGGTTTCCTTGTCGGCCCAGGCGAAGTTCCGGGACGTCTTGACGGCGAAAGCACCCGAAGGGTTGGTCGAAAAGTCCTGGGCGGTCGACGGTGTGAAGCGGACGGCTTTGTTACGGGTACCGGCGGGCGTTGCGGGGCAGGTGGCCGTGGTTTTCTGTTGGCATGGACATGGCGGCCGCGCCACGGCGGCGGCGGGCAAGTGGGGCTATGACTCCGCCGACACGACTTCACTCCTCGTCTTTCCGCAAGGCCTACCGACGATCTCGCCGCTGGTTGATAAGGAAGGGCGCCTGCCAGGGTGGCAGACGACTGTCGGCAGTGAGGGCGATCGCGACATTCATCTTTTCGATGCGATTCTCGCCGACCTGAAAAAGCAGTATCCCGTCGATGAACGGCGCATCTTTTCCATGGGTCATTCCAATGGCGCGGCCTTCAGTTATCTGCTCTGGCAGGCCCGGCCTGAGATTTTAGCCGCCATTGGTTCGGTGGCCGGCGGTTTGCGTGGCGAGGTCAAGGGGTTGTCGCCGATGCCCGTGATTCATATCGCCGGCGAGAAGGACCCCATCGTCAAGTTCGCTTGGCAGCAGATGACCTTCGTGGCCGTGCGGAAGTATAACAGTTGTGCGGAAGAAGCTAAGCCGTGGGCCAAGGCCGGCGTGATCGAAGCGACGATCTATGCGTCGACCAAAGGTGCACCGCTGGTGACCGGCATCCATGGCGGTGGCCATGAATATCCGAAAGGCGCGACCGAACTCATCGTCCGGTTCTTTAAGGAAAATCCTAAGCCTACGAAGTGATCAGCGCCCGATAGAGCTCGAGGTGATCGCAAGATCATCGAGGTAGAATTCGGTCTTCTCGTTGGCATTGCTGATGAACCCGACCCAATTAAGGGCGGGAAGTGTCTTGCTCCGGAAAGGCAGGTCTTTGACTTCTTGGGTGGCTTGGCCTTGGGGTGTGATTCGAATGGTCCAGCGGCCAGGAGCGGTGGGGCCGACTTCGGCAATGATTTCGATGTGCACCCATGTCTGGAAGGGAAAATTCAGGTTCAAGCCTTTGGCGCCGGTGAGTTTGCCATCGCGAATCTGCAGGATCGGGCCGCTGCTATAAGGATTACCTTTGCTCCGCCATTCATGGCCGAAGATTGCCTTTGGTTCCAGGTAGAGGTCAAAACTCACCGTTGTCGTGCCGCTGGTATGGTTGGGATCGAAAGCTAACATCGGATAATAAGATGCCGGGAGGCCGGGGGCATCTTGGAAAAGCAGCGATTGCTGCCCTTCGGACTTCTTGGCGCGGGTGAGCGTGAGGGCGTCGCCTAAGCCCTTGCTGGGTTTTCCGGGGGCGGAACTCTGGGCTGTAAGCGACGGATGCGATGCCGGGAAGGGGTGCTTACTGTCGATGATACGACCTTCAAAGTTCTGGCGAATATTCACCGATGGTGCTTCGGGTCGAGCGGGGCGTGGGGTGGTTTGCCGTTCGAACGTTTGGGCGAGCTTGAGCCATGCGGGGTCATCGTGTAGGACGCCCATGGTTGAGACATCAATTGAGGTTATGCCCATGGCAAGCGCTGGTGATTCCGCTTTCAGGCGAAAATCATGAGCGGATGGGTTTTCAAAAAGCGGATCGGCGATGGCGGAGCCAAGGTCTTGTCCGCTTTGCTGCCAAGCGGCCATGGTCTGGGCCTTAAGTGGGAAGGTGACGGGGCGGAGCGAGTAGTCCCAATAAAGATTATTGCGGAGGAGGAAGTTCTGCGGCGTGCCCGTCCAGACTCCGCCTAACATCTCCCCGCGATCGAAGACGACGATGTTCTTTTCAAAAGTAAAAGAGAGATGTTCCTCGGCCCGCGAGCGCTTCACCTGACGCTCTTCCGAGAAAGCGAACACGTTATTCCGGATGATGTTATCCTTGCCGTAGTGTTGGTGGAAGCCGCCATCGGTAGTTTCGTAGGTCACGTTGCCTTCCATCGTGATGCCCGTGCTGCCTTCGTCGGTGTAAAGCCCCCAGCCGCCGTAAGTGAGGCAAGTCACGTCATGGATGAGATTATGGCTGACCGAGGTGCCCTCGGACGGCCCGAGGGTGTAGACGCCGCCCATGTCGCTGAGTAGGCCTTTGCCAAGGTGGTGAAGATGGTTCCGTTCGACCGTGTTGCGTTTGGCGTTGCTGGGCGCGTAGCCCCAGCGCCAACCGACCGAAATCGCGGAGTAGAATAGGTCGGAGATTTCGTTGTGCGTCACGACGTTGTCGGACGAAGAGCCAATCCAGATGCCCACTGCGCAAGGAAAGCTCAGGCCGCCGTCGCGAATGATATTATTATGGATTCGGTTATGGCTGACATGGTTTTCAGGCAGCGTCTCATCGGCGAGCGTGCCGACCTTGATGCCACCGGCGCCCATGTCGGTGATGAGGCATTTTTCGATGGCGATCTCGCGGCTGCCTTGACGAAGGGAGAAGCCGTAGCTGGCAAAATGGGAAAGTTCGCAGCCGACGAAACTAATCTGAGTCGCCTGTTCTAAGGTGATGACACCGTCGACAGTCCGCACGGCGGCTTGGTTAGGTTCGGCGACCGCGAGCGAGGAGACACCTTTGGCGTGGCGGAAACAGATATTCTTAAAGGCCAAGTCGTGTACTTTATGCGATCCCGTGCCGGTGAAAGTGATCAGCTTATCGACGACAGGGAAAGTAGCGACGGCGGTATCGATGGATTCACCCGGCCGCGGCAGGTAAGTCAGCAAGCCTTGGCGGCTGAGGAACCATTCGCCGGGCTCGTCGAGGAGTGAAAGCAGATTCTCGATGACGACTCCGGTATGGTGGTCGAAGCGTGTATTGGTCTTCAGGGCGGACCCCCGAATCGTCAAGGTCCCTTGGGCGGGATCGACTGCTTCGACGCGACGCCGGGTACTGTCCCACTTATGATAGAAAGTAATGACAGCATCTTGGGCTTCGGTTTTTTTGACTTCGCCGAAGGCCGCGAGTTCCTTGGGGTCGAGACGAAGCTTTTGTTCGTATACGGTGGCGGAGCCTTTGGCACCGGCGAGTGGGCTTTCTTCTTCGACGTTGCGGAGAAAATGTGAGCCCGGAGCAGAAGTGCGCGCTCGGGTGGCTCGACGATCTCCGACCCAGAGTTGTTCGAAGCGTTCGGTGTTGGCCGGAAGGCTCAAGGTCCACCGTCCATTTCCCGAAGGTTCGAAGGGCGGTAGGCTTTGGCCGCCGGAAAAGACGACCGTGGCGCCAGGGGCGGCGGCATAGGTCACCGGTTTGCCGGCCTCTCCTGAGTCTTCCGCCGTGAAAGCTACCGCCTCGGCGAGGCGATAGGTGCCGGAGGCGAAGATAACCTCGACGGCTTCGGTGAAAGGACGGGGAAGCCTGCGTAGGGCTAACCTTGCACCATTGAGTGAAGCCAGAGGGCCATCGGTGTGGCCGGAGTTGACGGTTTCCAGGTTGCCGGACCAAGCATCATTACCTTCTGGGCTGACAAAAATCTTCAGAGCCCAAGCGTTCAATGGCAGCAAGCAGAGACTAACGAATAGCAGACGCAGAAGTGGCATATAGAATGTCGGACAAGAGAGGTCGGGGGTGGTTCCTTCAAACCTTTCTGGCGACGTAAAAACGGGTTTCTCCGGCGAAATCTCGGGCAGCTTTGCTATCTAGGGCCACTTCGGTGCTTAAGGGCGAGGTAAGCGTCGTGAAGCCGCAGCGCTCAAGCTCCGCATAAGTTTCTTGTTCCGTGCTGCTGTGCATGAAGACGGGTGAGGTTTCGGTTTCGTGCCAACGATTGCCAGGTATGCCATCGGCCGATAGAGTCTGATCTTTCCAGTGTGCCGCGTTTTTGCCTTTTTCCCGGTCGGGCGCGGTAAAGATCAGGATTCCCTGAGGGCGCAGCACGCGATGAATCGAACGAAGGGCGGCTAGTCGGGCGTCGCGATCCGGTAGGCACATCAGACCGTTAAACGCATAGATCACGCCGTCAAAGCTGGCGTCCGAATATGTCAACGCGGTGGCATCCTGTTGGGCGACGAGCGCGGCCCAGGTGGGGTTGATGTCGGCAAGAACTCCGCGCGTAATCGAGACCATGGCTTCGGAAAAATCGGTCAGCTGCAATCCCGTATAGCCCAGCTTAAGCATTCCCAGACCGGCCCGACCGCCTCCACACCCGACTTCAAGTAAGTCGTCCGTCAGGGCGAAGTATCGTTGGACCATGATGCGCTCAGATTCCCAAAGGCCGATTTGCGTGGCTGTGCGTGCGTACATCAAGGCTGTCGCAGGTTCGCGCCAGTGAGCTTTGGGGTCCCGATGCATAGAAGGAAGCAACCGATTCTTGCCACGGAGGCAATCGCAGGAAATATGAGCGTATGTCCCGACTATTGCTCATGATTGGCGCCGTGTTTCTGGCGGCTTGCGATGCTCGCCCTCCGGTTGCCCCGCCGTCGGCCGGCTCCGAGGCCGGACTAGAAGTATTATTCCCCGTCCGTGTGGGCATGATGGCCATCCATCTTCGCCTCGCGACGACCGAGCTGGAAAAAGCCCGCGGACTGATGGGGACATTGCAGCTTAAGGAGGGAGAGGGGATGGCCTTCTTTTACGAAGCCGACCAGCAGATGAGTTTTTGGATGAAAGATACCCCCTTGGATCTCGACATCGCGTTCGTCGCGGCGGATGGGAAAATCTTAGAAATTAAAACCATGACGGCGGGCGATACTGAGACCACCGCTTCGACTTCGAGCCAAGTCCGTCTCGCGGTCGAAATGAGCGCACACTGGTTTAAGCGTTCTGGCATCAAGGTAGGCGACCGACTGAACCCGGATGATTTGCGCCGAGGTCTGACCGCCCGTGGTTTTGTGGCGACCCGTTATATTCCCTGAGGCTTAAAGCGAGCGCCAGAGCAAGACGAGCAGAGTGGCGACCGCGAGGAGGCTGAGCCAAAAGGCGACGGCGATTCTTTCGGATCGGGTGGTCAGGAAAAGTTTCATCTTACGGCGAGAGACGGGCGGCGGCGAGACGGAGGAAGGACGTCAAACGCAGCAAAAAGTAGGGCGAAGGTGAACCTTCGATGACAAGTAGGGCGGTCTCGGCGGCGGCGATTTCCGCGTCAAGCAAACGGAATGATTCACGCCAAGTCTCCGGAGAGATGATCGTGCGCGGATCATGGCCTTGGCGGAGTTTGCTCAAGAACGCAGGCCCTTGACGATCGCGTTCGAGCAGCATCGGTAAAGTCAGTTTACCGCTGGCCGCATCGGTCCCGAGGGTCTTGCCGGCCTTGGAGTCGTCTTGCAGCAGGTCGATGAGATCGTCGTAAATCTGATAGGCGATGCCCAGGTGACGGCCGAAGGTCCGGCAGGCTTCGACATGGACTGGCGGATGTTCGGCGAGGAGCGCGCCCGTAAAGCAAGCGGCTTCGAAGAGTTCAGCGGTCTTGAGGCGGATGTGCCGATAATAATCGTCCAGAGATAAGTCGTCTTGGCCGCGGGAAAAGGTTTGGCAGACCTCGCCGGAGCAGACTTCGCGGGAAGCGCGGGCGACGATGCCGCAGAGTTCGGGCGTGCGATGTTCAGCGGCGAGGACGAGTGCGTGCGCAAAAAGCGCATCGCCGAAAAGCACGGCCGCATGGGCGCCGTGAGTACGGTTGGGCGTGTCGGCCCCATGGCGTTGATCGGCGCCGTCGAGGACGTCGTCATGGACCAGCGTGGCCAGGTGGACAAGTTCGACGATACCCGCGCCACGGACGAGTGCATCGCTGGGAGGGCCGCCGGCGCCGGAGGCGAAAACCAGCAAAGGGCGGAGACGCTTGCCGGGGTGGGCTAGCACCTCGCGCACCATCGGGCGCAATTCTGGCTCAAAGACGGACTCTTGGGCGTTAAGAAAAAGTTCTAACGCCTTGAAGTGTTGCTCGAGACCTTCATGAAGCGGGGAGGGCACGAGGAAAATTGTGATGAATACCTAAAAGTCGCAAGCGAGGATGATGGGATTTAACCCGTGGTCCTCCGATTAAGGTATAAACTTGGTCTCGACTGTGATGGCCGTTTTGCCGCCTTCGCATTCGGCGCAAGGGGTGCGTTTATCCTCTAATTTACCTTTTTGGGCTTCGCGGGTGAAGCCGAGTCCGCCACAGGTCTTGCAGGTTATTTTCTCGAGCGTCGTGACGCTGTAGTTGGACCCTTGCAGGATCTCGGTGGCAAATTTTTGCAAAGCGGCCGGCGAATCTTCGAGCGGGGTGCATTCCACGAAGGCATCGCGACGCATGGTTAGACGCTTGCCGTCGAGCGGCGGGAATTTGGCAGTGAATTGGAGCGCGACCATTCCGACGTGCATGCCGTTGGCTTTGCCGGAACTACCGACGGCGACTGGGTGGTCCAGCAACAGGATGCAATATGCATCGGCGGCAGCCGGAAGACCGTCTTTGATTGAACCGACGGCCGGCCAGGAAGCTTTCACGAAGTAGCGGTTATCGCCGAGATCTTGGTGGACCGCATAGGTAATCGTTGTGATATAACCCAAGGCCTTGCTGAAGCCGGCGGGCGAGCCATCGATGATATTCTGATTGGCGTAAGCGGAGTAGAGTCGCTGCAGTTCGCGGGTAGTTTCCGTGGCTTGCAGCTTATTCAGTTTCGCGAGCTGAAAGGTATGCGTTTCCTTGGCGACGGGTAATTGAGCTGGTCGGAAGGGCGTGATGATAGTGGCATCCTCGTCGGCTTTCGGGGCAGCGGTTTCGCTGGTAGGTTCGGCGGCTTTCTTGGCGGCAGGTGCGGCCGTCTGGGCGGAGGCGTGGGTCATGAGGCCGAACGCAACGAAGAGGAGGAGGGACCGGGTGATCATGGGGATAAATTAGTCGAGTGAACTCAAATCGCCTTCGGCGGGAGGTGGCGTGGATTTAGGTTTCGCAGTTACTGTTGAGGCGGCAGGCGAAATGGGGGTGGAGGGGCGGTCGTAACGTGAGGTGCGGTCGTCGTCATCGTCTTGATCATCATCATCGTCGATATCGTCGTCCTCTGGGTTGGGCTTATCTCCGCGGGCGATACGTTTGCGACGGACGATCACCGAGCCGATGGAGACGGCGATTAGATAGAAGCCGAAAAGAATACCGGTCAGTACGCCTAAGGAGATGGGTTCGCCGATGGGCGTGATGACGGCCACCACAATCAAGATACCGAAAAGCATACCTCGCCAGGAGCGTAGCAAGGTGCTGGGGCGGACCAGCTCGAGCCACATCAAGATGATGAGCGCGAGGGGGAATTGGAATGTCAGCCCCGTAAGCAACGACATCATGATGACGAATCCGTAATAATCGGAGGCTTGCCAGATGACTTCCATTTTTAGTCCGGTCGCAAAGTGGTGCCAAATCTGGACCGACATCGGTGTGAGCCAGACAAAGGCCAGGGTGGCGCCAGCTAAGAAGAGAATGAGCGCGGCGACGCAGAAAGGGATGAGGCCGCGTTTTTCACGATCAGAGAGGGCGGGACCGACAAAGCGGACGACCTCGTAAAGGAAGACGGGAGATGCCAAGGCGATGCCCACGCCGAAAGCAGCGTACATCAGGACTGACCAGACGCCGATGAACGTGAACTCTTTTAATTCACCTAAGGCGGCGAGGCCGGGTTCGGCGGCGCCCAGGACCATGTGGAGGGGAGAGGTTTCCGGGTGCTTGGCCCATTCGAGCGGCATACTCAGGAAGGCCGGGACTTTGTCGTAAAAGATCAGAGCGCCGACCATGCCGACGGCAAACACGGCCATGACTCGGATCAATGAGATGCGCAGATCGTCCAGATGCTCGAGGAACGACATCTCGCTCCGGGGCTTGTTACGTCGAATAAGTGAGGCGAGCATGGGGTCAGTCCTTGAGGAGTAGGGCTTTAATGTCGTCGAGGCTGATCGCAGACGAAACCGAGTCTGATTCGGTCAGGAGCTTACGCAACATCTCAGACTTGGTCTTTTGGAGTTCCATGACCCGTTCTTCGATGGTTCCGGAGGCGATAAGTTTGATGCTCGTGACGGTGCGGGTCTGGCCGATGCGGTGGGCACGGTCGGTGGCTTGGGCTTCGGCGGCCGGATTCCACCAGGGGTCGAAGTGGACGACGGTATCAGCCCCGGTCAGGTTAAGGCCGGTGCCTCCGGCCTTCAGCGACATGAGCATGACGGGGATGGAAGGCGTGGAATTGAACTTATCGCAGACGCCTTGGCGGTCCTTGGTGGAACCGTCGAGGTAGCAGTAGGGGATACCGCGGTCTTCAAGCGATTTCTTGATTAGTTGGAGAGCGGTGACGAAAGTGGAGAAGACCAGCATGCGGTGATTCGCATCTTTGGATTCTTCGACCAGTTCCAAGAAAGCTTGGAGTTTAGCCGAATCGGTTTCTTCGAGCTTGGGGTCGAGGATGCGTGGGTCGGCGCAAATTTGGCGTAAGCGAAGAAGCTGATTGAAGGCCGCCATGCGGATGCGGGCCTCGCTGGCACCGCCCATTTCCATTTCAAAGATTTCTTTCCGGGTCGACTCTTGGAATTGTTCGTAGATGGCGGACTGGTTTTCTTCGAAGTCGCAATAGACGATTTGTTCGATCTTGGGCGGCAGTTCGGGTGCCACGGCGACCTTGGAGCGTCGTAGGATGTAGGGGGCCGCCATTTGCAGCAGGCGGTCATCATGCCATTTACGATCATCGGCGAGCAGGCGTTCCTCGGGTTTGGGCAAGTAACCCGGCATCAGGAAGCCGAAAAGAGAGCGAAGATCTTCCAGCGAATTTTCGACCGGCGTACCCGTGAGAATGTAGCGCCCTTTGGCGATCAGTTGCTTGACGGCCTTCGCGGCTTGGGCGCGGGCATTCTTGATATTCTGGCCTTCGTCGCAGACGGCGGCGCCCCAGGTAATTAGGGCGAAAGAGCCGATGTCGCGGGCCAACGTACCATAGGAAGTGATGACCAGGTCGAACTTCTTCAGATAATCCTGAGAGGTGATGCGGGATTGGCCGTGGTGGGCGAGGACTTTGAGGCTGGGGGTGAAGCGACGGGCTTCGCGACGCCAGTTCTCGACCAAGGAGGCCGGGCAGACGACGAGGCATGGTCCGTCGGCGGGGCGATGGACGCGGAGGGCTTCCATGAACGCCAAAGCTTGGACGGTCTTACCTAGGCCCATTTCATCGGCCAGCAGTCCTCCCAAGGAGTTATTATGAATATGCCAGAGCCAAGCGACGCCGACCTGCTGGTAGAGGCGCAGCATCTTCGTGAGCTCTTCGCGCACGGGGGCGGGCTGCAGTTTGGATAAATTCCGGATCGCCGAAGAGCGTTGGCTCCAGGTTTCGGGCGGTGCGAAGGCGGCTTGAAGTTCTTCCGCGATGGCATCAGCGCTGGCGAGGTCGGCGTAGCCGATCTTGAGATTCAAATCCAAGTCCACGTCTCTCTTCGATTCACCGGTGATGCGGCGTTGGGCGTTACGGATCGAATCCATCAGCTCGGGCGTAATCAGACGCGGACCGCGATCGGTGTAGAAGAACATCCGGCCGCTGGCCAAGGCCTCTTGGACGACCTTGGAAGATTTGCCTTCGGGGTCGATGCCGATGGCGAAACGGAAGCCGTCCTTTTCTTCAGCCGCATCGCATTTCGCTTTGGCTAAGTCGACGTTACGGAGCGAGTGCGAAAGATTATGGGTGAAGTATGCATCGTTCTGCTCGATGAGCAACTTGTGGTGGCGGGCGAGGAAGTTGAGGACCTGGATCGTGCCGGCGAGGTACCATTCGCGCGTCGTCGTCTCGAGGGTGAAACCGCTACGCGAAAGCACGTCGCGGAGTTCGGCGACCGGGCCGGAAGATTGTTGGGGCAGGCGAATGCGCAGCCATTTCATCGAACCATCGACCCATGGGCGATCCTCGCGGCCGCTATCCTGGGAGCGCACTTCCTGTTCGTCGTTATTATCATCGACCGGATCGCCGGAAGCGGTCGTCTGGGGTGTCGATTCCGGCTCGTCGAGGTGTTCGTGTACTTTCTCGAGATTATCGCCGGTCCATTTCAAAGGGGTTTCGGGCGCATTAGCCATCCGGAAGACCGTGAGGCCTTTGCCGACGGAAAGCAGTTGGCGTAAGTGGCGACGGGTCAGGGGGAGGATCCCTTGAAGTTTGCCGTGGCAGAGATTTTCCAGGATCGCCAAGAAGAACACCGTGTCGGGCTCCATCGTCCAGGCTTTGCTGCGGTCGAGGTTTTCCGGGGCGACTTGCACGTCA
>CAILOT010000168.1:0-28876 GCA_903835965.1 uncultured Opitutia bacterium
ACGGACGGCCGCAGGCTGGGCGACTTCGGCGCTGCTGACGACGACGGTCTCACCGACGATTTTCGCTTCGGCGGCTTTCCATTGCTTGTCTTCGCCGGCGATCTGAAAGCCTGTGAGGGCGCTACCGTTCATGGACTTCAGTCCGCCGTTCGTGTGTTTGAAAGAAACTGTAATCGCGTTGCCGTTGATCGAGGAGCCGGCGGGGAGCGGGCCGCTGATGGCGGGGACGCTCTTGCCGTAGACCGTGCCGAGCGCCCAGAGGGAAAGCCGACGGCCGACTTCCTGTTTATTCTTCGGGTGAATGTCTTTGGCGTCACCGAGATCGATGGTGATGGCCATGCCAGTCTTCGGTAGTTCGAGCGTCTTCATCATCGACTCGCGGACGCGTGGCCAGCCTTCGCCGGGTGAGGTGTAGTTAGGGAGCTGAACCCAAGCGAAAGGAACTTCGTCGTTCCAGAGCGTGCGCCAGCTCGTGACAAGTTGGGAGAGTTGCTTGTGGTAGAGTCCGGCGCCGGCGCTCGCGTTGCCTTCGCCCTGATACCAGAGCATGCCGCGGAGCGTGTAGGGGACGAGATTGACGACCTTCCCGTTGAAGAGCCCGGCGGGGCCACCCTTGAGTTTGCGCATCGCCAGCGGATCCTTGGGGGCTGGGGTCACGAAGGGCGTACCATTGGCCTTGGCTTTGGCCACGGCGGCTTTCCAGATAGCCGTCTGCTTCTGGAAGAGTTCGGGTGCCTTGGCCTCGTCGAAGGCCAGGTAGTATTTCATTTGGGCCTCGAAATTCACCTTCGTTTCTGGGTCGGAAGATTGTGTCTCGGCGGAAACCCAGGATTCGATCTGCGTGCCGCCAACGGAGGTGTTGATCAGCCCGACCGGGACGCCGAGTTCTTTGTGGAGCTCGCGACCGAAGAAATAGAGCGCAGCGGAAAAGCCGCCGACATTCTCGGGCGTGCATGTCTGCCAAAGGCCTTTGCCTTCGGCGCTGGGTCCGGCAGAGTGCGTCGAGGTCTCGCGGTAGTGGCGGATGAGCGGGTATTTCGCGGCGGCCTTCTCGGCGTCGAAGTTGTTCGAGCTCTGCACGGTCATCGCCATATTGGACTGGCCCGAGCCGAGCCAAACTTCGCCGACGAGGACGTCCTTCACTTCGACCTTATGTCCGTCCTTGCCCGTAACGATGAGTGAGCGGGATTCGGCGGAAGCGGAAAGCGCGTCGAGCTTGAGCGTCCACTTGCCGTCGGATGCGGCGGTGGCGGACTTTGATTGGCCACCGAAAGCGACGGTCACAGATTCTCCTGCATCAGCCCAGCCCCAGACGGCGACGGGCTTCTCGCGTTGGAGAACCATGTGGTCGGAAATCGGTGAGCCGAGTCGGAAATCTCCGGCGAACAAAGAACTGTAGCCAGCGGCCAATACGGCCAACAGCGAGGGGAAGAAGCGAGGGAAGCGCATGCTCTTTAAACAGCGAAACTCTCTGAAGGTTGCGAGAATAGACCCGAGAACAGAAGGGGTAGGGGTAGGGTTGGGGGTAGGGAATAACTACGATGCAACGACGCAGAATCTGCGGATGCGTGCACCATGCGGTATGGATCACCCCCTTTGGTCGCGGATTTTTGCCGACCCCTACCCCTAGTATGTTTGCTACGCCAACAACTGCTTCACGATAGGGTAGGGCTCGACCCCGTCACGCGAAAGTCCAGGTCAGCATTTAGGCATTATTTCTTCTTCGCGCCGCCCTTGGCACTTTGCACGCCAAGTTGAGGTCCGTTGTCCGCTGGAAGAGATTGATGCCAGGCAAGCACGGCGCCAGTTAGGCGTTCGGTGATGGCGGGTTCGTTCGCGGCGAGGTTATGCGTTTCGCCGGCATCCTTGGCTAAGTCGTAGAGAAACGGTTTTGTGCCATCGTATTCGCAGAGCAGTTTCCAGTTGCCTTCGCGGACGGCGAGGTCGGGCTGCGGAACCGCAAGGGCGGGGAGCCAGACCTTCCGTTCCGGAGGGCGACGCCAGAAAATCGGACCGGGATGGGAGGCAGGCATCCGGCCGAGCAGCGTGGCCGATAGGTCTGCGCCATCGAGGCCGTCCGGGGATTTCGTACCGGCGAGATGCGCGAGCGTGGGGGCCATGTCCATCGCGGCAAAGACCGAGGAGGCGTCGAGGGTGCCGAATGCTGATTTCTCCATGAGCCCAGGGGCCCACACGACGAGCGAGGAGCGGATCCCGCCTTCGTAGAGTTGCGACTTATTGCCGCGGAACGGGCCGGCGCTACCAGCGCCCGGCTCAGGTCCGTTGTCGGAGCAAATGACGAACACCGTGTTATCGCGCAAGGTGGCATCGGAGCGGATGCGTTCGAAGAGGCGGCCGAGCTGTCGGTCCATTTCCTCCAAGACGGCCAGGTAAATCTGATGTTTCTCGGGCGACCATTTTTCCAGCGGAGGGAAGTAGGGGCTATGGACGTCGTCGGGCCAGACATCGACATAGAACGGCTGCTGCTTAGCCGCAGCCTGGTCGATGAACTTCAAGGCTGCATCGGTATAGCCAGTCGTGATTTCCGTGCGATTCATCCAGGTCACCGGACCGCCAAGGCGTTCAGCGTCAGCCCAGATCTTCTTGGGTTCTTTATCGCCGGGTCTAAGGGTGAGCGGGAGGAGTTTCGGCCCCATGCCTTCGAAGTTCGTGAGCGAGGCGTCGTAGCCGTAGGCTGCGATCGCGGGGGCATCGTCGACGTCGCGTTGGCCGCCGAGGTGCCATTTACCAAAATGGCCGGTCAAATAACCGACTTCCTTGAGGGTGCGTGCCAGAGTCGGGGCTTTTAGGTCGAGCCACTGGGCGTTGCCGCGACGGGTGTTCTCGGCACGGTTATCCAAGAAGGAGTTGATGCGCCAGCGTTGCGGGTATTGGCCCGTCACGAAGGCGCAACGGGAAGGGGAGCAGATGGGCGAGTTGACGTAGAACTGGGAGAAGCGCAGGCCTTCCGCCGCCATTCGGTCGATATTCGGCGTCTTCGCTTCCTTGTTCCCGAAGCAGGAGAAGTCACCCCAGCCCATATCATCAATCAGTAGAAAGATGATGTTGGGCCGCGACTGGTCGGACCAGAGCGGCGCGACCAGACCGAGCAGGAAGAAGCCTACGAAGGAAAGGCGCACGGTTCAGCGACTGCCGCCCTTGGCTTGAATATCCGCCAAGAGCTTGGCCATCTTGGCGACGACTTCCGGGTTTTGATCAGCGACGTTGGTCGTCTCGCTGAGGTCTTTGCTCAGGTCGTAGAGTTCCGGTTTTTTGGTGCCCTTAGCCTTGGCCTTTTCTTGGTTCTTCTTGCCGGCTCCGGGGCCGACGACGAGGTACTTCCAGTCACCCGAGCGGAGGGCGAGGACATTGCCGTGTTCGACCAAGGTCGTCCGGCCGGCTTTGCCTTCGATCAATGCCCCTAGCACATCGTGGCTGTCAGGCGCATCGGCTTCGGCCAGTTTCTGCTGAGTGAGGCTCGCGAGCGTCGAGAGCATGTCGATGTGCGAGATCAGGGCACCGGAGGTTCCGGGTTGGATATGTCCCGGCCAGCGGGCGATGAAGGGCACGCGGGTGCCGCCTTCGTAGGCCGAACCCTTGTTGCCGCGGAGGACGCCATTGTGGGCGTGGCCGTTGTTGGTCTTTTCGTCGCCGCTGTTGACGTTGTCGGTGGGGCCGTTGGTGTCGAGGACGCCGCCGTTATCGCTGGTGACAATCACCAAGGTGTTGTCCGTTAGCTTGAGACGATCGAGAGCATCGAGGACGCGACCGAGCGTCCAATCGAACGAGTGAACAGAGTCTCCGCGAATACCGGCGTCGCTGGTGCCACGGAAGCGTGAATTCGGGACGCGGGGCACGTGGATATCATGCGTGGCGAGATACAGGAAAAACGGCTTGGATTTATTATCCTCGATGAACTTGATGCTCTTTTCGGCGAGCAAGTCAGCGATCATGTAATCTTTCCAGAGTGCTGCTTTGCCTCAGAGTTGTTCGCCGATGCGGGGGACGCCGCTGACGAAGGAACGAGGCTCGCCGCGTTGGACTTTGTAGTCGAGCTTGATGGGGTCGGCGGGATCGAGGTTCACGACGTGGTGGTTCTCGACCCAGACGCAAGGGGTGCGGTCGCCCGTGGCCGGGATGATCCAAGAGTAGTCGAAGCCGACTTCGAGAGGACCAGGTTTGATCTCCGTATTATAGTCCGTCGGGGTTTTGCCTAGGCCGAGGTGCCATTTGCCGATGACCGCCGTCTCGTAGCCGGCGCGCTTAAGCAGGGAGGGGACCGTGGTGCGTCCCGGTTCGATGATGAGGCCGGCGATACCGGGCAGGATGCCCGTACCTTGTTTACGCCAGGCATATTCGCCGGTCATGAAGGCATAGCGGGTCGGTGTGCAGACTGCCGAGGGCGCATGGGCGTCGGTGAAGCGCAGGCCTTGCGAAGCGAGCTTATCGGCGTTGGGGGTGCGGATCTTCGTGGCTCCGTAGCAACCGAAGTCCCCGTAGCCGATGTCATCGGCGAGGATGAAGATCACGTTGGGCTTGGTCTCGGCAAAGGTGAGCGATGCGAGGCAAACCAGGATGAGGGTGAGGGAGGATTTCATGGTCTTTTTACTTTTTGGAAATATCGGCGCCGGAAGGCACGGCGTCCTTGAGCAATTGTGTGAGGCGGGCGCGCATGGCTTTGACGCGTTCGGGTTGGGCTACGGCCAGGTTCTTGCTCTCGGAGGGATCTTCGATGAGGTTGTAGAGGGCAACCGACTCATATTTATCGGCAGCTTTCTTGCCTTTCTTCTTCGCTTTGGCGGCGCCGTCGTCTTCGCCGCCATCGGCCGCGGAAGTGCCGCTGATAATCAGTTTCCATTCGCCCATCCGAACGGCGGCGCGGGAAGGGCCTCCGGTGGAAACAGAAAGGATGGCATCATGGGGGGAGGGGGCGGACTTCGTGAGAAGCGGCCAGATATCCAGCCCGTCGATGGGCAGTTTTTGTTCGAGCGAGCCGCCCGCCAGTTTGATCAGCGTGGGGTACCAATCGATCATGTGCATCGGTTCGCGGACGCGTTGATCGGCCGGAATGTGGCCAGGCCAGGTGGCGAACGCCGCGGCGCGGGTGCCGCCTTCGTAGATGGTGCCTTTGAAATCACGGAGCGGGGTGTTGTCCCCGGGAGGTGGGCCGCCGTTGTCGCTGGAGAAGACGATGAGCGTGTTCTCGAGCAGGCCGGCTTTGCGGAGAGAATCTTCAATCTGGGCGATGGCTTCATCGACTGCGGCGAGCATGCCGGCGAGCTTCTGGCGATTACCTTTGAGCGCAGCGTAAGGCTTCAGATAATTATCAGGGACTTGGAAGGGAGCGTGCACGCCGTTGAACGGCACATAAAGGAAGAGGGGTTTCGACTTATCGGTGGATTCGATAATTTTGCAGGCTTCCTTAGTGATCAGGTGCGTCGTGTAGCCTTCTTCCTTGAGTGGCTCGCCGTTGCGATACCAGTCGAGCTTGTTCATGCGCTCATGGGTATAGTAGTCGAGCATCCCGAAAAAGTGTCCGTATTGGTGGTCAAAGCCACGGGCGTTCGGCTGATAGGCTTTCTCGAATTCACCGAGGTGCCATTTGCCCGTGAGCGCGGTGTGATACCCGGCCGAGCGAAGCGCATCGGCCAAGGTGCGTTCCGCCAGCGGAAGTCCCCAGGGGGCGCCTGGCGAGACGATGGTGTAGACGCCGGTATGCGTCGGGTAGCGGCCGGTCATCAGTGTCGAGCGGGTCGGCGAGCAGACGGGTTGGACGTAGTGATGTTCGAGGACCGTGCCGCTCTTGGCGAGTCGGTCGATGTTCGGCGTCTTGATTTCCGTGCCGCCGTTGAAGCCGCAGTCGGCGTAGCCCAAGTCGTCGATCAGTAAGAAAACGATATTGGGTTGCGGTGCCGCATGGGTCGACAGGATCAACGCCAGCCAAGAGAAGAGGAAAGCAGCACGCATAGAATGGGGTGACAAATGGTTAGGTCGGCGAATGAACGGTGTCAAAGGGCTTAACGCCAGAGGGGCTCGGCCTGCGTCTTGCTCCACGCTTCCCATCGCTCAATCAAGGTTTTGGTCAGCTCCTTGTTATTGGCGGCGACGTCCTTGCTCTCTGAAGGGTCAATTTCGAGGTCGTAGAGCTCCCAGCGGTTGCCTTGGTGAATGACTTTCCATTTACCAGCGCGGAGGGCGGCGTTTTTTCCGACCCGCCAGAAGAGCGTTTCATGGAGGGGGCCGGCGGACGGGGTCGCGAACAGGCCGCGTAAGTCTTTGCCATCGGCATCGGTAGGGCAATCAAGGCCTGCAGCGGCAAGGGCGGTGACGGCTAGGTCAGTAGCGATGGCGGGCGTCTTGATGATGGTGCCGGGTTTCGTGACGCCAGGCCACGTGATGGCGAAAGGTATCCGGATGCCGCCTTCGAAGAGTTGGCCTTTCTCGCCGCGCAACGGAAGATTGCTGGAGGTCAATTCGCGGGTCGGGCCGCCATTATCGCTCAGGAAGACGATGAGGGTGTTCTCCGTCTGACCATTGGCCTCGAGCTTGGCCAAAAGTTTACCTACGGAATCGTCGAGGTGGGTGAGCATTGCGGCGAAGACCCTGCGATGCACGTCAGGAATATTCTTGAAGCGGGCCATAGTGGCGTCGGTTCCCTGCATCGGGCTATGGACGGCGTTGTAGGCGAGATAGAGGAAGAAAGGTTTATCTTTCGAGCGATCGAAGAAGTCCATCGCCTCACGCGTGAACGCGTCGGTCAGATTGCTTGGTTCGTTGACGACGACGTTACCGCGGAGGATGGGATTGTCCTTGTTGTATTCGGGTTCGTCGGACTTCAGATGATCGCTGAGGACCAGGCGGCCATCTGGCGAGGTCCAGCGGCCCATGGCGCCGTCGGGCAGGCTCTTTCGACGTAGCCAGGTCGTATTGCCCTTGCCGGGCTCAGGTTCGAAATAATGGCCCTCGTGGAGGAAGCCGAAGAACTCATCAAAGCCTCGCTGCTGCGGGTGGAAGGGGGCAGTGCCGCCCAGGTGCCATTTGCCCACAAGTCCGGTGTGATAGCCTACATTGCGCAGACGATCGGCGACGGTGGGTATGCCGACGGGGAGGCCGATGCCTGGTTGCAGGTTCTTACTGCCGATCGGATTAAACTCGAAGCCGAAGCTCGTCTGGTATCGTCCGGTTAGCAGAGCGGCGCGAGAGGCAGCGCAAAAGGGTGCTGTGACGTAGCCATCGGTGAAACGGGCACCCTTGGCGATGAGCCGGTCGAGGTTCGGCGTCGGGATACCGTTGCCGCCATAGCAACCCAGCTCGCCGTAGCCGAGGTCGTCGGCGACAATGAACAGGATGTTCGGCATCTTGGTGTCGGCTGCCTGCAGTCCGACCAGAGGCAGGAATAACAGCACGAAGAAAGTGAGCGATTTCATATTAGGTCTATGAAAAGGTTATGAGTCTAATCTTAGGGCCAGCTCTTGAGTACCGTTCCCTTCGCATCCTTGAGCTGCAGTGCTTCGATGCGTACCTCGCCTTCACCGGCGGAGGGGTCGAGGCGCATGCCGTGGAGCGTTTTGGTTTCCGCGATGGTCAAAGAGATGTCCTGCCACTGTCCGTCATGCTTGACCGTGAACAGTTGGAGTTTTCCTTTGGGCAGGATGGTCGCCGCATCCGTTGTCCATAATAATTTAGCCTCGCCGCTCGACTTGCTTTGCACGCGGAAGGTGAGGGTATAGGGCCCGGGCGTGCTTACGCCCAGTTTATCGAACGCAAGACCTGGGTCCTTGCTTGAGCAAGTGAGCACGAGCTGTTTTCCGTCCACCTTGACCTTGGTGCCGGCCCGTCCGCGCGGAAGAGCGCCGGTCGTGGAATCCGCCTTGTCCGTCGATTGCTTTCCTTTGCCTCTGATTTTTCCGGCGGTAAGAGGGGCGGCGTAATCGGTCCATCCAATGTGGGTTTTCGGGATGACTTTGGTCGAGACCGGCTTGTTGTCTTTGCCGGTCGATAGAAGTACGTTGGCGGTGAGGTCATGCCATTGTTTGACCATGCGGCTGAGGATGTCGGGGTGCTGCGTGGCGAGGTCGTTCAGTTCGGTCCGATCGGTGGACATCTGGTAGAGTTCCCAAGGTTGGCTTTGGAAGCTGACAATCTTCCATTCCCCGTCGCGCAGGCCGCGATCGCTACCGAACAGCAGATGAATCGGCGGACGTGATTTAATTTCGCCGCCTGCTAAGATTGGCGCGAGTGAAATGCCTGCGAGCGGCGTAGGTTGACGGCCGGGGAAAGTTTCCGGCGATTTCGTACCCGTGATTTCGGCAAAGGTGGGGAGCAGGTCGACGAGGTGGGCCGGGCTGCTGACGATCGAGCCTGATTTGGCCTTCAATCCAGCTGGCCAATGCATGATAGCGGGCGTCGAGATGCCGCCTTCGAATTGGTTCTGTTTGTAAAATCGGAAAGGCGAATTACGGGCCCAGGCCCAGCCTGTACTGTCTGACCATGAGGTGTCGGGGTCGTAAGGATGGGTGCCGATCTGGGGGCGGCCGCGGTCGTAAGGACAGGCGCCGTTATCGGAGACAAAGACGATGAGGGTGTTTTCCATTTCGCCGGCACTTTGGAGATTGGCCAGCAGGCGCCCCATCTCTTGATCGATGCGATCGATGAGCCCGGCGTAGGCAGACATGCGTTGCGACTCCCAGGTCTTTTGTTCGGAGGGTAATTTATCCCAGGCAGGGATATGCTCCGGACGCGGCGATTCCACGGTGTCAGTCGGAAGCAGTCCGATTTGTTTCTGCTTAGCCACTCGAGCGGCGCGGACGACATCCCAGCCCGCATCATAGCGCCCAAGATATTTCTCGTAATCGACCTTTAAGGGCTGCAGGGCGCCGTGGGGTGCGTTGAAGGCGATGTAAAGGAACCAGGGTTTCTTGGCCGTGCGAGCGGCATCAAGGAAGTTGATAGCGTAATCCACGTTAGCTATCGTGGTGTAGAAGCCTTGCGCGGGTACCGTCCAGGGCTTGCCGTCGAGGCGGAACGTTTTATCGCCCTTGTAGTAATTGGTCGCGCCGGAAAGATGTCCGAAGTAGCGATCAAAACCGAAGTCGGTCGGCTCCTTGTCTAGGTGCCACTTGCCCGTCATCGCCGTGTAGTAGCCAGCCGGGTGGAGAACCTCGGGGATTGTCACCGCCCGGCTCATGCCTTGGTCGCCTGCTTGTTTGCACCAGCGACCCGTGAGCAGGCTGACGCGTGAGGAGTGGCATTTGGCCGTATTGTAGAATTGCGAGAAGCGCACGCCGTTGGCGGCGAGCTTGTCCATGTTGGGGGTGGCGATCTCGCTGCCGTAGCAACCTAGGTCGGAGAAGCCCATGTCATCGACCATCACCAGCAGGATGTTCGGCTTCGGGGTGTCAGCGCCTTGTAAGGAGGCAAAAGGCGTGAGCAGAAGGGCTAAGAGAAGGGTAAGGGGTTTCATCGAAAGGGGTTCTATGGGTTATCTATTAAGGCAACCCCAGCCCCAAGCCAAAGTTAGTCCAATACCCCCTTATTTTCAGTCAATTACCCCAATGGCTTCGGCTTACTTCTTTTTGGGCGGACTGACTTCGGGAGCTTTTACGATTTTATGTTCAGCAAGACCGGAAAATTCAGCGAGGTCGAGAAACCCGTCCTTGTTGGTATCAGCGCTTTTGAAATGTTGTTCGGTATGTGCGCCCATCTTGGAGATGGGACGGAACTCTTTGATGTCGAGCTTGGCGTCTTTATTCGAGTCCAGGCGGTTAAAGCATGCTTCGGTTCCTTCGCTGAGGATGGTGTACCAGGTCTGGCGGCTGAGCGCACCCGCGAGTTCAGTAATGTCGATGAAACCGTCTTTATTGGTGTCGCTCGCTTCGAAGTGAGCGTCGCCGTGATGCGTCGCTTGGACGTCCAGCGTCTTGTATTCAACCACCGAAAGTTTGCCGTCCTTGTTCTTATCCGCCGCCGTCATGATCCGCTCCAAGAGGGTGACTTTAGGCTGATTAACTTCGGCGGCCGGGAGCGCGGCCCATGGGATGAGTGTCAGCAGAAAGAAGAGGGATGGTCTCATTAGGCGGGGGTCTAGGGCGGTGCCGCCGTTAGTTCAGTTTCCCTTGATGTTATATTTCGCGTCGAGCACTTCGCCGTTTGCCGGGTACCACTCTTTGAGCAGACGACGATGTTCCGTGAGCACGGAGGCGAAGGCGGGATCCAAGGCCAAGTTTTTCATTTCGCCCGGGTCTTCGTTCATGTCGGTGAGCATTTCATTTCGTTTACCGGTGGCATAGACGACATATTTATAACGAGCCGAGCGCAGCATCCGGCTTCCACCGTTTTCGGTGACTATGGTTTCGCGCCATGAGGCAGGCGTGCGTCCTTCGGCCAGGGCGCGAACGCTGCGACCTTTGAGTTCGGTCGGGAGCGGGATTCCGGCGAAATCACACAGGGTGGGAATGATGTCGAGCCCGGTCGAGACTAGGTGTTCCTTGTCGATTAGGCCGGCTTTGGTGACGCCTTTCCAGCTGACGATGAAGGGGACGCGCGAGGCTTCGTCGTAGAGTACGGATTTATGTTCCAGGCGATGCGAGCCGTCCATATCCCCGTGGTCGCTCGTGAAGACGACTAAGGTGTTCTCATCGAGGCCGGTTTCTTTCAACGCCTTCAGCACCTCCCCGATTTGCGAGTCTACTTCTTCGGTGAGACGGGCATAAGTCCATCGGTGCATACGCCATTCTTCCTCGGACCATTCATTTCGGGCATGGACGCGAAAGCCTCGTTGGTCGGCGGCGAGGATGGCTTCGGGTTCACCCGACGGGATGGCGTGATTCGCCGGTAAGGGTGGGCAGAGTTTGGCAAAAAAATCTTCACGGGTCACTCCAGCAGGTATCTTCATTGCATCCATCATCGGCTTGGGTCCCGTGATAGTCCCGGGTTTCTTGGCGGAGGAAATTGCCATGAAGCAGATGTCGTGAGGGTTGATGAACGAACTCACCATCAGGAAAGGCTTAGCATGAGGTTGGCGGATGAACTGCACGCTGTTCTTCGCAAGGCCTTTCCCGGCCAGGTCTGTTCCGTTTTTACGGTCGTATTGCTTGAAGCCGGCATTCTCGATCGACATCGGGAAGTGTGCCTTCCCCCCATAGATTGTCTCATAGCCTGCTTTGCTGAAAATTTGGCCCATCGTATTTTGAAGCAGCGCTGGAGATACTTTACTCTTGTTCGAGTCCTCGTTGGTTTCCATGCGGACCCGGCTGGGCATGGTGCCAGTCATCATGCTGTACCGGGAAGGGACGCACACGGGGTCGGCGCAGTAGGAGAGAGAGAAGCGCGCCCCTGAGGCGGCTAGGCTGTCCATCGCAGGGGTTTTGAGGTTGGGGTTGCCGGCGCAACTCAACATTTCCGCGTGTTGCTGATCTACGATGATGAACAGGATGTTGGGTCGGGTGTCGGCTTTCTTGGCTTCAGCCGCGTGGAGGGCGGTCAGTGACATGAGGACTCCGCCGGCAAGAACGGCGCAGAGGCGGCAGAGGCTGATATTCATCTATTCTATTAGACCCCGCCCTGCAGTGAAAGTTTCGCTTAAAGGCGGGCGATTTCAGCTATCGGACGGATGCCGACGCGTTCTGAAGCCGTGACTGCATCAACGCTTGGCGGGCAGCCACTGCACGGCGTCGACGATCACGTGCCCATCGGTGCCGGCGTTGCCGATCTCGACCCAGCTGTCCTTGCCCGCTTTGAATTCGAAGGTGCCGACGACATGAAAGAGGCCGTCGCTCGGCTTGAGCTTCTGATTCACGAGGACCTTGGTCTCGCCCTTGGCGTGATGAATCGTGACCGGGACGTTCGTGGCGCGATTGGAGTTGATGCTGTAAGAGACGGCGACGCGGTAGGACCCGGCGGAGGGCAGGGTAGGCGCAAAGCGCGCCGTCATCGCGCCTTTCTCGGTGTTGCCGTCGTGGCGATAGCCGTCGCCAACGAAGCCGGCGGAGGTTGAGCCGGTCGTCTCGAAGCCTTTGAGCGTGGCTTCGTTGTCATCGACGATGATGCCGGCGAGCTTCGCCTTGCCAGTGCCGCGGCCGGTGCCCGCCGCTGGAGTCGTCGTCACGAAGTCGAGCATTTGCCCGCTGGCGAGGAGGCGTTCCTTGAGTGCGCCGTAATCGACAGCCTGCACGGAGGTATTGCCTTCGATGGCGAGACCAGCGGCGGTGGCGGCAGACTGACCCATGACCATGAAGACGGGCTCCATGCGGATAGATCCGTAGGCGATGTGGCTTGCGCTCAGGCAGACCGGCACGAGCAGGTTGGTGCATTCGGAGGCGCGCGGGCGGATGCTCCGGTAGCTGACCGGGTAGGGCCTGCTGCGGACCTGGACGTCGCCCTCGTTGCGGACGAAGCCTTCCTTGGTCACGAAGCGCTGGATGTGGTGTGAGTCCATGTTGTAGGCGCCCATCCCGACGGAGTCTTCGATGACCTCGATGCGGAGGCAGTTCTTCTCGGACATCACGTAGTCGGCAATCATGCGGCGGGCTTCGCGGACGTAGAGCTGGCGGGGCCAGTTGCCGTTGTCGTTGAACTCATCCTTCGCGAGGCCGAGTTTTTGGAAGGCCAAGCGCATCTTCCCGGGTACACGCGGGTGATAAGCGTAGGTCCACATCAGGCCCTTCTGCCAGTCTTCGTGGGCCTGCCAGATCTTGGCCCGGGTGGCGTAGTCGGCTTCGGCGTAATCCCAGTTCTGGCCGATGAAGTCGGTGCTGATGGCGAAATTGTTGTTCGTATCGGTCTTGCGGTTGGGCATCGGCGTCGGGGCCCAAGAGTTGCGATCTTCTCCGGCCTCGACGTTGCGGAGGGCGAGCTCATACCAGCGTTCGTCGTAGTTCGCGGGCTTCTCCCAGTCGCGGCGGTTCTCCGGCGCGTCGGTCGTGCACATGCGGAAATTATAGGCCTGCACCTTGCGGTCTCCTGAGCCGTCGGGGCCGGGGATCTCCTTCTCGATGCCTGGGAGCAGGCCGCTGGTGGGGTCGCCTTTCTTCACATAAGGGTCGACCTCGACCTTGAACTGGTGGGACTTCGCGTGGCCGACCTGCACGCCGTTGAGCGTCTCGCCGTAGGTGGCGTTGGCCTCGCGACCGACGTGGTAGCTGACGCCGGCCTTGGCCATCAGGTCGCCTTCGTAGGTCGCATCGATGAACATCTTGCCCGAGAACTCACGTCCGCTCTCCATGACAATCTTCACGATGCGGGTGCCGTCCTTGATCACGCCTTTCTTAAGGTCGAGGCGTTCACCGTATACGACCGTCACTTTGTCTCCGGCGGCCTTGAGTATCTGGTCGTAGACCTCGGTGGCCACGTGGGGCTCGAAGGTCCACATCGTACCTTCGTCGGCGGCGTTGCCGTGGGGGCGCTTGGCGAAGTAGGCCTCGCGGGTCTGGTGGACCCACTTGGCATCGTCGGCGTAATACTTCGCGATGGCGGTATAGAACTCACGGGAAATCCCGCCGATGGCCTTCTTATTGCCGATATCAGTGGCGCCGAGACCGCCGGTGGTCAGGCCGCCGAGGAACTTAGTCGGCTCGATGAGTACCGCTGTGCGGCCTTCGCGGGCCGCCTGGATGGCCGCGGTGATGCCGCCGGAGGTACCGCCGTAGATGACGATGTCCTGGGCGGGGAGGGCGGCGGTCAGGCCGAGCAGAGCGAGCAGCAGGAGGCGCATGGGGATGCGCCGATGTCAGCAGGTCCCGTTGGCCCTGCAATCCCGTTCGTCAGGCCCGCAGCCCGCGCAGGGTGCCGGTGCTGGTGGCGAACCTATCGGCCTCGACCCCGAGGTTCTGGAGCATGCTCACGTAGAGATTGGCCAGCGGGGTGTTGTTCGCGGTGTCGAACGCAAGGTGCTGGCCGTGGCGGAAGCCGCCGCCCGCGAGGATCAGAGGCAGGTTCTGGTTGCTATGCGAATTGGCGTTGCCGAGGCAGCTGCCGTACAGGATTTGAGTACGGTCGAGGAGATTGCCGCCGGTCTCTCGCGTCTCACGGAAGGCCGAGAGCATCTCGCCGAAGACGGCCAGCTGGGCCTCCTCGATCTTGCGGAGTTCGGTGATCTTGTCCGGCTCGTTGCCGTGGTGGGTGAGGCCGTGGGTCTCGTTCTTCACGCCGGGGACGTGCGGCACGACGGAGAAAGTGCTGAGAGAAAGCGTGACGACACGGGTGCTGTCGGTCTGGAGTGCGAGGCGGACGAGGTCGAACATCAGACGCGAGCGGGCGACGACCTCGTTGGCGTCGGCGATGTCCTTCGGCATCGGGTAATCCACCTTGGGCTTAGGTCGGTTCTCCCAGGCGATGCTACGTTCGAGGCGTCCTTCGAGTTCGCGGACGCTCTGGAAGTATTGATCAAGACGTGCGCGGTCTTGCGCGTCGGAGCTCTTTTCGAGGCGCTTGGCTTTATCGAGGATCAGGTCGAGCACGCTGCCGCCGGCCTGGATACGGCGCATGGTGGCGGCTTTCTCTTCGGTCGTACCGGCGACGAAAAGCTTTCGGTAAAGGCGTTCGGCGCTGGCCTCGGCGGGAAGAATGACGCCGGAGCGGGAGACGGCGACTGAGTCGGCGTAATGTTCGCCTTGGCGGACGGCCACGGCGAGCGAGGAGAAGCGGGTGTCTTCGCCGATTTTCTCTGCGGCCAGTTGGTCGAGTGAGAGGCTGTTACGGAAGCTCGGTTGACCCGGATGCGGCGCGCCGGAGAGGAAGCATTGTCCGGCGTGGTGATTGCCGTCGACTCCGGGGTGGGAGAGCCCGGCAAAGGTGGTGAATTGGTCGCGCTGCTTCGCCAGCAGATCGAGGTAGGGGCTCGAGGTCTCGCCGACCCTCGGGAAGAAAAACGCGGGCATCATCCCGAGGGGCACGTGGATGGCGACCAGGCGCTTGGGCGGTGCCTTCTCCGCGGCTTTGGCGAGGGCGGGTAGGGCCAGACAGGCGCCAGCGGCAAAGAGGAAATCACGTCGGTTCATGGTCAGCGAGAAAGTGGGAGGAAGAGTTCGCTCTGGGCGAGCTCATGGATGAGTGAACGCAGGCCGTATCCGTTCGCCTTAGTCTGTGCGACGATACGACGGATCTCGACGCGGTCAGCGTAATTAATTTCCGTTCCCGTTGCGTAGCGGGCGAGGTGCGCCACGAAGGCGCGGGCAAGTTTCTCGTCATCGGTCGCTAACAGATCGACGAAAGCGGCGGTGTCGCGGAAGGCGCGACCGTTGCGCAGTGCGCCGGAGGCGTCGACCTTAGGGCCAAGTTTATATTCGACCTTCCAGTCGTTGTGGCCCTTTTCGGGCGGCAAGTCGCCTTGGCCGTTCGAGCGATAGCGCGTGCGAAGGCCGCCGATAGGATCGAACGCTTCGAGGGCGAAGCCTGGGGCATCAATCTTGGCGTGACAGGCGGCACAGCTCGGGTCGGAGCGGTGCTTGTTCAACTGTTCGCGGATCGTCGTCGTGCCGCGGGTGTCAGGGTCGACGGCTGAGATGCCGGGCGGAGGCGGAGGCGCCGGTGCGTCGAGGAGACGGTCCGAGACCCAGACGCCGCGTTTGACGGGTGAGGTCGTCGTGCCGTTGGCGGTCAGCTTATGGATCGCGGCTTGGCCGAGTAGGCCGCCGCGCAAGCTCTCGGAGGGTAGGGTGACTTTGCGCACTTCCACGCCTTGGATGCCACCGATGTCATAATGTTCTGCCAGCCGTTGGGTGAGCATCGCGAAGCCGGGCTTCAGTAAGGAGCGAGCTGGGAGGTCCTGAGTGATGAGCTCGCGGAGAAAGGCTGGAGTCTCTTCGGCGACGCCTTCGCCGAGCAGAAATCGGTATTCCGGATAAAGTTTTGGATCGGGATTGGTCTCGTCGAGACGACCGAGCTCGAGCCACTGGCGGGCGAAGTCGCGAGTGAAGCGTTCGGCCTTGGAGTCGGCGAGCATGCGGTCGATTTGGGCGCGAAGCAGCGCGGGCTCGTGGAGCTTGCGTTGTCGAGCGGCGGCGAGGAGCTCGGCGTCCGGTGGGCCGTTCCAGAGCCAATAGGAAAGCCTCGAGGCGAGCGCGAAGTCGGGGTTGTCTGCGAATAGGGGCGATTCTTCCTTAATGTCGCCTGGCAAGAAGAGAAATTCGGGCGAGGTCAGCACGGCGACGTACACCCGACGCATGGCGTCTTCAAAGCAGTCCTTGGCGTCGAGGCGTGTCTGCAGGAGTTTCAGGTAGGGTTCGATTTCCGCGGCGGCGACGTCGCGACGGAAGGCACGCGGCATGAAATCGACCAGGAGTTTTCGGGCATCTTCGAGGGGGTGAGTCGAGCTGACCGTCTCAAGTTTCGGCTCACGTTCGGCGGGCGTGAGGTCGAAATATATGCTGGGTAAGTAGCCCCCTAGGCTGCGGATCTTCTCTCGGTGCGGAGGTAGGGCGTCGCCGCCTGCCCATGGCTTGATCGGGAAATCGCCGAAGAGACGTGTGTGGCTGACAGGTGGCCAGACGGCATTGAGCGGGCCTTCGATCTCGAACCAATCGAGGGCCACGCCGGGGCCGACATGTTTGACGGCACGTCCAGCGACCTGCCCAACGCGTAAGCCGATCCAAGGAATAGACACCGGGTCAAAGACGATGGATTCATGGGCATCGAGCCAAGCGGTGATCTCGCCGATTTTGGATTCCATCGAGGGGGCGGTGAAGGCGGCGAGGAGTCGGCCGCCTTCCTGTTGTTTGCCTTCTTCGTGCGCGCGCAGCACGGCGGCCTGGGGGTCGTCGCAAGGATTCGGCTGCCCGTTCGCCCAACGGAAGCCCCAGGTCGAGAGGCGGAGGCGGTAAGTGCCGGCGAAGATCGGAGCGACGTTCATCGCCGCTTCGTAGCCGGAGAGGTTGGGATTGAGGAGACCAACCGCGCTCTGGCTCTTGGCGACTACCGGGCTTTTGATCAAGGCGTTCCTGTCCTTAAGGTCAGGTCCCTCGAAGCCGATATGGCCCTTCTTGTCCTCGAAGCCGCCGCGGACGGGCAGCGCAGGGTCGGGCTGCTTGTCTTTCAGTAAGACGAACTGTCCGTGGGCGAGGTTGCCGCCAAACTTGAATAGCCCCGCTGGGTAGATGCGCTTCTGATACACCCGCGGAGCGGTGCTTTGTGTGGCGATGGCGAGATCGAGGGCTTTCTCGATCGCTTCTTGGTAAGCCGCCAAATGTCCCGGAGAGAGATCGAGTCCGCTCCCAATTTTATCGTAGCCGGCGACACGACCATCGGCCGGCAGGAGCGACTGGATATCGAGACGTGGAAGTGAGAGCAGGTCCTTGAGCGAGTTCTCGAATTCGAGGCGTGTGAGCCGACGCAAGTGGATGCGAGTCGGACGGGTCTCGTTAGAGGCGGAGTTCAGTCGGGTGTCGAGTTCGGCAACGAACGCAGCGCTCTCTTCGGCTGGCGGACGGGTTTTCTTTTTGGCCGGAGGCATCTCGCCGTCGGCGACCGCGTCGTGGATCTTGATCCAGCGATCGAGCTGCTGCTTTTCCGAACCAAGCGATTCCAGGTCCAGGCCGCCTTTCTTCGTCTCCTTGTCATGACATTCGTAGCAATGCTTCTCCAGGAATGCTCGTGGCTCCGCGGCCGCGATAGCGGCGAGGGGAAGGATGATCGACAGGAGAAGCCTCACGATTTTAGTGTCTCAGCGTTTGAGCGATGCGTCCAGCAACGGCTTCAGCCGAGCGGCGTAGGCCGCGTACCCTTCAGGTGACAGGTGGATGTTGTCGGCCGTGAAGAGGGGCTTCTTGATGGTGCCGTCGGCGTTGAGGAAGTCCTGGGTGAGATCGAGCACCTTGACCTTGGGGTCTGCCCCGAGGTTCAGTTTGTCGATCTCGGCGTTGGTCAGGAGGATGTCCTCGTAGAAGCGCACCTTCGGGGCATGGCAGGGGAGGATCTTCGCGACGACAATCAGCGCTTCGGGGAACTTTTCGCGGAGGTTGGCGAGGCAGGCCTTCACGCCTTGCGCGGCGGCGGCCACGCCGGTCTCGGGCGTGAAGAACATATTGTTATTACCGATCATCAGCACGACGGCGCGCGGCTTGAGGCCGTCGACGCCGCCATGGTCGAGTCGCCACAGCACGTTCTGCGTCTTGTCGCCGCCGATGCCGATGTTCACCGCTTTGCGTTCGGGGAAGTGCTTCGACCAGGAGGAGCCCCACTGGATCGTGATGCTGTCGCCTACCAGTAGCACATCGAGAGGGCCTTGGTTTGCCTGCACCGTCTTGACATGGGCTTCGTGCAGCTTCAGCCAGGCGTCTCCGCCGAAGAATCCCGCGGAAGGCACGGCTGGCCACAGTTGGGGTAGGTGCTGATTGATTTCGCGGCCGGGTCGGCGTTCGTATTCCGGTTTGGCGATGAAAGCGGCTTCTTCCGCCGTGAGCGGCCAACCCGTCGGCTGCGGGTCGGCGGGCTTATGGGCGTATTCGAGGGCCAGCAGCGGGGTGGCGATGAGGATGAGGAGCGGGGTTCTCATGGTGTGAAAGCGTGGGGAGGTTCAGCGTGCGGCGAGTTCGGCCTTATTCTGGCGGGTGCGGAGCGACAGCCGGATGTCGTCCGCATATTGCTCGCCGAGCTTGGGCGAGGCTCGGCCGGGCTGGCCGGCGCTGCCTGCGCCAAGCTGTACGACGAGGAAGCCGGCGGTAGGCGGCAGGACGCAGCGGGTGGTGAGGGTCTTCCATTCGCCCAGCTTACCACCAGGGCTGACGTGGAATTGCGCACCGCTGGCGAGCACTTGATCGGCGGCTGGGGGCCAGTTTCCGGAGATCAATTCGGGGCTGCCTTCGAAGACGTAGACCTTGGCGATGAAGCGCACCGGTTGCGAACTCTCTGGGCGGCCGTCGTGGATGTTCGCCTGTAGCTCGACGAAAGCCTCGCTCGAGGTCAGCAGCTCCGTGCGTACGGATTTCAGGTCGATGATCTGGAAGACGTCGCAGGATTGACGCGGGCTGTTCGGGATATTGGGTTCGCCGGCCGCTTCCAAGAAGCGCAGGGCGGTGGGATGGTCCGCGACGGCGGCGACTTCGCTCGGATCGCCGCCCCAGGTGAAGATTTCGGAGGGGAATCCTTCAGGAATGCGGCCTTTGAGCGCATCGAAACCGCCGTCCCGGATACCGAGCGGTCGGATCTCGGAATGCTCAGCTCGGGCGGACAGCAGCCAGCCGAGCGAGGCGACGGTCAGGCCGACGGCGAGGAGCATGGCGGCGATACCGAGGGCTCGGCTGCGCGCGGGGAAGGCGACCGTCTTTTCGGGGGCGGTAGCTTGGTCGAGATTGAGTCCGTCGAGCGCGGCGTGCAACTGGCCATGGAAGGATGCGGCTTCACGGAAAAGGCCGCGGGCTTCGGGGTCGGTGCGGAGGAGCGCACTGAGCTCGGTCGCCTCGGTCGGAGTCAGGCGGGACTCCGACCAGGCGTCGAAGAGGACTTGGTAACGTTCGTCGTTCATGAAAGTTCAGAGGTGCCGAGCGTGCGATCGACGCAGGCGCGGAGGGTCTGCCGGGCACGGGTGAGGGCGACGCGCACGGAGTTGGGCGTCCAGCCGACGGCGGGGGCGATGTCTTCTGGCATCTGGCCGAGGTGGTAGCGGCGACGAATGAGGTCGGCTGCCTTGGGGGCGAGCTTGCCGAGACACCCTTTGAGCGCCTGTGTGCGCGGTCCAAGTATTTCCGGCGCCGGCCCGTCTTCTCCATAGAGCATTTCCATCACATCGTCGTCGAGGCGCGCCGCCGCCCGGGCACGGGTGCGCTGGAATTGCAGGGCCTGATAGCGGGCGACGGTGCAGGCCCACGCGGGGAAGTTGGTGCCGAGGGCGTAAGTCTCCGCCTTGCGGCTCACGGTCAGGAATACTTCCTGGACGATATCCTGGGCATCACCGAGGTTCGGTTCGATCGTCAGGACGTAATATAGCACCACCTGCTGGTGCTGGACGAAGAGTCGCTGCACCTGCAGGGTGTGGTCGGAGGGGGTGGGGGAGTCTCCCATACGCAAGAGACCGCCGTGTGGGCGGTCTCGTTAGCATCAGGAAAACATCACGGCGGGCAACCGCCGACGGAGGCTTATTTAGAGGCGGGCTTGGGGAGCTCGCGGGTGATGACTTCGGCGACCTGCTTGGCCAGTACGGCCGAACCTGAGGCCATGAAGTGGACGTTACGCTTCCCCTGCAGCTGGTCCTGCCGGGGTTTCACGGCGGCCCAGAGGTCGTTCCAGGCCACGCCTTCCTCGGCCATGACCTTCTTGGCCACGGCGTTGTAGGGGAGTTCGGAGTCCTTGACGTATTTAGCGGCGTCGGATTCCGGGACCGGGGTCGTGCTGCCGAAGATGAGCTTGGCCCCGGTCTGCTTCAGGCGGGCGATGATGAGGCGGAGGTTCTTCTCGTATTGCTCGACGGGGACATTCGGACGGCCGCCGTTGGTCGGCGAAGCGTACTCGCCTTTATCGTTCTTATCGCGGTCGTCTGAGAAGCGGTAAGACAGGTCGTGCAGGCCTTCGTTGAAGTGGATCACGTCCCACTTCTCGCCCGGCTTCAGCCAGCGGACCAGGCCGTATTCTCCCAGCGCCGTGCGGGTCGAGCCGCCGTTAGCGGCGATACGATGGACGTTGGCGACGCCGGCGAGGTTCTTGCGAACGTCGAGCGTGTAGGCGACCGAGACCGAATCGCCGATGATGAGCACGCGCGGCAGCTTAGGGTCGTCGACGATCGGGGCGAATTCCTTGGCCACCGTCGGCGCGCTCTTGGTGGCGGGCGTATCCGCGGCGAAGGCCAGCGGAGCGAGCAATAGGGCAAGCAGGGTGGTGAGGAGGTTGAGGGTGGGTTTCATTTGGTCTTATTGCTCCCTTTCGCGGGAGTGGTTTCTTCGGAATCACCGTCTTTGGCGTCGCGTAGTATTCGCTTGGGTTGAATGCTGAACCACTCGCTCCACCGGACACTCATCTGCTCCACACGTTCTGGAAACTTTGCCACCAGATTATCCCCTTCTGTTGGATCGTCGGGAATTTGATATAGCTCCCAAGGACCGCCGCGCGGATACACGAGTTTCCAGTCGTCCTGACGCACCGCACGTTTCCCTGAAAGCTCCCAGAAGAGGAAGTCGTGCTTCTGCGGTGCTGCACCCGTGAAGAGAGGAAGCAAGCTATTGCCATCGGGCGGCAGTACCTCGCGGCTCTGGAAGGTTTTGGGATACTCCAGACCGGCGGCGTTCAGAACAGTCGGGAGCAGATCAATCACATGAGCCACGTCATGCACAATGGATCCCGGCTTCGAAATTTTCCCCGGCCAGCAGGCAATCAGCGGAACCCGGGTGCCGCCTTCGTATTCTTCGCCTTTGCAGCGACGTAGCGGGGTGTTGCTCAGCGCGGCCCACGCCCGTCCATAACTCTGCCAAGTGTCTTCCGGCCCCGGCATGACATCCGTAAGATTGCCCACCCGCAGCGGACGGCCGTCGCGCGTCTTTTCATTGAGGTAATTGCCCGGTCTGTCCGGCGAGTATTCCTCCGCGCACGCGCCGTTGTCGCTGGTAACGATGATCAGCGTATTGTCACGGCGACCCGTTTTGTCCAGCGCCTGCAGGATGCGTCCGACGCCTCGGTCCATGCATTCAACCTGTGCTGCATAGACCTCCATAAGCCGCTGTTTCCATTCGGGATGCTTTTCATCCGCCCATCCCAGCACGTTTTTCTCCCGGGGAGAGAGCGCAACTTCGCTGCCGACCAGTCCCATCTTTTTCATGCGGGCCAATCGTTCCTCTCGGAGCCGGTCCCAGCCGGCCTGAAAGCGTCCTTTGTATTTGGCGATGTCCTCCTCGCGTGCATGCAGCGGCCAATGAGGTGCGGTATAAGCCGCATACAAGAACAGCGGTTTATCCTGCGGCGCGGCGTTGATGTATTGGACCGCATTGTCGGTGATCGCGTCTGTGTAATAGAAGCCGGGCGCCAGCGACTCCTGTTCGGCAGGTTCCCCATCGCGCGTCAATTTGATCGGTGCGAAGTAACTACCACAACCCATCGGCGTGCCAAAAAAATGCTCAAACCCGCGTGCCTGCGGTGTCTTCCGGGAGTCCCCGCCAATGTCCGCCACCATGTCCCATTTACCAGCCATGTAGCGCGAGTATCCGCCCTTGGCGAGACACTCCGCGATCGTCGCATCGCGGCCGTTGTATGCCCTGATGGCATACTTTCCGGTCAGGAGCGACTGGCGACTCGGGTTGCATTTGGCTTCGCTGTAATAGCTGGAAAAACGAATTCCATTTCCGGCCAACCGGTCGATGTTCGGTGTGTCAATCTCTCCCCCGTAGCAGCCGAAATCCGAATACCCCAAGTCATCGGCCAGAATGATGACGATGTTGGGTTTGCTTACGGGCTTCGGAGTCTCGGCAGCGTCCAGCGCGGCAAGTGGCGCGAGCAGTAGGGCGGTGAGGAGGGTGAGGGTGGGTTTCATCGTTTCCAATCAATGTGGGCAGTTTGGGTTTCGAGATTGACAGAGATTGACGCGTGGGCGAATTCCCGTCGGTAGGACCAGCCGGTGCGTTTGGCTTCGCCTAGGGGGGCACCGAGCGGCTTATCGAACTCCGGATACCAGTCAAAGGTGCCGTGCTCCTCGCTGTAGCCCCACGTGTAGCAGAAGTAGCAATTCGCTTCGGCAGCCACGAGGAAGCAGGCCAGCGGAAAGGTGAGACGTTCGCGGGCAAGGCGGACTAATTCGTCGTGCGGCTTCTTCATCATGTCGGCATCCAGCCAGGCGAAGCCGGGCCATGCCTTGAGGCAGACAATCTTGCCAGCTAGGGCGGCGGCGCGCATCGCCTCGAGATCCTCGGCCATCTTTTCTTTTCCTACCCCGGAGAAGTGGCCGAAGTGCTCAATCATCGCGCCGCTGGTGAGCGGCAGAAACTGCACGCCATCATCACCCCGGATTCCGTTGAAGAGGACGAGTTTTTCGGGGCCGCATTTGCGGCGTGTCTCTTCGAGCATTGCGACCAGTCCATCATTCAATGCCGTATATTTTTCATCCCCTAGGCGTTTGCGCTTTCCGGCTGCCGTCACCTGCGCCAGCGCATCGGCAAAGATGCCATCACATCCGCCTTCTCGCACCGCCTTGGCCGCTGTGTCAGACCACCAACCCCGCACGCTAGCTTGCGAGAGATCGTACGTGGGAATGGTTTCCCGAACCATCAACGGTTTCCCTTGCTTATCCTTCAGGTGCCCTTCGGTGGGAAATTCGTGACTCGCCTGATAGCTTCGAACATCGAGAAAGGCATTCCAATAAAACAGCACCTTCGCGCTCGGCTTGCGTAGTTTAATCTGACGTGCCGCCTCCGCGATCCCCGCTTCGGTGCTGCCGCGTTTGCGGGCGGCTTGGCCTTTCTCGATGGCGACGAAGTCGAAATGCCGCGCAAGGAAGTCCAATTGCTCCGGCGTGAAATCATCCGACTGCTTGCCGACGTGGGCGTAAACCGGCACATGGTCCCAACTAAACGTTGGAAGGCTGTCGGCCGCGTGCAATGTAGCCAGCGGAGCAAGCAGGAATGCGATCAGGGTGTGTTTCAAGATCATGTTATTTCTCCGCCTTCGCAGCCGTCCACTCAAGTGCCTGGAGCATGGGATTACCCTTCAGGGGTATCGACTTTCCTTTTTGGATGAAATCTAGCCTGAGGGTGGAGACGTTGCTCCAGTCCGGCATGGTTTGCTTCTTGGAATCAAGGAAATCAGCGAGGCCAAAGACGACCTTGGTGTCACCAGGCTTGATGAGGACGTTTGCCACGTAATCCTGCAGCGGTGCTTTGACGTCTGTGAGATAGTGGTTCTTCGTTATACGGAATCGCACGCCATAGCTCTCGGTAACGCCGGTCAGAGTCAGCCGCAGAGCGCGATCTTTGCCTGGTAGCCTCATCTCGGGGTCGCGGAACTTGTAGGTGATGACTCCGCCAATAGGAGAATCGCCCCAGCCACGCTCAAAGGATGGCAGGAATTCATCACTAGTGGCCAAGGTCTTTAAGTTTTCCAGTTTCCACTCGGTGGGTAGATGCACCTGCTCCCTGGAGGTGATGGTATAGGTGGAAGTTCTGCCATCGAAGGATTCGCGTTCGGTGCCGAGCGGATAGGTGCAGTTGGCAAAGACAAATAAAGGCAGACCGCTATGCAACGGCAGGTTCGCGAACCAGGTGTCGCCCTCTTTTTGCACGCTGGAAGCGAGCTTCCAGAAGCGTGACTGCGGATTCGGGTCATAGCTGTAGTAGATGTCGAGTGCCTTGAGTTGACCGGGCTGATCAGGCTTCACGGTGAACACAGCGGCGTGGGTCTCCGGCTTCAGCGCGAGGCTCGACTCGGCGGTCTTCGGGATGTTGATGGGCTCGCCTTTGAGGTATTTGTCGAACCATTGATTGATCATAATCCACTGTTCCGACCCGAGATTGTGGCTGTAATGCATCTTCAAGCTTACCCGCCAGTCTTTATGTGGCAGTAAGTCCATACACGTGTAAGCGCGCTCAACAATCCCGTGAAAGTCGTCCGATGCCGTCAACAAAAGTACGGGGACTTTGACCTGTGGATAGTAGGACTGCGATTCCATGGTGTTGGCGAACAACTCGACGTGACCGCTATAGGGGGCGGCACTGGGACGGAGGTGGCCTTGGGGTATTCCGGGGAACTCGCTGGAGATGAATCCCGTGCCTCCGACCATGGGCACCACCGCTTTCAGCCTCGAATCGATGGCGACATACGAGGTAATGTTGCCACCCATCGAGAACCCCGTGAATCCGATCTTCTCGGGATCGACCTCCGGTTGTTGTTCAAGAAAGGTGATCGCCCGGCGGCCGGCGTAGGTCAGCAGGAACCAGTTGCCATTTCGCGGACTAACCACCGAATCAATCGTGTGCTCGTCCGGCAGGAGATTGCTTTTCCCACGACGAAACGCCTTCGGATAGAATTCTGGTCCTTGGCTGGGATCGACATTCCCCCAGTCCGTGTTCTCCTTGATTCCCTCGACCATCTCGCGGCCGCCCCAGTTGATGTCCACCGTGGCATAACCCTGTTTGGCAAAATAGAGGCCGCGCTCCCAATCCGCGCGTTGTCCACCGCCATGTGCCCACACAAAGGCAGGCGCCTTCTTCGCGCCCTCGGGGAAGCAATAGAAAGCCGCAATCCGCGAGTCCGCGCCTTTGAACGTGCCGACCTTGAAGATGACGTAGCGGCAGACCACGCCATTTTCCCTCCACTCCTTCAAGACCTTCGTTTCGAGTGCGTCTTTGCGAGCATCCACGTCCTTCCATAAATCCACGACGTTCTGTGGTACGTTGTCTGCCGTGTAAGGGGTAAGTGAGTCGGCGGCATGTAGCGCAGTCAGCGGCGCGAGCAGCAAGGCGGCGAGGAGTGTCAGGGTGGGATTCATGACTTGGTTTAAAGAGGGGGCTTACTTGACCGTTTTCGCTTTTCGCTTCTTCTGCGCTTGGGATTCCTCTCCGCTTGTAGCGGATTTTGGGTCCATGCGTCTGAGTAAGGCCTCGTCTGGGCCGCCGCCGAATTGCTTCCAATAAATTTCCTTCATGGGATTCATTTTCGGGCCGACAACGTTTTCATTGATCAGCATGGGTTGCACGTCGGTCCACCATCGCTCATAGATGGCGCGGAGATCGGCGACGACTTCAGGATGTTCGGCGATGACATTCTTGGTTTCGCCTGGATCGGCCTTCAGGTCGTAAAGCTCCTTGTTGTTCACCAGAGTGAATCTCGAGTTCTGAATCGCGCACTTGGTGTATTTGGATTCCGCCGCCTTGCCGGTTGCCCAGCGGCCGACGTGATGCACGAGCGTACGGTCTGTCCACTCAGCTTTCGGGTTCTTGAGGAGAGGGAGCAGGCTGCGGCCTTCGACTTGTTGGTTCACCTCGGTGGTTAGCGTCGCCCCGGTGATCTCGGCGAGTGTGGGGAAGAGATCGAGGTGTGCGCTGAGTGCATCGCACTCCACCCCGGCTGGGATGCCGCCAGCGGGCCAACGGAAGAAACAGGGTGAGCGCGTGCCACCTTGGTAAGGCGTGACTTTGCTGCCCTTCATGCCCGCGTTGAAAATCTTGCAGGCCTCGGCGAAGCCGCCGTTGTCGGTACCGAGATAGATGACGAGGGTGTTGTCCTCGATGCCCCATTCCCTGAGCTTGGCGAGCAGCGCCCCGAAGTTCGTGTCGATGTTCTCCAGCATGCCGAAGAACTTAGCGACGTCCTCTGAGACGCCGGGTTTACCGAGGTACTGCTGATAGTATTCCTTAGGTAGGACCCACGGACCATGGGCGGCGTTGAGGGGGATGTAGGCAAAGAAGGGCTGCTTCGCCACGCGCTTCGCATCCATCCACTTGATGGCCTGGGTGAAAAAGAGGTCGGTGCAATAGCCCGTTGTCTTCTCCCATTTCCCGTTATGCCAAAGCGCAGGATTGATGTTCGTGTTGTCGGGGGCGTCGCCGCAGGAGCCCGGAAAGGTCTGGCCGATGCCACCGCCACCGTGGATGTAGACTTCATCAAAACCTCGATTCTCCGGGCGATAGGGTTCTTCGTCTCCGAGGTGCCATTTACCGAAAATACCCGAAGTGTATCCGACCGTCTTGAGCATCTGGGGTAGGGTGATGGTCTTCAGGTTCATCCGCTCACGTTCCAGGATGGTGTGGGTGACGCCGTTCTTGAACTCATGCCGCCCGCTCATCAGTGCCGAGCGGCACGGCGAGCACGTCGGGCTTACGTGGAATTGCCTAAAGAGTAGGCTCTCCTTCTTGAAGGCATCCACCGATGGCGTGTGCGTGATCGGGTTCCCGAGGCAGGCGTAGTCGCCGTAACCAAGGTCATCAGGCATCACGAGGATGATGTTGGGTTTGCTGCCGGGTTCAGGCTGAGCGATGGCGCAGAGTGCCGCCAGCGGAGCGAGCAATAGGGCGAGGAGTAGGGGGAGGGGTTTCATTAAGTTTATTTCGATGGGTTTTCTGGTAAGGGTGGCAGGGGTGCGGTGATATCATGCGTCTCGGTACTCCATTGTTTGAGTGCGCCAAACAAACGCTCTAATTCGGGGCGGTGAGCGGGGTCGCGGGCGAGGTTATGCATTTCATCGCGATCGGCTTGGAGGTCGTAGAGTTCGAAGGCGGCCGGTTTGCCTCCTAGCTTTGCTGGATCCATCTCGGCGAGGATGCGGAACTGCTCGGGGAATTGCTCCTTTACGCGGATGGTCTCGCGGTAGCTGCGATTACGCCACGTCGGGAACTGCCAACTATCCGCCCCGACGTGACGTGGTTCGTCAAGTTTGCTGCGCACGATGAGATGCCAGCGTGTGTCCATGACGCTGCGTTCCTCCATGCCGTGCGTGCTGCCCGGGGTGCGACCAGAGACTTCGGCGAAGACGTACTCATGGCCTTTCGAGTCGGGTTTGTTATCGATAACGGGGCGAAGTGAAATGCCGTCCACAGGATGAGGCGGTTTGGTGCCGAGGTAGTCGAGGATTGTGGGTAGCAAATCCACTTCGCTAGTGAGTGCATCGGTCTGCGTACCCCGTGCGCCGCCAGGTGCGCGTACGATGAGAGACACATGGAGTCCGAGTTCATACGGTGTCATCTTGCCATGCTGGAAAGCGGGGCCGTGATCGCCCGCCATGACGATGACGAGAGTATTGTCGAGTTCGCCGCTGGCCTCGAGTTCCTTCATGGCGCGGCCCACTTCGACATCGGCCAGTTGGATGCCATTCAGGTATTCTGACCAGTCTTTGCGTATCTCGGGCGTGTCGGGCAGAAACGCGGGAAGCTTCACCTTCGCCGAGTCTACGGCGATGGCCTGCACATCGCTGTTGACGTAAGGGCGGTGCGGCTCGCCGTGCGCGTTGTCGAAGAGGAACCAAGGTTTTCCCGTCATTTGCGCGCGCCTGATGAACGCCCCCACGACGTTCTTGCCTGCGATAAACTCATCATAGGGAAACTTCTCGTTCGGCGAGACGTGTAGCTTGCCGCTCACGCCCATGTGATAGCCGCGCCCATGCAAGATTTCCGCGAGCGTGGTGACCTCGGGTTTGAGCTGGTTCTTGGCGTAAGCGCCGTTGCTGCGCTCTGCCGCGGTGATGTCAGCGGCGGGTTTGAAAAGATTATGCGTATTGTTGATGAGTCCGTTGCGGTGCGGATACAGGCCGGAATACAGGCACGCTTTCGACGGCGAGCACACTGGATAGCCGACAAAATATTTCCGGAAGAGCACTCCGTCGTTCGCGAGCGCATCCAGGTTTGGCGTGCTCAGCCCCGGCGTGCCGAGTAGTCCGAGGTGCGCGCCCGAATCTTCGATAAGGATGAACAGCACGTTCGGCGTCGCGTGCTTCACCACCGTCGGCGCCGGCGCCTCGGCTAACTTCCATGTCTTCGCGACCTCGCCGCTCGCATCGCGCAGGACCAGGCTGCGAATCGCGATGCTTCCCGGCGCGGTCGCTGGGTCGATGCGTAGCGCGTAGAGGTGTGCCGCATCGCCAAGCGCGATTTTGTAGTCGTGATACCCACCATCGTGCGTGACGGCAAAGTTCACGCTTTTGGCGCGGCCAAAGCCATCCTTCGGTGTGGTCGTAAAGAAAATCTGGCCCTCGCCCTTGGCCGTGGACTTCATCGCAAGCTCCAGCACGAATGGCCCCTTTGCGACCGGCAGTTCCCGTGTGAAGCACGATGGGTCGCGCCCAACTGATTCGATACGCAGTTCGTTATCGTGAAATGAAAGCCGTGCGTCCTTGCTCGCAGACCATTCGCCGAGCACGCTCAGGCCGCGAGCAGGCGGAGGAGGTGTATCGGCAGCATGCAGAGTTACCAGTGGCGCGAGCAACAGGGCGAGCAGAAGGTGGAGGGTTGTAAGTTTCACGAGTCCTGAGGCAGGGGTTTAA
>CAILOT010000169.1:0-2973 GCA_903835965.1 uncultured Opitutia bacterium
CGCTTGCCGGGCTGCGGGTCTTGTTCGGTCAGCGGCGGCAGGACTAGATCGGCGGCACTGAGCGACGTCGCCAAGGTCAAGCAGAGCAGGGCGAATCTCATCGGATTAGCTTTTGCGGGATTCGATGACCTGAGAACGCGTCCAAAGATCGTGCCAGGCGCGACGGTCGCGACGAAACAGCGGCACGTGAAAGTTGATAATCCCAATGACCATGAAGATAGGGTTAGGCAGGGCGAAAAACGAGGCCTTCCAGGCTGAGCGCAGTAAGCAGCCGAAAAAAGCCGGGGTTTGGCGGGTGCCGATATCAATTGTACGGAGGTTGAAGATCATTTTCCCGATCGTCTGGCCCTTCATTAGCCACTCTTGGAAGGTCAAGGCCAGCATGAGCGTGAAAAAAGTCACCATCCCTTGGAAGTTCACCCACACGGACATGGCTTCGAGTGCCTTGGGGTCGGGTTTAAGAAGCATATCCCAGAGGGCTTGGTTTTCACGTGGAGAACCGCCGTTGCTGATGGTCTTCACATACTGATTCATGAAGCGGTGCATCCAGGCATCGGTTTCTTGACGGGCGGCGAGTTCATCCGGTCCGGCCAATAAGCCAGCCAGGGCCCAGCCTAGGAACAAAAGTGGAATGATATCCGCAAGGCAGGCCAGCGTCCTCCACCAATACCCCGCAGGCGTAAAGGGGATGGGCGGAGGGCTCGAAGGCGGGATAGGGGGAGCGTTAAGCACGAGCTTGAGCGCGCTCGCAGGCGTCGAGCGTGTTCTTCATTAGCATGGCCACGGTCATCGGGCCCACGCCGCCTGGAACAGGGCTGATGGCTTCGCATTTCGGAGAGACGGCGTCGAAGTCGACATCGCCGACGATACGATAGCCGGTCTTTTTGGTGGCGTCTGGGATGCGATTGATGCCCACGTCGATGACGACCGCTCCAGGTTTGACCATGTCGGCGGTGATGAAACGAGGTTTGCCGATCGCAGCGATGATGATGTCGGCCTGGCGGACAATGCTAGGAAGATCTCGGGTGCGCGAATGAGCGATGGTCACGGTACAATCGCAACCTTTGGCCAGAAGCAGGGCGGCGGCGGGTTTGCCGACGATCAATGAACGGCCGACGACGACGGCGTGTTTGCCGGCGGTTTCGATGCCGGAGCGACGGAGAAGTTCGATGACGCCCGCGGGCGTGCAGGCGGCGAAGGCGCCAGGGAGTTCTTGGACGAGGCGCCCGATGCTTTGAGTGCCGAAACCATCGACGTCCTTATCGGGGGACACGCGGTTAAAGACTTCCGTCTCGGGCAGGTGTTTGGGTAAAGGTGCCTGAATGAGGATGCCGTGAATCAATGGATCGGCATTCAAGGCGTCGAGGTGGGCGAAGAGTTCGGCCTTACTGACGTTATCGGGAAATAGTTTGATGCTGGCGTGCATACCGACTTCCGCTGCGGTCTTCTGCTTTTTGGTCACATAGGACACCGAGGCGGGATCGTCGCCGACGCGTACGAAGGCCACGTGGGGGACGATAGGGGCAAGTTTAGCGACACGCTCTTTGACTTCGGCGAGCACTTGTTGGGCGATGGCGTTACCGTCGATGAGGCGCATGGGCACTATGTAGGGCAAAGGAGGGAAGGAGGGCGAGAAAAGTCCTCACTTAAGGCCTGAATTGATTGTCTCGCCCTGTGTCGTTAAATGCCTCAATGGGTAGGGCGTGTCAGAAGGACCTATGCGCATTCATAAATTTCTCGCTACCTCGGGGGTCTGTTCCCGTCGGGAGGCGGAACGTCTGGTCGCGGAGGGGGTCGTGACGATCAATGGCATCGTCGCCAAGACTGGACAGCCCGTCAATGGTGAGACCGATCAGGTCCGCTGCCGGGGTCAATTAGTCAAACCTTTGTCCCGAACGGTGGTATTGATGATGAATAAGCCCCGTGGTTTTCTTTGCACCAATGATGACACGCATGGTGGGCATACAGTCTTCGAGATGGTCCCGCCTGAATATAAAGAGCTACGCTTGTTTTGTGTCGGGCGACTGGACAAGGATTCGGAGGGCTTGCTGTTGCTGACCAATGATGGCGACCTGGCCAACAAAGTGATGCACCCGTCAGGTGGCGTCATTAAGCGCTATGAGATTCTCTTGAATCGCGATTATGACCCCACGCTCACACCGCGTCTGATCAAGGGAGCTTTTGAAGAAGGCGAGCACCTGCGCTTCAAGAAAGTGATTCGTCATCCCGATAATCCGGCTTCGCTGGAGATCCATCTGGATCAAGGCCGGAAGCGCGAGATTCGGCGTCTCTTCGAGATTTTCGGTTTCCATGTGAAGACTCTCCGGCGGTTCCAAATCGGCGAACTCGTCTTACGAAAGATGCCCTTGGGCGATTGTCGGCCGTTGGCTCGGAAGGAAATCGATATGATTTTCGAGAACTAAGCCGCCTAAAAGGCGCAGATTACTTGCAACTTCTGCGGGATAGGTTTTGTTGAGGACCTACCCCACTACCTAATGATTTTGCGCGCATGCATTCTCGTTCTTACCGCCGCTCTCTGGGCGGGGCCGGAAGGTGCCATGAAATTGGCCTTCGAAGATCAGTTTAACGACAAGTCCATCGATGAGTCCAAATGGAGTTTCAAGAAAGAGATCGTCAAATTGACAGACGGTAAGGCTTCGATCGAAGTGATTTCGGGCGGTAAGTCTACGATTTGGCGCTCTGGGGAGTTGGCTTGTAAGTTCAAACAGTCCTATGGCTATTTTGAAGCCTCGATCCAAATGGTGCAGACCAAAGGGCATAATATTTATTATGGCATCAGTGGGAGTTCCGTCGAAACCAAGTTTCCATCCGCCAGTTTAGGATTTGAATGCGGGGGCGCCGATAAGGTCGGACCCTATTTGGATGTCGGCGAATTGCTCGGAACTCAGAAACTGCGCCCGAAGGAAAGTCCGATTAAGATGGAAGGCGGTGTGACGTATAAGAAGTTTAACA
>CAILOT010000170.1:0-12891 GCA_903835965.1 uncultured Opitutia bacterium
CGGCGGGCTGGGCGATGAAGTCAGCGACGTCGATGGTGAAGAAATCCGAGACCCCGACGAAACGGTCGACGGTCTTTAAACCAATGTGGTCAGCATCCAGGAAATAAGGGGCGGTCCAACCGAGAGCCTTGACGGCAGCATCAGCCGCGGCGCGGGTGCTGGTTGGCTCTGATCCGATGATATTGTGTTCGCGGTTGGACTTATTCCAAACCGGCACGATTTCGACGCCAAGTTTCTTGGCCGCGATGCAGGCCGCGAGCTGAGCTTCGGCTTCGTGGGCAAAACGGTCGCCCATGCCCAACGAGAATTTACCAATAGTGAGAGACTGATTTGACATGATACGGTTGAGCGGTGAACCCCTACTCAAAAGCAAGAGCTGACCTTAGCGCAATCCTTCGCTCTGCAAAAATCTTCCAATTGCCGCCATTTAAGCCCGCCCAGCCTTCCGCTTGTCCTTGCGCTCACTCCCCCCGTTCATCTTTACTCCCTCCTTTCCTATGCACCTAAAGATTGCAGTTCTCCCCGGCGACTACATCGGCCCAGAAGTCATGGCCGCCGCCATCCCCGTCCTTGAGTCCGTCCTGAAAAAATCAGGTCACACGCTCGAACATTCGACGCACGACGTCGGCGGGGTCGGCATTGATAATCACGGCAAAGCCCTGCCGGATTCTACGCTCGAAGCTTGTCGCGCCGCGGACGCTATTCTTTTCGGCTCGGTCGGGGGTCCTAAATGGGAAAAACTTCCGCCCAAGGAACAACCTGAACGCGCCTCCCTTCTGCCGCTACGCAAACACTTCCGTCTCTACGCCAACGTCCGCCCAGGCCTGCTGCTCAAGAACCTTATCGACACTTCACCCATCCGCCCGGATCGCATCCCGAACGGCGTAGACATGGTCTGTATTCGAGAACTTACCGGAGGACTCTATTTCGGAGCTAAGTCCACCACGACTCTTGCCGATGGCGACATCGAAGCCATCGACACCATGGTCTATCGTAAATCCGAAATCGAGCGCATCACCGACGTCGCCATCGCCACCGCCCGGGCTCGGCGCAAACAGATTACGCTCGTCGACAAAGCCAACGTCCTCGAAACCTCCGTGCTCTGGCGCAAAGTCGTCTCCGAGCGCATCAAAATCGCCGCTCCTGATATCACCCTCAACGTGATGTATATTGATAACGCTGCGATGCAGCTCGTACTGAAGCCGGCACAATTCGATGTGCTTCTCACCGAAAACATGTTTGGCGATATTCTCTCGGACGAAATGGCCGTCATCTGCGGCTCGCTTGGCATGATGGCCTCCGCTTCGCTCGGCATGGATCGAAACCGTCATGGTTTTGGTTATGGTCTGTTTGAGCCTTCCGGCGGTACCGCTCCGGATATCGCTGGCCAGGACAAAGCCAATCCCTGTGCTCAAATCCTTTCTGTCGCCCTCATGCTTCGCCATTCCTTCGGCCTCGAAGCCGAAGCCAAGACCATCGAAGCTGCCGTTGAGAAGACCATCGCCGAAGGTATCCGTACCGCGGACATCGCAGGCGGAGGCAAGGCCGTGGGCACGAAGGCCATGGGCGCGGCGATCCTCGCCCGACTCTAATCGTGGACGAAGCGGAACGACAGCGCGCGGCCGAACGACGTCGGGAGGCCGTGTGCAGTCCGTTCATGCGCATCTCGCGCTTTCCCGTCGAAGTCGCCCGCGACCTGCTCGACGCCGGATATTATCGCGTCGATCAGCTTGCTGGTCGATCCCCCGAGAGCCTGCTTACCGAAATCAAAGCACGCTCCAAAGAGAAACCCGGAGCCCATTACCTCCCGGCGTTAAAGATGGGCGTCTATTTCGCCGAGAGCGATAAACCGGACCCGAAGAAACTTTTCCTGGATCAGTGGCTGTGAGTGCGGCCAAGGCTTAAGCAGAGGAAAATCCTGCTCCGCTCAGTTGCCTTTAGGGGCAATTCATCCATAAGTAAGCCTATGGTTCCAACCGTCGTCGTTCCCGTCATGACCTTGGGTAACTGCGTCTTGTTGCCGCAGCAGCTACTGCCGTTGCGCATCTTCGAGCCTCGCTATCGTAAGATGCTGAAAGAAACGTTAGCCGGCAGCCGTATGTTCGCAGTGTCACAGCTGGATCAAGAAAGCCTTTCACCGGACAACGACGAACCACCCTGCCCTTTCACATGCGTTGGTCGTATCGTCGGCCACGTCGAACTTGAAGACGGCACTTCCCACATCATTCTTGAAGGCCTTCGCCGCGCCAAGGTGATTAAGGTAAAACGTAAGACGCCGTATCCGCAGATCGAGATTGCCCCGGTCGTCGACGAAGCCTCAAGCGACTTCCTCGGGAGCACACGAGACATCGCCCGCGTCCTAGCCTTCGCCGAGAACATCGTCGGCGAGCTTGGCGAAGAAGCCGCTCCGCTTATGCAGCGCCTTCGCGGACTCGCCAATCAGCCCGGTGCTTTGGCAGATGCCGCGGCCGGACACCTCGTCGCCGACGCCGACATGCGCCGGACCCTGCTCGAGTGCCTTTCTCAAGATCAGCGCATCAGGGCCGTGGCCGACGAACTCACCCGCCTCGACGCCCAGCGGAAGCTGGATGAACAGGGCGGCGGCGAGGAAGTCCGCGGGCTTAATTAATCCCGGCGAACCTCAACGAGTAAAGATCCGCGTCCTTCAGCAGGAAGCGCAGGCGAATCACGCGGCCAGCAAGGTCGGAAAGATCCGCACCCTTCTTCCAGCGGAAGTCGTGATCCAATCGATTGCCCGCAAAGTCCTGCGAGTCGGCCAGCGTGCGCCCTGGTAAAGGCTTACCGTTGGCGTCCAGGATTTCGACGCGCACCGAACCGGCGGCCGAAGTGGCGAGATTAAGTCGCAAGGCACGTCCGGAGAAACGGAGCGGCTTCGTGGTGAACTCGCCCCCAGCATAAGGAGCGGACATCGAGGCGATGCCGTCCAGTCGCCACGAATAGCGGCGGAGATGCGATGACGGCTGGGCGTAGTCCTGATTCGTATAAAGGGACATCTCAGCCGGCCCAGTCTGCACCAGATTCAAGACCGGGTAACCCGTGCGGGAAACCCATTGACCAAGGTCAAGCCCAGGCCGGATCAGGGACTCGCGTAAATTTTGCTCGAGCGTGACGCCGTCGCGCGAAGTCATGAAGACGCAGTCCGAGGCGTCCTTGGCAGATTTGTAATATGCTGGGTCGATTTTTAAGGTCGCAGCCTCTTCATCGGTCAGCGGACGTCGACCCGGAACCCAGCGGGCCGCTGTGGAGATGAGTAAGTGCGGCGCGCGGAAGTAAGGCTGCGCCTGCGACGTATAGAAGTGGTGCTCTTGGGCGGGCGTAAAGGCCATCGCCATAGGTTCGCTCCAAAGCAGGAAGTCAGGCGAAGTCGCCCGGGAGACCGTGCGGAGGCCTGATGGACGCCAGACGCCGCCGGTCGTGGTCCCGCCCGTGAACGTCCGGAAATACGCGACATAGCAGCCCTCCTTCTCGGACCAAAACGCGACGTTCTGCGAATCAAAGGCACCCTTCGTGAGGACTGGGGCCGTCTGCAACTTGCGCCAGTGCACGCCATCCGCGGAAGTCAGGGCGAAAAGACCCGAAGGACCATCCTTGCTCATGATACCGCCCAGCGCCTTGAAGCGCTCATCGGCCGGCACGCCCGGACGTACGTCGAGCATCGGGCTGAAGTTATGCGTCACGCCGGCTTCATCGAGGATCACATTGCTGCCTTCAGGCGCTCCCGGCAGATTGGTCGCAGGCTTCGTCCAGTTCAGCCCGTCGCGACTTTCCGCGTGGCAGGTCACTTCGCCCGTGCCGTCCGCGCCGCCCGCTTTCTTGCCGCGATAATAAAGATGCAGACGGTCGCCATCGCGGAGGATTGTGCAGTAAGCCGAAAAGGCACCCTCCCAAGGGCGATCGAACTTCATGACGACGCCCTCGTCCCTCGGTTCATGGAGGCGCAGGTCAGCCCCCTTGGACTCCGCGATGAGGGCCCGATCGAAGAAGGGCTCAAGCCGACCCCCCGAGCTCGATGACCTGCCCGGGGAGGTTTGTGGCAAGCAGCAGGCCCAAGAATAGGATAATACGCATGACGGGGGTAGGTCCTGACAGAATTGGCCCATAGGCCGGGGCTAGCAACCCCTCCCCCACCCCTACCCCCACCCCTTTAGCTTATTTCACCCTTTCTTCTTGCGGTTTAGACTCATTCTAACCTCTTTATGTAATTAGAATGATTCAAAGTCTCAACGAACACAATCGAGAGGACCTCCAAGAGGCCCTGAGCAAAGGAGGCCAAAAGCTGACTCCGCAACGCGAAGTCGTCTTTGCGGTCCTCCTCGCCCAACGCGACCACCCCACCGTGGACGAGGTCTTTAACCGGGCCCGTGAATCCATGCCCGGCCTCTCCTTGGCCACCGTCTACAACTGTCTTGAGACATTCGTGAACTGCGGGCTCATCCGTCAAGTCAACCACGAGCGTGAATCGACGCGCTACTGCCCTAACCTTTCCCCTCACGCCCATTTTCGCGATCAGGCGACCGGTCGGGTCCATGATATCGAGCTGCCCCCCGAAGTCATCAAAAGCCTCCGATCGATTCTTCCCGCCGGGTTCGACTCCGAAATCATCGAGGTAAGCTTCCTCGGCCGCACCAAGGCCAAGGACCCTCTCAGCTCCAATTAATTTCCCAATGTCAGATTCATTCGTCATCAGAAACCTCAACGCCTCCATCGGCGACCGGCAGATCTTGAAGGATTTTTCCCTCACGATTCCCAAAGGAGAAGTCCATGCCATCATGGGACCCAATGGCACCGGCAAGAGCACTTTGGCCAAAGTCCTGGCCGGCCATCCCGACTATGCGGTGCAGTCCGGCGAAGCCTTGCTCGACGGCCAACAGCTACTCGGACTCGAACCCGATGTCATCGCCCGCGCCGGCCTCTTTCTGGCTTTTCAATACCCGAGTGAGATCCCCGGCGTCACCATCGCCAACTTCATCCGCGCCGCGATTGTCGCCCGCCAAGCCAAGGGCGCTCCCTTCGACGCCAAAGCCTACTACGCCGAGCTCTACGCCAAGATGGATGCACTCAAGATGGACCGCAAATTCACGGCTCGCTTCGTGAACGAAGGCTTCTCGGGCGGTGAAAAGAAACGCTGTGAAATCCTGCAGCTGATGATGCTCAAGCCGAAGTATGCCGTGCTCGACGAAACCGACTCCGGCCTCGACATCGATGCGCTCCGCATCGTCTCCGAAGGCGTCAACGCCATGCGCGGCCCGGACACGGGCTTCCTCGTCATCACCCACTATCAACGCCTGCTGGAGTATATCGTACCCGACCGCGTGCACATCATGTGGGACGGACGAATCGTCCATAGCGGTGGCAAAGAGTTAGCCCTCGAGCTCGAAGCCAAAGGTTATGATTGGGTAAAGACCGAACTCGCCAGCGCCTAAACGACCATGGCTGAAATCGACGAATCCCAGACCCAACGCGAAGCAATCGAAGTCGATCGCAGCAAAGGTGACTTCAAATACGAGGAGAACTACGCCTTTGACGCTGGCGTCGGCCTCACTCCCGCGACCGTGAACTACATCGCCAAGGTCAAGGGCGAGGAGGAATGGATTCGCGAGTTCCGCCAAAAATCCTTGAAGATTTTCGAGTCCCTGCCGATGCCCACGCATTGGGCTACGACCGACCTCGACAACATCCACTTCGACAAAATCCGGTATTACCTTTCGAAAGGCCAGAAAGCCAGCCGCACCTGGGAAGAAGTACCGGACGACGTCAAGGCGACCTTCGAACGCCTCGGCATCCCCGAGTCCGAACGTAAGTTCCTTGCCGGCGTCGAAGCCCAATTCGATTCCGAGGCGGTCTACTCGCGCATGAAGGAAGAGCTAGAGAAACAAGGTGTGCTCTTCTGTGGCCCGACCGACGGACTCCGCGACCATCCGGAAATCTTCCGCCGCTGGTTCGGCAAAGTCATTCCCGCCGGCGACAATAAGTTCGCCGCGCTTAATTCCGCCGTCTTTTCGGGAGGATCATTCATCTACATCCCCAAGGGCGTCAAAGTAGCCCAGCCCCTTCAGGCCTATTTCCGTATCAATGCGGAGAATTTTGGGCAATTCGAACGCACCCTCATCATCGCCGACGAAGGCTCCGAGGTCACGTACATGGAAGGCTGCACGGCGCCCAAATTCGAGACCGCGACCCTGCACTCGGCCGTCGTCGAACTCGTCGCCCTCAAAGGCGCGAAGATCCAATATATCACCGTCCAGAACTGGTCGGCCAATGTCTTCAACCTGGTCACCAAACGCGGCGTCGCCGAAGAAGGCGCCGAAGTCCGCTGGATCGATTGCAATATCGGCTCCCGCCTGACCATGAAATACCCTGGTGTCGTGCTACGAGGCAAAGGCGCGCGCGGGGAAGTCCTTTCTATCGCTTTGGCGAATGACGGCCAGCATCAGGATACCGGCGCCAAGATGATCCATGCCGCCGACGATACCTCGTCGAACATCATCGCCAAATCGATCTCCGTCGGCACAGGCCGCTCCACCTACCGAGGCCTCGTGCATATTCCTAAGACTCTTAAGAATTGCCGTAACAACACCGAGTGCGACGCCCTGCTCATCAATGAGCATAGCCGGACCGACACCTATCCCGCGATTTCCGTGCGCGGCCAAAAGAACTCCGTCCAACACGAAGCCAGCGTCTCCAAGGTTTCCGCCGAGCAAATCTTCTACATGATGCAGCGCGGGCTTTCCGAAGGCGAAGCGATGTCGCTCGCAGTGAACGGTTTCGTCAACGACCTTGTGAAGGAATTCCCCATGGAGTATTCCGTGGAGCTCAAACGCCTGATCGAACTGCAAATGGAAGGGTCCGTCGGTTAAATGAGTACCCTGACGTCACCCGCCTTGACCGGCATCCTAGATAGCGCTTTGCAATCGGCCGACAGCGCGGAGTTCCGCGCGCAGGACTGGTTTACGATCCTGCGCCAACAAGGCTGGCATACGTTTCAATCGCTTCCGATGCCGAAGCGAGATGACGAAAAATGGCGTTTCTCCGACACGCGGACGCTTTCGCTCGCGGGTTATGCCGTAGCCCCAGCCCCTTCCGATGCCGAAGTCGCGAAACTCTTTGCCCGATCCCAATTCATTTCCCGGCCGGCCGGACTGATCGTACACGTCGACGGGCATTGCATCCACAAGCCGGCGCTCGCTCCGGAACTGACCGCTCAAGGCGTGATCTTTGAGTCGATGACGGATGCCATCCGCCATCATCCGGCGTTGCTGAAACAATACCTGCTCAAGCATAAGGCAGGCCTCGGCGGGGATAAGTTCCTCGCACTCCATCAAGCTTGGTTACGTTCGGGATACCTCTTGCACATCCCCAAAGGAGTCGTCGTCACCCAACCCTTCGTTTCGGTCCATTGGACCTTGGCAGAAGGAGCAGCGGTCTTCCCGCACGCGCTCATCATCGCGGATGAACTCGCCCAGACCACCATCCATGATTTCCACCTTAGCGCCCAACCCGCGGCCCGTGCCTTGGCAATCTCAGCCTGCGATATCTATGCAGGCAACGGAGCCAAAGTACATCGACTTGCCGTCCAAGGCTGGAGCTCAACCACGCAATCCTTTCAAATCGATAACACCTGCGGAGGTCGCGATGCGCTCATCTCATCCGTCCATGCCGCCATTGGCTCACGCCGGGCACGGCTTGAAAATATCGTCCGCATCGACGGCCCCGGCGCTGACGTCCGACTCTATGGCATCAGCGTAGCGACGGGCGAACAGGAATTCGACCAACGTACCTTACAGATTCATTCGGCAGGCAACGCCAAGTCCGACCTCTTGTTCAAGAATGCGCTGCTCGATAAATCGCGCACGATTTTCTCCGGCTTGATCAAAGTCGCCCCTGAGGCCCAACGGACCGACGCCTACCAGACCAATCGCAATCTTCTGCTCTCGCCCGAAGCCGAAGCCGACTCCTTGCCTGGATTGGAGATCGAAGCCAATGACGTCAAATGCTCACACGGGGCGACGACTGGTCAGGTGAATCCCGACGAACTTTTTTACCTACGTGCCCGGGGCATCCCCCTTGCCGTTGCCCAAGAGCTCTTGGCACAAGGCTTCCTTGAAGAAATCCTGGCCAAGGTTGAAAACGACGAAGCCGCTGCGACCGTGCGCGAAATGCTCCGCGTGAAATTCCACCAAATCTAAAAATATGAGCGACGACACTACCGGCCAACGCCACACCCCCAGTCCGCATGATCGTACGTTGAAGCGCGATGTCAGCGTGACGGTTATCCCAGCGGGCGATCCCGCCGTCTTGCCTGCCGGCACCAAAGTCACCATCACTCACCGGCTCGGAGGTAATTTCACCGTCGTCTGCGACACGGGCATGTTCCGTATCAAAGGAAGCGATGCCGATTGCCTCGGAGAAGAAGTCCCGACCGATACGAGCGAATCCGAAGGCAAGACCGACGCCTATGGCTCGGTCGGCACCGCCGAACACCCTGGGCATACCGGCAAACCTGCCGATGAAGCCGTGTGGGATCAGCTGAAGAAAGTTTTCGACCCTGAAATACCCGTCAACATCGTCGACCTCGGCTTAGTCTATTCGCTTAAAGTCGAACCGCTTGAAAACTCAACGGACCGACACAGCGTCACGGTAGCCATGACCTTGACCGCTCCCGGTTGCGGAATGGGACCGGTCATCGCTGAAGACGCCCGTAATCGCGTCCTGACCGTACCCGGGGTTAATCAAGCCAGAGTAGATATCGTCTGGGACCCGCCTTGGACGCAGACCATGATCTCCGAAGACGGCAAGATGCAGCTGGGCTTAATCTGAGCGGAGCGCAACTCGTCCGCCGCATGGTGGACGCATGGTAGGGGCGGGACTACGTCACGCCCAAGGGGTAAGTCGACACGTCTTCCGGAATAAAGGGCACGTCGTAGCCGTGCCCCTACCCGCGGCCGCCATTCGGCGACCGTTCACAACCACGATACTCGATACTCCCTACTCATTACTCTGAGCGTAGCTCCCTCCCCGCTTGCGCTTGGACATCTTTTCCCAACCCTGCGGGAACCCCCATCCTCTCCCCAAGGTCACCCTCTTATGGCTCCCTCCCCAGTCCGTCTCCTTTCTCTGCTAGGCTTCGCCCTGCTGAACTCCGCTTCAGCCACCCGCGCCGCCGAAGTCCCTCCGGAAGATGTCCGTTTTCAGACCGAGACGCTGCTCACGGGCCTGCCCCAGCCCATGCACCTCGAAATCGCGCCCGATGGCCGCATCTGGTTTAATGAATACCTCGGAGCGCTCAAGATCTACGATCCGAAGACCAAGCACGTCACGCTCGTCACCGAGATGGAAGTCTTCAAGACGCTCGAAAACGGCTTTCTCGCTTTCGCCCTCGACCCAAAGTTCACCGAGAACCATTGGATTTATTTCCTCTACTCGCCCGTCGGTTTCGAAGGCCAGTATCTTTCCCGTTTCGAAATCAAAGACGACAAGCTCGTCGTCGGGAGCGAGAAAGTTATCTTGAAATATGAAGAGCAGCGCCTGCAGTGCTGCCACCACGGAGCCACGATCAAGTTCGGCCCCGACGGATGCCTGTATTTCACCGCGGGCGATAATACCAGCCCCTTCGGCGACAGCAAAGGCTATGCGCCGCTCGACCAGCGCCCGGGCAAGGAACCTTGGGATGGCCAGCGGACCTCCGCCAATACGAACACCCTCGTCGGCAAGGTTAACCGCATCCGCGTCAACGCCGACGCGACTTACAGTATTCCTGAAGGGAACCTCTTCAAGCCAGGCACGCCCAAGACTCGCCCGGAAATCTTTGCGATGGGCACGCGCAACCCTTGGCGCATGAACATCGATTCCAAGACTGGCTACGTCTACTGGGGCGAAGTCGGCCCCGACGCGCGCGTCGACGGCCCTCGCGGCTCGCGTGGTTACGACGAGATCAACCAAGCAAAGAGGTCCGGTAATTACGGCTACCCCTTTTTCGTCGGTAATAACTTTCCTTATGCAGAATACGACTACGCGACCGAGACCGCCGGCAAGCTCTTCGATCCGAAGGCTCCGCTAAACAAGAGTCGCAATAATACCGGACTTGTCGAACTCCCTCCTGCGGTACCGGCCTTCATCTATTGGCCCTACGCGGTTTCAGAACAGTGGCCTGAACTCGGCGAAGGCGGCCGCACGGCGTGCGCGGGACCGGTCTTCTACTGGCAGGAATCCTTTGAGAAGACCAACGGCTTCCCGAAACATTTCGACCGCTCCCTGCTCTTCTGGGATTGGCAGCGCCCGTTCATCAAGTGGGCGCACCTAGATACCAACTCCGACCTCGCCGGACTCGAATCCTTCGCACCCACGACCTTCGTGACCGCGAACACCGACGAACAGCGCAAGAAACAGCAAGCGCTCATCGATAATGGCGCGACAATCATCCGTCGGCCGGTCGACGCGACGTTCGGACCAGACGGCTGCCTCTACCTTCTCGATTACGGCGAAACCTGGGGCGCCAATCCAGATTCCGCGCTACTTAAGATCTCCTACGTGCGCGGCAACCTCCAACCGATCGCCAAACTCAGCGTCTCAACGCCAGCGGGCCCAGCCCCGCTCAAGATGACGCTCTCCGCGAAGGGATCGCGCGATCTTGACGGCGGCAAACTTTCTTATTCTTGGAAACTTCAGCCGGGTGACAAGGTACTCGGTGAAGGCGAAGAACTCGCCGTTTCTCTTGAGACCATTGGTAACTTTAAAATCGAACTTACGGTCTCCGATGGTCAGGGCGGTTCCGTGACGCGGTCCTTGCCGATCGTGGTCGGCAATAGCGTTCCCGTCGTTCGCTTCCTCTCCCCGCAGGACGGCGATTTTTTCGCATCTGGTAAACCGCTCAGCTATAAGGTCACCGTGCAGGATGCCGAAGACGGCTCCTCGGACGCCAAACCTGCTGACTTCATGGCGCGCACCGTGGTGACATCTGATATTGTCCCTGCCGACGGCAAGGCTGTCGCGGTTGACCCAGGACTCTCGCTCATGCGCCAGAGCGATTGCTTTAACTGCCACGCCATGGAAACCCCGCTAGTCGGTCCAGCCTTCATGGCCATCGCCGATAAATATCGCAAGCAGGCCGGCGCCGACGAACTCCTCAACAAGAAAGTCCGCCTTGGCGGCAGCGGCGTCTGGGGCCAAGTCCCGATGCTCGCCCACCCGCAGCACACCGAAGACGAGGTTGCGATTATGCTCCGCTGGATGCTCGCGCTCGAGAAAGGCAAAGGAGGCCCGACGCTCGCTCGCGGACTTGAAGGACAGGTGACAGCCCCCAAAGACGGCAAGATTGGCAAACTTCTACTTGAAGCCGCATACACCGACAACGGAGCAGGCGCCGCTGGTCCGCTTACGGGCAAGACTTCCGTCGCCCTACGTCACCCGCGCATCGAAGCCGAGTCCGGCGAAGTCACGGGTGCCAAAAAGAACTCTAAATCCGTCGGCTCTACGGCCCATGGTCATACGATTCGTTTTACGAATCTAAATCTCGCGACGACCAAGAGCGTCACACTCAGTGCCTCAGCCGGGGGCGGCAGCAAAGGCACCAAGGTCGAGATCCGACTCGATTCCGCGACCGGCCCACTGGTCAGCACCGTAGACATCAAATTCACAGGTGATTGGAATAAATTCGAGGAAAACAAAGCCCCGCTTTCAAGCGCCCCGGGACATCATGACGTCTTCCTGGTCTTCGTAAACCCCGGAAAAGGCGGCCTGATGAATCTCGACTGGGTGCAATTTAACCAATAAAAATACTCGAAGTATTATCACCCAGCCATGCGCCCTCGCCTCTCCATCATTCTCTCCGCGCTGCTCTTAGCCGGACAAGCCATTGCCGCCGCTTTCGACCTTCCATCTCTACAACAGGCACGCGTCATGAAGGCCGCGGCAGTTGCTCTGGAAACCAAGCCTGTGAGCATCACATCGTCGCCAGCCAAGCTCAGCGAAGGCGGCCCTAACGACTTCTATTCGAACGGCGACTACTGGTGGCCGGATCCTTCCAAGCCAAACGGCCTACCCTATATCCGCCGCGATGGAGCGACTAATCCGGAAAACTTCTCCCAACATCGCTTGGCCATGAAAGTACTCCGTGATAACGTAGCCGCCCTGGCCGCTGCGTACAAATTAACGAAAGAAGAAAAGTATGCAGCTAAGGCGATGGAGTTCCTGGACGTCTTCTTGCTCGATCCGAAAACGCGCATGAACCCCAATCTTAATTTCGCGCAAGCCATCCCAGGCGTCAGTCCGGGCCGCGGCATCGGAGTGATTGACACCCTGCACCTGATTGAAATCCCCCCGGCCATCCAGGCCCTCAACGGCTCGCAAGCGCTCACGGCAGCAAAACAAACGGCACTCGTGGCTTGGTTTCAGGAGCTCGGGACTTGGATGCAAACCAGCAAGAATGGCAAAGAAGAAGCCGCCGCCAAGAATAACCATGCCGTGGCCTTCTTCCTACAGTTGGCCGTCTATGCGGATTTCACACACGACCAAACGGCCCTGACGGAATGCCGTCGTCAATACAAGGAAGTATTCCTGCCCAAGCAGATGGCGGCTGACGGCAGCTTCCCGCTCGAACTCGGTCGCACCAAACCCTACGGCTATTCCATCTTCCAGCTTGATAATATCACGACGCTTTGCCTCGTGCTTTCGAACTCCGGAGAAAGCCTCTGGGATTTCAAGTTAGCCGACGGACGCACCATCGGACGTGGCGCTGAATACCTCACACCTTATATCCGCGATAAGTCCAAGTGGCCTCTCAAGCCGGATATCCAAGCTTGGGAAGGCTGGCCCGCCCGACCTATCTACCTCCTCTTCAATGGGCTGGCTTTAAATAAACCCGAATACCTTGAG
>CAILOT010000171.1:0-28991 GCA_903835965.1 uncultured Opitutia bacterium
CAGGTTTCGGGTACGGGTTATCAGGTTCGGGTGCCAGATTCGGGACCCGAACCCGTACCTGTACCAGACTACCTGAACCTGGATCCCGATCGCCGAGACCTGGGACCTGAGAATAGATGCAACTAGGTCAGCACGCAGTGCTGACCCTACCGTTTGCTGCTCGTTCACTTGCCTTGTGGTAGGGCTGACCGCCCTCGGTCAGCCGCGGTTGAGCGAGGGCGCTCAACCCTACCTTAAAGACAAGGGGACAGGGGAAGTATTTCGGGTCTCAGGTCTCGGGCCTCAGGTTTCGGGTACGGGTTATCAGGTTCGGGCGCCAGGTTCGGGACCCGCACCCTTACCTGAATACCTGAACCTGGCTCCCGATTGCCGAGACCTGAGACCTGAAAATAGATGCAACTAGGGCAGCGTGCGGTGCTACCCCACCCTCGAGACCACCAAACAAAAAGGGCGCCAGCGAGCGCCCTCATCACTTCCCCGTGTCACCGTGTCCCCTTGCCCACGTGAACCCTCGCGAGCTCCGCTCGCGCTCAGTCCCCACCCTTGCTGGGCTTACCGGTCGAAGAGAAAAATTCTTTCACGCGCGCGCGGAGATAATCGCGGTTCAGTTTGGCAATGACGTCGAGCGTGATGCTCTTTGGACAATGCGCCTGGCACTCGCCGTAATTGGTGCAGTTGCCGAACCCGGCTTCGTCCATCGTCTTGACCATCGCCAAAGTGCGGCGTTCGCGCTCGGGCTGTCCTTGGGGTAAAATATTCAGGTGATTGATTTTGGCGCCGACGAACAACATCGCCGACCCGTTCTTACAGGAAGCGACGCAGGCGCCGCAACCGATGCATTCCGCGGCGTCCATCGCCTCGTCGGCGACGACCTTGCCAATCAAGGTGTTATTGGCTTCGGGGGCCGAACCGGCCCGCGCGGTGATGAAACCGCCGGCTTGGATGACTTTGTCGAAAGCGGAACGATTGACCGCCAAATCCTTGATGACCGGGAAGGCCCGGGCGCGCCAAGGCTCGACCGTAATCGTCTCGCCATCACGGAAGTTGCGCATGTGCAACTGGCAGGTCGTGACGCCGGGCAACGGGCCGTGCGGCATGCCGTTAATCGTCATCGAACACATCCCGCAGATGCCTTCGCGGCAATCGTGGTCGAAAGCGAACGTGTCCTTACCGGCGCGGATCAGCTGCTCATTGAGCATGTCCATCATCTCCAGGAAAGAAGCTGAAGTCGGCACGGCCGCCAAGGCGTGCTCTTCAAAGTGACCTGTGGCGCCGCGGCTTTGGCGCCAGACGCGCAGCTTGAGCGCCAGGGTGGTTTCGCCGTCGTGGGCTGATTTTCCGTGGACCATAAAATTACTTATAAGAGCGGGTGGTGAATTGGGCTTCCTCGTAGACGAGCGGTTCGGTATGCCGCAAAGGCAATTGATTCTCACCTTGCCACTGCCAGACGGCGACGTGTGCGTAGGCGGCGTCATCGCGTTTGGCTTCGCCGGCGTCTTGGAACTCGGTCCGGAAGTGTCCGCCGCAAGATTCCTCGCGTTTCAAGGCATCGAGACACATCAGGATGCCGAAATCCAAGAAGTCGGCCACGCGGCCGGCGCGTTCGAGTTCGGGGGCCAATTGATCGCCCGTACCGACGACTTTCACATTCTTCCAGAAATCATCGCGCAGCGCCTGCAAGTCGGAGATGGCCTGGGTCAGCCCGGCCTTGTCGCGAGCCATCCCGCATTTTTCCCAGACGATTTTCCCGAGCGCCTTGTGATAATAGCGGGGAGACTTCGTGCCATTGACCGCCAGAAGTTTGGAGACCCGCTCGTTTACTTCTTTGACCGCGGCCTTGAATTCTGGCGCTTCGGTTGTGGGGCGGCCGGAAAGGCCGACGCCCGCGAGATAATCCGTCACCGTGTAAGGCAACACAAAGTAACCATCGGCGAGACCTTGCATCAGTGCCGAAGCGCCGAGCCGGTTGGCGCCGTGATCGGAGAAATTGGCTTCGCCGCCCACGAAGAGCCCGGGGATGTTCGATTGCAGATTATAATCCACCCACAAACCGCCCATCGTGTAGTGTACGGCCGGGAAGATGCGCATCGGCTGGCGATAGGCATTCTCGCCGGTGATGTTCTCGTACATGTCGAAGAGATTGCCATAGCGGGCGCGGATTTCCGCTTCGCCGAGACGCTTGATGGCGGCGGAGAAATCGAGGTAGACCCCGAGACGCTGGCCGTCGATAACCTGACCGACGCCACGACCTTCGTCGCAGACTTCCTTGGCGGCGCGGGAAGCGATATCGCGCGGCGCGAGATTACCATAACTCGGGTATTTGCGTTCCAAGAAATAATCGCGGGCCTCTTCCGGGATTTCCGCAGCGGGCTTGGTGCAATCCGCCTTAGCCTTCGGCACCCAGACGCGGCCGTCATTCCGGAGCGACTCCGACATCAACGTCAGCTTGGATTGATCTTCGCCATGAACGGGAATGCAGGTCGGATGGATCTGCGTGTAGCACGGATTGGCGAAACCGGCGCCACGACGATGGGCGCGGAACGTCGCGGTCACATTACAACCTTGGGCGTTCGTCGAGAGATAGAAGACATTGCCGTAGCCGCCCGTGCAGACCACGACGACATCGGAGGCCCAGGATTCGACGGCCCCCGTGACGAGATCGCGCGTGACGATGCCCTTGGCCTTACCGTCGACGAGCACGAGATCCAACATCTCATGACGCGTGTACATCTTGACGGCACCGAGGCCGATCTGACGCGAAAGCGCGGAGTAAGCCCCGAGGAGCAGTTGCTGGCCGGTCTGCCCGCGGGCGTAAAACGTACGGGAAACTTGGGCGCCGCCGAAAGAGCGGTTGGCGAGCAGACCTCCGTATTCACGGGCGAAAGGAACACCTTGCGCAACGCATTGGTCGATGATGCTGGTGGACACCTGAGCGAGCCGGTAAACATTGGATTCGCGGGCACGATAATCGCCGCCCTTGATGGTGTCCTGGAAAAGACGGTGCACGCTATCGCCGTCGTTCTGATAATTCTTGGCCGCGTTGATGCCACCTTGCGCGGCGATCGAGTGCGCCCGACGAGGGCTGTCTTGGTAGCAAAAACAAGAGACCTGATAACCCATCTCGGCGAACGAGGCGGCAGCGGCGGAGCCAGCGAGACCCGAGCCGACGACGATGACGTGATACTTCCGGCGATTGGCCGGATTCACCAAGCGTAATTTTGCCTTATGGTTATTCCACTTATCAGCCAAAGGGCCGGCGGGGATCTTTGATTCGAGTTTCATGGGGTCAGGCGCTTACTTGAGGCAGCCCGTGAGGACGGCCAAAGGAATGGAAATGAAACCGAGGGCGATCACCCAGCCGTAGACGAGAGCGATCACGTCCAACCGGCCCCGCCAGCGCTCGTTGCGCAGACCGAGCGTCTGGAACACGCTGCTCACGCCGTGGCTCAAGTGGAGGCACAGGAGCAGCATGCTGATGATATAAAAAAGCGCGACCGACTTGCAGCTGAAGCCCGCGACCACCATGGCATAGACATCATCGCCATAAACCACGCCGTTCAGGGCGACGGTCCGGAAAGTAAAATGAAGCAGGTGAAAAATGGCGAAGGCCAGAATGACCAAGCCGGAATAAGGCATCGTGCGGGAGCCGATCGTGGCCCGACGCGTCGCTTCGGTGGCTGGACCGCCCGCGCGGGATGCTCGATTTTCGAGGGTAAGCAAAATGCCCGTCCAAATATGTGCTAAAACGCTGATAATAAGCGTGATACGTGCGAACCAAAGCAGACCGGCATGTTCGTGGAGCCACTGCGCGTAGGCATTGATCGCGCCCTCTCCTTTGAACATGAGCAAATTGCCCGACATGTGCCCGAGGACGAAACCGGCCAAAATCAGGCCACTGAGTGCCATGACCACCTTCTTCCCGATCGAAGAAGGCCTACAGCAGGAACAACAAGAACTTTCGGACATGGCAAAGGTGGGGGATAGGCTGGGATGCAAAAGCCATCAAATAGAGCAACTGCCCCCCTACCACCTCCGAGAAGAGCCAAAGGGGAGGTATTAGGGATTACAAAGCCGGGCGTGAAAAACCCTCATAGGGCCAGAGCGTCCCGCGCGGCGTGCCTAGGCTTCGATTTCGGAAAAACCGCTTGCCAGAACTTTTCTTGAGCATGCAATTCGAAAGTCCAGACCGGCTTCCCGCACAGGACCAGCCGGTCTTATCTTTTTTACAAAAAACCCCACCCGCCACGCACCCCATGAAGTATATTTTTGTCACTGGCGGAGTCATCTCCTCGCTCGGGAAAGGCCTCACCGCGGCGGCCCTTGGCGCCTTGCTCGAATGCCGGGGACTGAAAGTACGGATTCAAAAATTCGACCCTTACCTCAACGTCGATCCGGGGACCATGAGCCCCTATCAGCACGGCGAGGTCTACGTTTTGAATGACGGGGCGGAAACCGACCTCGACCTCGGGCACTACGAACGGTTCACCTCGGGCGAACTCTCGCGCTTGAACAGCCTCAGCTCCGGACAAGTTTACGAAACCGTCATCCAGAAAGAACGCCGCGGAGACTACCTCGGGAAAACCGTGCAGGTCATCCCGCACGTCACCAACGAGATCAAGGAGCGCATCCTTAAAGGTGGCGAAGGCGTCGACGTGCTCATCACCGAAATCGGCGGCACCACCGGCGACATCGAAGGCCTGCCGTTCCTGGAAGCCTTGCGCCAATTCCAACACGACGCGGGCCGCGAGAACGTCGCTTTCCTCCATTGCACCCTTGTTCCTTTCATCAAGGCCGCGGGTGAATTAAAAACCAAACCGTCCCAGCAATCCGTCGCAAAACTGCGTGAAATCGGCATCCAACCCGACTTACTCGTATGTCGAACGGATCGTCCAATCGGTGAAGAAAATCGCCAGAAGCTTTCGCTTTATTGCAACGTCGGCCTCGACTCCGTCTTCGAATGCCGCGATGTCGAACACTCCATCTACGAGCTACCCATGATGCTCGCCGAACAACGTATCGACGACGTCGTCGTGCGCCGGCTCGGGCTCCAATGCCGTCCGATTGATATCAGCCCATGGCGCGAAATCGTCCGGCGCTTACTCGAACCGAAGCACAAAGTGCGCGTCGGTGTGGTCGGAAAATACATCGAACTGCAGGACGCTTATAAATCCGTCTACGAATCCATCGTGCACGGTGGCATCGCGAACGAGACCGCCGTTGAAATCGTCCGGATCGACGCCGAAGACCTGGAAGCGGAAGGCACCGCGAAACTGGAAGGTTTGGATGGCATCTTGGTCCCGGGCGGCTTCGGCAACCGAGGCATCGAAGGCAAGATCATCGCTGCGCGCTTCGCCCGTGAACGGAAGATTCCTTTCTACGGCCTCTGTCTGGGCATGCAAATCACGGTCATCGAATTTGCCCGTCACGTGCTCGGATTGAAGACCGCCCATTCGACCGAATTCGACCCCCAGACAGTCGACCCGGTCATCCACCTGATGGAGTCTCAAAAGAGCGTGGTCACGAAGGGAGGCACCATGCGTTTGGGGTCCTTTGACTGCACTTTGACGGCCGGAAGCAAGGCCCGCGAGGCCTACGGCACCGACCAGATCAAAGAGCGGCACCGTCATCGCTTCGAATATAACGATGCCTACCGGGCACGGCTTGAGGCCGCAGGCCTACGCGTCGGCGGGGTAAACCCCCAAAGCGGCTTGGTCGAAATCGTCGAGGTCAAGGATCACCCTTGGATGGTGGGCGTCCAGTACCACCCCGAGTTCAAATCTAAGCCCAACCAGGCGCACCCCCTCTTCGCCGCTTTTATAAAGGCAACGGTTGAGAAGTCTCAGCGCTCCTGTTAATTGGTAGACGAAACCGGCTCCGCCGGACGCTGATAAGTGGGCGGAGAGCCGCCGAAGTGCCACCCCGCACGACATTTCCCCACCCTTATGTCCACCAACATTAACGCCGCAGGCACTTGGGTGCCGCGCATTCGTGAACAAATCGGCCGCGTCGTCGTCGGCCAACAATACCTCGTCGACCGACTCCTCGTGGGCTTGCTCGCCAATGGGCACGTCTTACTCGAAGGCGTCCCAGGACTCGCCAAGACCCTTTCCGTCCGGACGCTCGCCCAGACGGTCCATGCGGGTTTTTCCCGGATTCAATTCACGCCCGACCTCCTACCAGCGGATATCGTCGGGACATTGATCTATGATCCCAAGTCCGGAGATTATAACGCCAAAAAGGGTCCCATCTTCGCGAACTTCGTCTTAGCCGACGAAATCAATCGCGCCCCAGCTAAAGTCCAATCCGCCTTGCTCGAAGCGATGCAAGAACGTCAGGTCACGCTCGGCGGAGAAACCCACAAGCTGCCCTCGCCTTTTCTCGTCCTGGCGACCCAAAACCCGATTGACCAAGAAGGGACGTATCCTTTGCCCGAAGCACAAGTGGACCGCTTCATGCTGAAACTAAACATCGGCTATCCGAGCCGGGAAGAAGAACGGAAGATCCTTGACGCGATGGCCACGACCTCGCCGAAGCTCGAAGTCGAAGCCGTCATTACGCAGGAAGAAATCTTGGCGGCCCGCCAGGCCGTCGACGCCATCTATGTCGCCGACAGCGTGCGCGATTACATCGTCTCGCTGGTCCTGGCCACGCGCGGGCAACAACCGGACGGCCCCGACCTGAGCAAGCTGGTGCAATTCGGCGCCTCGCCTCGGGCCACGATCAATCTCACCTTGGCCGCCAAGGCTTGGGCTTTCCTCCAAGGTCGCGATCACGTGACGCCTCAAGATATCAAAGATATCGCCCCTGACGTCTTACGCCATCGTCTGATCCTGACGTATGAGGCGGACGCGGAAGGCGTCGACGCCGACACCATCGTCCGCCGCGTGCTGGACGCGGTGCGCGTTCCCTAAGCCCGAATAAAACCGAGGTGGAAACCGCCGCTCCGATCAACCCGCAAGAGACGCTTCGTCGGGCGCAGCGCGTCGAAGTGGTCGCCACGCGGATGGTCAACGACGCGATGGTGGGCGCTTACCTTTCTCGCTTCAAAGGCCGCGGGACGGATTTTGAAGAACTCCGCGAATATGTGCCCGGAGACGATGTGCGGTCGATGGATTGGAATGTCACCGCCCGGATGGGGAAGCCGTTCATCCGGCTGCACCGCGAAGAACGTGAACTGACGATGGTAATCGCTTTGGATATCTCGGGTTCCTCCGCTTTCGGTTCCGGCACTTCGACCCTTCGTGAAAGAGCGGCCGAAGTCGCGGCCTGCCTGGCGGTGTCCGCACTCAAAGCGGGAGACAAAGTCGGCCTCCTTCTTTTTACCGACCGGGAAGAACTCTGGCTTTCCGCGCGTAAAGGCCGACGTCACGTTCTCCGCATCATCCGGGAAGCCTTGGAATTCAAACCGCAGTCGCGACGGACTTCCTTTGGTCAACCCATGAAGAGATTAGCTCGTGCCCTGAAGCGCCGTTCGATGGTTTTCGTCGTTTCAGATTTTCTGCCGGGAGCGGAAGGTGATGATGCCATGGCCGCCGCCTTGGGCGAACTCAACTCCCGCCACGACACTGCGTGCGTGCAATTGGTTGACGCCCGTGAGCGTCAGTTGCCGAATGTGGGCACGATTGCGCTCGAAGATGCCGAGACCGGCGAGATTCGCGAAGTCGATACCAGTTCCGCCCTCATTCGCGAACGATTCGCCCAAGCCGCGGAGAGTCGTTTAAGTAATACCATCACCACATTGAACCAAGCCGGCATCGACAGTACGCGACTGGAAGCGGAGGCCAAAGTCGCGCCCACGCTGGCTCGCTTCTTCGATCGCCGCCGGCGTCGTCGCTCATGATCATCGCTGCCGCCGATAACGCCTTCCAGCTGCAGGGCCCGCAACCCTTGCTCGCTCCGGCGTGCTGGGAAACTTATGGCTGGTTGATCGCGGTCTTGTTGGTCCTTCTCGCCTTTGCGGGATGGGCAATTGTTTTTTTTATCCGCAAGCAGCGCCCGGCCCCGGCGCCTCGCCTAGCGCTCGAGGCCGCACTCGAGGGTGCCGAAAATAATCCGGACGAGACGAACGCCCTAGCCCTGGTCTTAGCGCTTCGCGCCTACTTGCATGCCCTCGACGCGCGGGCGGGCATGGCACTCTCGACGGAAGAACTCGCGGCGCAACTGCTGCGTCTCCCGGCTTTTCTCCCTGCAAGACAATCGCTTTTGGCCGCGCTGCAAGCGGCGGACGCCGGAAAATTCTCCGGCGCAAAAATCCCGACCACCCTGCTCATCGCCGGCGTACGCGATGCTTTGCATAAAATCGAGGATGCCCGGCGGGCCTTGGCGACCAAACAGCCCATACCTCTGATACCGAGCCGCAGCACGCCCCCCGAACTCCCTCGCAAGGATTTTGCCTGATGGATTTCGCCTTCGAATTCGAACACCCTTGGGTCCTGTTATTCCTGGCCTTACTCCCGCTGTACGCTTGGTTGCGAGGGCGGATCGGACAAACCGCCGCATTACTCTACCCGGATGCGAACCTGTTACAGGAAGTCTCGCGCCCCATCCGCGAAGGCGTGGGCGCACTCCGCCCGTTCTTCAGAATTATCACGACCGCGTGTCTGATCATCGCGCTCGCCGGCCCCCGGACCGCGAGCAAAGAAATTGAACGTGAAACCGAGGGCTTGGACATCATGCTCGTGGTGGACCTTTCTTGGTCGATGATGGCTTTGGACATGAGTACCGCCCGATCCGAAGTGACCCGGTGGCAGGCGAGCCAGAACGTGATCCATGACTTTTTAGAAAAACGTCCGGACGATCGCATCGGCGCCGTCGTCTTCTCCGGAAAGCCTTATTTATTAAGTCCGCTCACCATCAATAAACTCTGGGTGGAAAAAGGCGTGGACCGGATGCACATCGGCATCGTCCGCGAAACCGGTACCGCCATCGGTGAAGCGGTGGCGATGGCCGTGGACCGGATGAAAAATATCAAAGGTAAAAGTTCCAAGGTGCTCATCCTCCTAACAGACGGCGACGACAACATGAGTAAGGCCATCTTGCCCATACCCTCTGCGGAACTGGCCGCCGCGATGGGCATCAAACTTTATACAATCGGCCTGGGTAAAGATGAGCCCACGATTCTGCCCCAGTTCGACATTCGCACTGGCCTGCTTTATCGGGACGCCTTCGGTAAGACCATCCCCATGCAGACCATCAACCCGGCTAATTATGAAATGCTGGGCAAGATGGCCAAACTCACCGGCGGACGATTCTATCGGGCGCTCGACCAAGATCAGCTCCTTCGCGTCTACAGTGAAATCGACCAACTGGAACGGACCGAAGTCAAAATCCGCGAGACGGTAACCTACGAAAGCCACCGGCTGATTTGGATTTCCCTCGCGGCCTTCGGCTTCTTGCTGGAACTGGGGCTCGCCTTGTTGCGCCCACGCGCGCCCTAAACCATGGACTTCTCTGACTTCCATTTTGAAAGCCCTTGGCTCTTGGTGCTCGGCTTTGTCGTAGCCGCGGCCCCCTTCATGCTTTTACGGTGGTCGCAAAACAGACGCCAACGGAGCCTGGCCACCTTTGCCGCCGAACGTCTGCTCGCCCAGCTCACCGCCAACTTCTCCGCTCCCCGGAGGCTCACGAAAGACCTCGCCTTGGCCTTGGCCAGCTTGCTGATGATGGCGGCGCTTGCCGGACCTCGCTGGGGTCGAGAGACAAGCTCCGAGCCAACCGCCTCCGAAGACGTGATCTTCGTCCTCGATGTCTCCAAATCCATGCTCGTGGCCGACATGCGGCCCAACCGCTTGACCCGCGCCAAGGCATCCATCGCCAATTTCATCAAACGCAAGGGCACTGGTAACGTCGGCCTCGTCGCCTTTGCCGGCCAGGCGTTCCTGCAATGTCCGCTCACCCGTGATTATGACGCATTCTTCCGCACCTTGGACGAAACCGACACCTCCAGCATCCAGGTCAGCGGGACGGACATCGGCCGCGCGATCGAGGAAGCCGAATTGGCTTTCTCTTCGGGTCGCAACCGAAAGTTGGTAATCATCATGACTGACGGCGAAGACCTGGAAGCGGGCGGCGTGGAGGCGGCGAAGAAATTGGCCCGCAAAGGTCTGGTCATCCATGCTGTCGGCGTAGGCACGCCCTCGGGCGGCCCGATTAATATCATCACGCCTCTGGGCGCCATCGAAGCCTTGAAGAACTCCGGCGGGGAAGAAGTCCTTAGCCGCCTGGACGAGGACACGATGCAGAAACTCGCGGAGAGCACAGGCGGGCGCTTCGTCCGACTAGGACAAGCGGGCGAAGGCATGGAATCGCTGCGCTTGGCCATCCAAGCCGGCACCGACGCGCTGGACTCGATGCGGCAGGGCATTCCCCGCGAGGAATGGTTTCTCTCGGCCGTCTTACTTCTCCTGATCGGTGAATCGCTCTATTCTACCCGCCGCCGCACCCTCCCATGAAATCATCCCTCACGCTTCTTAGCCTTGCGGTGCTACTGGGTGCGGTCGAAAAACCGCCCGAAGACCTGAATAAATCCGACGCCCGCGAACTGCATAACCTCGGCACCCAACGCCTCGCGCAAGGCGACCTCAGCGGCGCCGAAGAAGCACTCAAAGCCTCGCTGGCCAAAGACCAAGACGCCATCCGCCCGCCCGCTTTGCATAATTTGGGTCATGTCCGCTTCGGCAAAGGACGCACCCTGCTGGGCGGTAAGACCGAAGGCGACGTCACGGAACTCTCGATCGCCCGTTCCTACCTCGAAGCCGCCGATGCGGATATCTCTGATATGAAAGACCAGATCGAAATCCTCGATCGCGCCAAAGCGGAGAGCTGGGAGCCCGACTACGTCCCCGCGGTCTCCGCCCTCGGCAGCGGCATGAGCACCTTTCGGACCATCAAGAAATTGATTCCCAAAGAAGAAACGATGGTGGCGAAGCGCGCGAGCGTCGTGGCGGCGTGGACCCGATCAGTGGATGATTTCCGTGGCGCCCATGAATTGAATGGCGCGGATGCCGCCGCGACGGCGAACGCCGAAGCAATTGAAGAATTACTGCGGAAGCTTAAGCGCGAAACCCAAGCTCTTGATCTTACCATCGCGGAGCAACGCAAGAAGCTCGAAGAGCTGCGGACGGTGATCCAAGAACTGATTAAGCGCATTCCGGATGAAAAACTCCCCCCTGACACGCAAGGCGACGAGGAAGATGAAAACTTCCTGCCACCGGAGCGACAGAAGCCCAAACAAGGCGGCAATCAGAAGAAGCCCGTAGAAGGCCAGGAACAAAAAATGACCGAGCAAGAAGCGCGCGGCTCTTTGGAGGGCTTGAAAAATGAATTTGGTCGGAAGATGCCAGCGGGCCAGAAGCCTGGCGGGGGTGCGAACGGGTCGAACCCGACGGACAAGAAAGGTAAAGATTACTGAGATGAAGCACGCTGGGTTCATCCTTTTCGCTTTGCTCGCCCTGTTTTCGGTGCGGGCGGACGACAGCGTAAGCTGGGAGATCACGCCAGCCGTGACCGGCCCGGGCCAGCCCTTCCGCCTACAAGTCCGGATCGAGTCAGATGTGGTCCTTGGGCCCGCCGATCGCGTCGGTAAAGAGATCAAGCCGCCCCGCGGGATGGCTTTGCGGTTTTCGGGGCAGATTTTCCGCTCTGGTACAACCGAGGCGACCTTGAATTTTTCGGGAGTTTCACCGGAGGCCGAAGGGGCTTACGTGATCCCGAGTTTTAATATCCGTTTTCCGGCGAAGATGATTCGCGTGCCGGAAATCACCTTGAATGTGAGTGGTGCGACGGGTTTCCGCAAAGATGGCCAGGCCAGGGCGGAACTGGAATTACCTGATCGCACCTTTTATGTCGGCGAGCGTATCCCCGGCGCCATTTTGCTGCGCGGTAGCGAACAGGAATTTGTTTCCGGATCTTTCGGACTAGAATGCGAAGCCGAGGGTTTTAGCTTTCAACTTCTGAGCGATCGGGCGCAGCCGCTCGACAACGGCCAAGGCCTCGTCACCGCCTTCGAGCTGACGCCCATCCGGACCGGCTCCAGCGAACTCTCCCTGAACGGCATCATGCTAATCCAAGTTGGGGTCACGAGCGCGTTCAGCACCCCAAGTCGCGACCGGCCCTTTACCTTCCGCCGCCGCATCAACGTCGAACACGTTCCTGAAGCCGGCCGGCCGGCAAACTGGAACGGAGCTATCGGAAAATTCTTAACGGACACAGTTCAATTATCGAACCTCTCGCCCGAAGTAGGCGAGCCCATCCGGCTGCGGGCCATCCTGGCCGGCGAAGGCAATCTTGAGCGCATCATTCCTCCGGAGATCATTGGCGGAGAAAATTGGGATGTCATCCCAGCGACCGAGCGACGGCGGCGAGCCGAAGATCAGCGCATCTTCGTCTACACGCTCGTCCCCCGTCTTCCGGGGAAACTTCTGACGCCCGAGATTCGCCTGGCGACTTTCGATCCGGAAACACGTTCCTTCAACCAAGTGGTATTCGCGCCACAGGAGGTCATCGTCACGGGTACGGCTCCGGCCAAGGTCGACCTCGTTAAAATCGATCCGGGGGCCGGAGCAAACGGCGCGACGACCAAGGCACTCGCGGGATTGGCGCCCCCTCAGCCCAATCTTCGCACGGCGCTAAGCTCGCCGGTCGCCTTGATCCAACCCCTGGCGGCTTCGAAATCTTTCTGGGCAACGAACGTCGCCCTTTTCACGCTCCTCTCCCTGAGCCTCGGTGTCGTCTTGGTCATGGGCTATCTTTCCACCCACCCGGAAATCCTGATTCGTCACCACGCACGGAGAAGTTGTCGCCGAGCGGCGCGGCAGGCCAAGCAGGCTGCGCAGGCGCAAGATCCGGCAGCGTTTGCGCGGGCGATTGTCGAAGGTCTGCGGGCCGGAAGCAGCGCGTTACTACAAGCCGAGGCCCAAGCCCTTACCCAACGCGATATCTTGCGAGTTTTGCCGGACGCACCGCTTGATTTGCTGGAAACGCTCTTTCAGGCGGCATCGGGAGATAAATTCGCTCCTCGCCCGACATCGGCGCTCCTCACCGAACCCGTGCGCAGCTTGGATCTCCTCGCCCGACTCGAAGCCAAACTATGAAACTAAAATTTCTGAGCCTGGCCTTCTTAGTGCTGAGCATCTTACCAGTCGTCGCCGGGCCGACCGCCGGAGAGGTCGCCTACGCCAAAGGGGATTATGCCGTCGCCGTTGAACAGTGGGAGGAGCAAGGACGCCGCGATGGCCTTACCGCGCCCTTACTTTCCGCCTTAGGCAATGCGGAATGGAAATTAGGTCGCAAGGGACGAGCCGTCCTATGTTGGGAGCGTGCCCTCCTGCTTGACCCTCGAGATACGGTGGCCATCGCCGGACTGCGCCATGCCCAGACGGCGGGAGGAATCGAACGACCCGTCCCCTCGTGGTCGGAAAACTATTCCGCCTTTTTGAAGGCCGATACATGGCTCATCATCGCCGGAATTTCTTTCTGGGGAATGACGCTTTGCGCTGCCCTGCCTAAGTTCAGCCAAAAAAAATCTGGGCCCTGGCTTCAACGCGGCCTGGTAACCTTCGCCACGTTATTGGCGCTTTCCATCCCCGGGCTGTGGGGCTCGCACACGTACGCGCAACGGGCAGTCGTTCGTCGGACCGATGTCGCTCTCCGGCTCACCCCTACTTCACAAGGCGAGCCCATGAGCGGTATCGGTGAAGGGGATGTCGTCCGGACCGAGCGAGGCTTTAACGGGCACACTCGCGTGCAAACTGCTGAAGGAAAAACGGGCTGGGTGCGGGCGAGCGAAGTGGAGGCCATCTGGGGCGGCGGCCTTCCCGCCAACCTTGACCAGAAAGCCGCGCCATGAGGCTTTCGCCTTGGAGAATGGCTAGCTCTGGGGTTGGATAGACCCGTGCGCATTCTTGACCGCCACGTCTTAACCGAAACCGCGACCGCTGGGAGCGCCGCAACTGGCGCCTTCGTCTTCATCATGGTCGCCGGCAATGTCCTGAAGGATGTCATCGGTGCCGTCGCCACCGGCAGAGTCTCCGGTGGCCAAGGACTTGAGATGATCGGCCTGCTATTCCCTGGGGTTATCCCTTATGCTTTGCCGTTGGGGATGTTGACGGGCGTCTTGCTGGCGTTTGGGCGGATGAGTTCGCAACACGAGTTGACGGCGATGAAAGCCAGCGGACGAAGCTTAGCGCGCATCGCCCGCCCTGCCCTGATTTTCGCCGGAGCTCTCGTCTTATTTTCAGCCTGGTTAAACCTGGAATTAGCCCCCATCGCCAACACGGAATTTCGCCGCCTACTCGTGGGCTCGGCGAAAGATAACCCGTCCTCGATCATCGTGCCAGGCCAACTTAACCGCCAGTTCCCCGGCGTGATCATCCGCGCCGGCGCGCGTGAAGACGAAATTTTGAAAGACTTCTGGCTCTGGCGGCTCGATCCGCGCGGCCAAGTCGTGCAGACGATTCACGCCCGAGAAGCCCGCATCGTTCGCGCCAATAATCCAGCAGGCGTGGCGGTCCTGAGAGTAAACCTTACCGATGCCCGCATGGAGTCACGGCCGTCGGGGGATACCGCCTTTAGCCAGCCAGCTTCTTTCGCTTCCGCCAAAGCCTCGAGCCTGGAGTTCCCCGCCACCAGCATCTTCAAAGAAAATGGGCCAGTGGAACGGAAGTTACGCTGGCTCACCACCGCCGAACTCTGGGACGCCATGGATACGGGGTGGCAAGTGCCGCCCGACGCGAAAGTCGACGAAATCGCCCTGCGCAAGATGATGGTGCGCACGCAATTCATGTCGCACCTCGCCGGCGCCTGTTCCATCTTCTCGCTCTGCCTCTTGGCCGTCCCCTTGGCGGTACGGGTGGGTCGCTCGGAAACGTTCGTGAATGCTGCCGTCGCCCTCGGCGTGGCCTTGTCCTACTATATGCTGACCTCGGCGGCGGCCTGGGTAAAGGACCCCGCCTATCATCCTGACCTCCTCATCTGGCTGCCTAATATTATTGTTATATTGACCGCGCTTTGGCTACTCAAGCGGGCCGGCCGCCACTAACTAACGGTCGCGGCGGTACCAAGCGAAGAAGGCCCACCCCATGTTGACGAGGGAAAAGATCTCGTTGAAGCCCTTCATCACGGCGGCGCCCATGATCATGTCATCGCTGGCCGTAAGCCAGCAGATGCGGGGCGCGAGCCGGTAAGTCTCATAAATCGGGTGCTCGCCAAAGATCAAAGCCGCCCACAGGGGCAGATCCGCGATCATCAAAGCAAAGCAATAAATCATCGCGCCGCCAAAACTGATGCGCGGCAAGACCCGGGAAAGGGACAAGAGCGGCCAGACTAGGAATAAGGCGGGCACGAACATCGACCAGTGCTCGACGATATGCAGTGGGCGGCTGCGTAAGGCGGCCTCATAGAACTCCGGAAAATGCCAGAGCGAGAAGAGCATCGTGAAACCCAGCGCAGCCGTGACCGGGTGGAGCGCCCAACGCAATACCGCCGTGAGCCTTGGCCGCGCCCGCAAGAAGGAGTCGGTGAGTTCGGGCGGCAAGCCCGTTACGATCAGCGGGGCGGCGACATAAATCAGCAGCATGTGCTGCAACATGTGCGCCGAAAAAAGAAAGCCTTCGGCGATTTGGTCAAGGGGCGAACCCACGGCGAGATAAGCCACGATGACGCCGGCATGAAACCGCAAGGCATGCCCGAGCGGATAGCGCGTGAGCGCGGGCGCGAATTTCTCCCGGCCCGGACCGACCACCAAAGCGTAGGCCCAGGAAGCCCCGACCACCAGCAGCAGCAAAAGCGGCTCGGTGTGCCAGTGCAGCGGGATATTCATGACTTCCTTCTAAGCAGACCGAACGCTCGCCGCAAGCGCAGGCACAAAAAAGGCCGGCGGTAAGGCCGGCCGATTGAAGTTAACAACTAATCAAGCGAACCACTTGGTGTCGATGCGCTCGACGCCGAACAGGGCAATCATGGCAGCGAAAGTCGCAAAGGCGAGCAACAGCCCCGTCAAGAAAAGCCAGAAGAGTAGCTTCTTGTCGTAGATCAAATGCATGAACCAAAGGATGACCGCGAAGAATTTTCCAGCGGACATCAGGCTCAGCACGGTCAAGACCGCCATCGGCGGAATCGGCAGAAAGATCAGGACGATTTCAGCGCCTGTGATCGCTGCCAACCATAAGGCCAGCGTGATGAAGTGGTGATAACGACGAACTTCTTCGGCGAGAAAGTCTTGAGAAGGAGCAGCTTCGGACATGGGCGTGAGAAATGGGGGTTATTTGGTGATCGCAGGTAAACCGCTTCCCCAGATGCCACTAGGCCCAAGGTATTCGACCAGGTAAACGGCGGTGAAGATGATGATCCAGACGATGTCGACGAAGTGCCAGTAGAGACCAGCGACTTCCACATCGAGCGCCCCCATATGGCCGCCCAGCTTGCCCGTGAAGCTGTAGAAGTAGAGCAGGACGAGCCAGAGCACGCCGATGGCTACGTGCGTCCCGTGAGTACCCGTGAGGACGTAGAAGGTCGAGCCCAGTACGCTATTCTGGATTGTCAGGCCTTGGTGATAGAAGTGCGTGAACTCAAAGACCTGACAGCCTAAGAAAATGAGGCCGAAGAAAATCACCCCGAGGACATTGCGGCGGAACGACTTGATTTCCCCTTTGTGCATCGCGGAAACCGCCAGTGCCATCAGGAACGACGACATCAGCAAGATGAACGTCGAGAAAGACGTCAGCTCGATGTTGAAGAGATTCTGGATGAAGTGCTGATGGCCCTCGGCGTCGGTGAAGCCGGTCGGGTAGAGCTTGCGATAGAGCAGGTGCGTCGAGATCAGTGTTCCGAAGAACATGCAATCTGAAGCCAGAAAAAGCCACATGATGAGCTTCTTGTGGTCGATTCCGGTGGAAGTAGGCGCGTCATGCGCGTCAGCAGCTTGCGACATAAATTCAGGTTAAGAAAGTTGGGAGAGAGGGCTAAATCAGTGGGCGGAGGTCGTGGCCGCCGGAGCCGGCTGACCTGATGAACTTGGGGCTACGGGAGTCTTGAGCATGTAGCCGCCGGGGCCCTCGAGCGCCCAAAGCCAGATACCGACGAAGAGAACGGTGAGCCCAGTGATGACGAGCCAGCCCGCATGCGGGACGTGCATTGACATCATCGGCATCCCCAGCCCGATGAACAAGAACCCGGCGCCGGCTAGGAGCGGCATCCAAGATTGGCTGGGCATGTGGACGCCGGCGTTGCCGCCGTCATTTTCAAAACCAATACGACGTCCGCCATGCTTGTCCTCAAAGTAAGCATCGCGCGCGGCGATGATGGGGCTTTGAGCGAAATTATATTCCGGCACCGGCGATGGCAGCGACCATTCCATCGTACGGCCACCCCACGGATCGCTGGCGCACTTCTTCCCTTTGAACGCCGTCCAGACCAGATTCATGAAGGCGAGGAAAACGCCGGCCCCCAGGATATAGGCGCCGATGGTGGCGACATAATTCCAGGACTCCCAGCCGTTGCCGGCGTGGTAGGTATGCGTCCGACGAGGCATTCCGGCCAGACCGAGATAGTGCATAGGACCGAACGCCATGTTAAAGCCGAGGATCACCAAACCGGAAGCCAAGTAGGCGACCGTAGCGTTAGGCATGCGTCCGAAAATCTTGGGGAACCAGAAGTAGAGTCCGGCCATCAAGCCGAGCAATACGCCACCGAGCAGCACGTAGTGGAAGTGCGCGATGACGAAATAGCTATCCTGCTGTTGCGAATCGGCGGGAGCGGAGGAGTGCATGACGCCGGAGAAACCGCCGCACATGAACATCCAGATGAAGCCGAGGGCCAAAACCATCGGCGGCGTGAAACGGATTCGACCACCCCAGAGGGTACCGAGCCAATTGAAAATCTTCACGCCGGTGGGCACGGCGATGGCCATGGTCAGCAGAGCAAAGGCCGCGGTGGGCACCGGACCCAGCCCCGTGGTAAACATGTGGTGGCTCCAGACGGCGAAACCGAGGAAGCCGATGACCGCACCGGAGAAAACGATGATCGGGTAACCGAAGAGCGCCTTGCCCGAGAACGTCGGAAGGATTTCCGAAACAATTCCCATCGCGGGCAAGACCAAGATGTAAACTTCGGGGTGACCGAAGATCCAGAAGAGGTGCTGCCAAAGGACTGGCTGACCGCCCGCCGAAGGGTTAAAGAAGTTAGCTCCGAATTGGCGGTCGAACATCAGTTCGATCAGCGCGACGGTGATCGCCGGGAAGGCCAGGATGATAAGGAACGAGGTGACCAGCGTCATCCATGTGAAGACCGGTAGACGCATCATCGTCATGCCCTTCGCGCGCATGTTGATGATCGTACAGATGAAGTTAAACGAAGCGGCCAAAGACGCGATTCCCAGCACCTGGATGCCGATGATCCAAAAATCCGTGCCGACTCCCGTAAAACGAGGAGCCTGCAGAGAGGCATCCGCCTGGCCGAACGTACCTGAGAGCGGAGCGTAGCTGAACCAACCGTTGGCTGGCGCGAAATCGGTATAGACTAAGGCCTTATGCCAGTCGAAAGAATTGAACCATCCTGCGAGGTGCCCGAACTCGAAGAGCCAGCTGGCGTTCAACACGAAGGCCCCGAAGACGAAAGTCCAGAGCGAGAAAGCGTTCAGCCGAGGGAAGGCCACGTCGCGCGCCCCGATTTGCAGCGGGACTAGGAAGTTAAAGAACGCTGCCGACAAAGGCATGACGCCTAAGAAAATCATCGTGGTACCATGCATGGTGAACAGCTGGTTATACATCCGAGCGGTCACGAAATCGTTATCAGGCCGAATCAGCTGCGTGCGAATCGCCAGCGCTTCTACGCCCCCGATTAAGAAGTACATCATGGCGAAGGCGCCGTAGAGTACGCCGATTTTCTTGTGGTCAACGGTGGTCAACCAATCCCTCCAGCCGGTGGTACGGTCCGGACGGATGAGGCCGAGGTCGCTGCGCTCGGGAGCGAGGTCTAACTTGGAGGCAACCGGGGCGTGATGAGTGTCGTGGGACATTTTCGGAAAGTTCGGGTTTTACTTTAACGTGAGAAGGTATTCGGCGAGACAATCGAGTTCGTCGGCGGTGAAGGACTGATGGGTTTCGGTGAGACTCACGACGTTGAACATCTTGTAGTAGTGCATCCGGTTGCCGGGTTTGACATCCTTGGTCGGCTTGCCATCCGCGCCGGTGGAAACACCCGAGGAGCCGATCCACTTGATGAGATTGGCCTTGAGGGTAGCGCGGTCGACCTCGACGGACTGCTCAGTATTCTTCGTCGACTGCTCCTTGGCCAACTGAGCCTTGGGATCGCGGTTGTCGAGCCAAGCGCCCGCGAGCGATTTGCGTGAAGCGATGTGGGTAAGGTCGGGGGCAAAAGCGCCGGCACCGTAGTGTCCGCTGATATTGTGACACATCGCACAAGTTTTGGCGCCAAAGAGTTCCTTGCCTTTTTCAGCCTTGGTATTCGGCGCTACTGGTGCGGCATCCGACTTCTGGCGCTGGACCCATTTGGCGAATTCCTCTGGCTCCACGACCTCGCAGCGGAACAACATGTAAGCGTGGGAATCGCCACAGAACTCGGCGCACTGCCCGTAATAATGACCGACTTCGTTGGCCTGGATCCACATGTGATTCTTGCGTCCAGGCATTAGGTCGACCTTGCCCGCGATCTTCGGAATCCAGAAAGAGTGAATGACGTCCTCCGAGCGCAAATTGATGCGCACCGCTTTGCCGCGGGGAATCACCATCTCATTCGGGACGGAATGCTTGGCGTCGTTGGTGAGGCCCAGCTGAGGGTATTCGAACCGGAACCACCATTGCTTACCGATGACGTCGATTTCCAAGACCTGCTCTTCCAGCGGCTTAGCATAAACTTCTTTGCCCGCTTCTAGGCGAGGATACCAAGCCGAAAGTTTGGAAGCCGGCACGGATTCGGCCGGGACGTCGTCCGTATACCAAATAGCGCTCAACGTCGGGACAGCGATGAAGACCAAGGCTCCAATTGAAGCGGTGATCAGGCCGATCTCAACCAACGGGTTACCGTGGCCTTCTTCGATAATCGGGGCCGTATCGTCGCCCGGACGGGAACGGAACCGGATGACCGCGTAGACCATGAGTCCGCCCACCAGCGCGAACAGGACCACCACCAACCAAACCGTGTCCATGAAAACATCATACTGAATCTGGGCGACGGGACCCTTGGGGTCTAAGGTCGATTGGCGAACCGTGTAGTCCGCTTTGGAGCAGCCAGCAATAAGCAGGGCAAGAAAAGGGGCGGCAAAAAGGCCTGCCCGACTAAAAAAGCGTGAAAACATAATAGATGGTATTCGGACGGGTGTAACTTTGTAAAAAGGGTGTCATTTGCAAGCCCCCCTTAACCCCCAGGATACTTCTGGTGTCTCTGGAGATTCCAGTTTATTTAATATTATCAAATATTTACGTAAACCGTTTAAAAGCAGTATCTTATGTTATTTATATCTCTATCATTTACGCTAATATACTGCCCACCGCCCTCTTCTACCCCAAATCCTCCCTTGATGGTTGCTCCCCGGCCAGCCCCCCTTAACCCCCTACTATATGTCCTGGAGTAGCCCACATGACAGAGCATTGCCCGACTGGAGAGCCCGCACGCTTGTCATGGGGATCGTCAACGTCACCCCGGATTCCTTTTCAGACGCCGGCTTAGCTTTTTCCGCTCAAGACGCCTTGCGACAGGCAGAAAAATTAGTGGCCGAAGGCGCCGACCTCCTCGACCTCGGCGCGGAATCTTCCCGGCCAGGAGCCGAACCTATCGACGCCGCCACTGAACTTTCGCGCCTGCTGCCCGCCCTGAAGTTGATTCGGCAACGCTTTCCGCAACTGCCCCTTTCCGTCGATACTTATAAGGCCGCCGTCGCACGAGCCTGCCTTGAAGCGGGCGCGGATATGATCAATGATATCGAAGGTGCCCGCCATGAAGCCGACACCAACGGTTCCCCGATGGCTCAGGTCTGCGCCGAATGGCGCTGCCCCCTTATCCTGATGCACCGCAAGGCTCTGCCCGCCGGCGAGGCTTTTTGGCCTGAATTAATCGCCGATTTAAGACAGTCCCTCGCGCTCGCTCAACAAGCCGGCATCCCACCCCAACAGCTCTGGGTCGATCCGGGATTTGGCTTTGGTAAATCGCCGACGCAAAATCTTCTCTTGGTGCGTAACTTAGAAAAAATTGCCGCCCTGGGATTCCCGGTTCTTCTCGGTACGAGCCGTAAGTCGACCCTGGGGTTGGTATTGAACAAACCCGCCCCCGGCGAAAGGCATGAAGGGACGGCCGCCACCGCCGTCTGGGGTATCGCACAGGGCTGTGCCATGGTTCGCGTCCATGAGGTCGCAAAGTTAAGGCCCTATATCATCATGGCTGACGCCCTGCGCCATGGGCCAAACTGGCAGTCGCCCAATAGGGTCAAATAACGGCCAAAAAGAGGCATTAGGGGTAAATGGAGCCAGCAGACGGACTCGAACCGACGACCTGCCGCTTACAAAACGGCTGCTCTACCAACTGAGCTATGCTGGCCAAACACTCCATTCACAGGTTTGTTCACATTTCGGCTCTGTCAACCTTAGGTGACAGAACCTTTTAGGGGTTGAGTCTGCGGGCAATTTGGGCTGATTTTAATGCTCTTGCCCCGCCCTCCTATGCGACTCCCCGTCACCCTCCTAGTCCTCTGTGCAGCTATTTCCGGATGCACAACGTCATCCGTATCGACCCAGACCGACACGGTCATGATTACTTCTAATCCGACAAGCGCCGCCGTTCGTCTCAACGGAAAAGCCGTCGGACGCACGCCAACCAGAATTACAGTCGACCGCGTAAATAATTATGAACTGCAAGTCGGCAAGGGCGGCTACACTCCCGAAAGCACCATCATCAAGCCAAGCCTGCGCAACGGCAAGAGCGGCATGGAGTTCGGCTTCCCCGAATCCGTTCAGGTCACTCTCACCAAGATCCCTGGCTCGGACGACGCTTCCGTTCCCGATGGCGATCTTTCCGAATTCCGCGCCCTCGTGCGCAAAGCCAATAATCTAGAATCCGAAACGCCTGAATCCCTGCGTGCCGACATCAAGGCCGTCCAGGAAGCCAGCAAGAAGCTCGCTGAAATCTTAGCTACCCGCGAAGCCGCCAGTGCCGCCAAGCTGGCAGACATTTCCAAAGCAATCGCTGAGGCCAAAGCCGCCAAAGGCAACGATGCGGCCGCCGAAGCTCGCCTGACTGAGGCCGAGTTAGCCCTCAAGGTCGCCACCGCCCAAGCCGAAGCCAATCGCACCGACGCTGAGGCCACCCTACATACGCTCGAAGCCCGCCGCGCCGCCCTCGAAGCTAAAACCGACAAAGAAGGAATCAAGAAGCTGGAGTCGCAAATGGAAGTGACCAAGGGCGACATCGCCAAATCACTCGCCGCTTCCGAGGCCAAAATCGCCGACGCGCAAGCAACTCTCGCCAAAGTTTCAGCTTCTCGCCCGTCGGACGCCGGTGCCAACGATCGTCTCGCCGCCCTCGAAGCACGTTACGCTGAAGAAGTGAAGGCCATGAAGGCCGCGCAAGCGAACTCTGCCAAGGTCGTCCAAGACGTTAGCGCTCGTGCCGAAGTGTTAGCCGGTGCCGCCGAAAAAAACTCTTACCAAGCCGAAGCTGAGGCCGCCAAAGGCATCGCTGAAATCAAGAAAGACCTTGAAGCCCAAAAAGCTGCCGTGGTTAAGGCTCAAAAAGAACGCGATGCCGCTAAGCTCGCAGCAAAGAAAGCGAGCGACCTCGCAAAAAAAGTCTCAGCTGAGCAATTGGCTCAGCTAAATCAAAAAATCCAACAAACGCAGGTCGAAGCCGATAAAGCCGTCAACGAAACCAAAGCGGCTTCCAGCAAAGCCATGGCCGAAGTCCTGGCATCTGCTGAAAAGTCTAATACCGAAATAAAAGCTGCTTCCGATAAAGCCGTGGCCGACGCCAAGGCTGAAACCGAAAAGCTTATCGCCGAATCCAAGGTGGCGATCGAGAAAGCCATCGCTGATTCCGAAACCAAAGTAGCCGAAGCCAACAAGGCCGCCGAGAAAGCCATCGCGGATGCCCGCAACGATGCCGAAGCGCGCGTGGCCGAAGCCAATAAAGCCACCGCCGAAGCCAAAGCTAAGGCCGCCAAACTCGCCTATTCTGAGTTCAGCGCTCGTTACGCCCTTCTGGAAAGCCGCCTCCGCTCCAAGTCGATCTCGGACGAGCAATACAAGAGTCAGTTGTCCGACCTCCGCAAAGAGCTCGGTCTCTGATCTTAGTCCTGTCCGCTGACCCGAAAGCCCGGCTTTACCGTCGGGCTTTTTTCTTGGAACAGCCGCCAATCCCGAACACCTTCGGGACATGTCGGAAACGCTTGCCCGCACGCCTCTTTACGCCTTGCACGTCGAACTCGGCGCTCGCTTGGTCCCTTTTGCAGGCTGGGAAATGCCCGTGCAATATACGGGCATCATCGAGGAACACCTCGCTGTCCGCCGTACCGCCGGGCTTTTCGACGTCTCGCACATGGGTGAAGCGCGCGTGCGCGGCGCGGACGCGGCCGCATTCCTCGACGGCATCATGACCAACGAGATGGCGTCCATCCGCATCGGCACCGCCCGTTACACGGTGATGTGTCAGCCGGACGGCGGATGCGTTGATGATCTGATCGTCTATCGTCTGGCCGAAACCGAATTCCTCATCTGCCTTAACGCTTCCAACGCCGCAAAGGATATCGCCTGGATGCGCTCTCTGGTCGGCAAGGCGAAGGTCGAAATCATCGACGAGTGTAACGACTGGGCTCAACTCGCACTCCAGGGACCGCTGGCCGAAAAAATCCTCTCCGCCGTCACTACGCTCCCCCTCGCCACCCTTAAACGTTTTGCCTTCGTCATCGGCGAAGTCGCTGGCGCCAAGGGCTGCATCGTCTCACGCACCGGCTATACGGGTTCGCCTGGTTTCGAAATCTACCTGCCCTCGGCCTCCGCCGACAAGGTCGCGCGCGCGCTGCTTGCCGCCGGCCTTCCATTAGGCCTGATCCCAACCGGATTGGGTGCACGCGATTCGCTACGCCTCGAAGCTAATTATCCTCTCTACGGCCACGAGATCTCGGAGCGTATTTCGCCCATTCAAGCCGGCCTCGGCTGGACCGTGAAATTCGCCAAGCCCGCCTTTGTCGGTCGCGAGGCCTTAGCCCGTCAAGCCGAAGGCGGTCCGCCATCGTCGGTCATCCTGTTCTCGCTCGATGATCGGAGAATCGCTCGCCAAGGAGCAGCCATCTTCGCGGGAGAAATCTCGGTCGGCGAAGTCCTCTCTGGCACGCTTTCACCCCTTTTAAACAAGCCCATTGGCACCGCCTTGGTAGCGGCCGGCTATGCGGGTTCCGCTGACTTGTGCGTCGACATCCGGGGTCACCGCATCCCGTTACACATCGCCACCGAGCCCTTTGTGAAGTGAAAGGTTGAAATAATCCTCCGCCCCCATACCCCGAACCTATGAGCAACGTCCCTTCCGATCTCCGATACACCAAAGACCACGAGTGGATCCGGCTCGCCGACGACGGGACCGCTACCATCGGCATCACGGACCACGCTCAGGCCGCCCTTGGCGACGTGACCTTTGTCGACCTGCCTAAGGCCGGAAAGATTTTTGCCCATGGTGATGTTTTTGGCACCGTCGAATCCGTCAAAGCCGCCTCGGATCTCTATAGTCCGGTCTCCTGCGAAATCTTAGAAGCAAACAGCGCGCTCAACAACGCGCCTGACTTGGTCAATCGCGAGCCCTACACGAGCGCGTGGATGATCCGCGTCAAGGTGACGAATCCGTCTGAGTTGGCCGCTCTTCTCGACGCGGCAGGTTACTCCGCCGTGCTCTAAGCCGCCGCGGCCCTGCCGCGAACTCTTGCGCTCGCCTGACTTTGGTTTAAATCATCATCCAATGTCTTTCGCCGCCGTCCATACCGCCCATCCGTGGGATGACGTGCTCGCCTCCGTCCAGGCGAAAACGGACGCCGATGTTCTCCGCTCGATAGCGCGGGCCGAGAACGGCGTCACCGAACTAGAAGACTTCAAAGCCTTCGTCTCGCCGGCGGCGGCGCCGCATCTCGAGACCTTGGCACGGCTCAGCCGTGAACGGACGCTTCGCCGCTTCGGGCGGACGATGCAGCTGTTCGCTCCGGCGTACCTCTCAAATGAGTGCCAGAACGTCTGCACGTATTGCGGCTTTTCGGCGGGCAACAAAGTGGCGCGACGCACGCTCAACCCCGGCGAAATCCTCCGCGAAGCCGGCGCCCTCAAGAAACTAGGCTTCGACCATCTGCTCCTCCTGACCGGCGAATCCAACAAAGTAGAGGTCCCTTACTTCGTGGCCGCCCTCGATTTGCTTCGCCCGCACTTCGCTTCGCTCTCGATGGAGGTTCAGCCCATGGAGACTTCCGAATACGAAGAGCTCCGCCGCCACGGTCTTAATGCGGTCTTGGTCTACCAGGAGACCTACCATCGCGAAACTTATAACACGCACCACCCCAAGGGTCGTAAATCCGATTTCGCCTTCCGCCTCGACGCCCCCGACCGCGTCGGCGCCGCGGGTGTTCACAAAATCGGATTAGGAGCGCTCTTCGGTCTCGAAGACTGGCGGGCCGAATGCTTCTTCACGGCACTCCACCTGCAATGGCTCGAACGCAAACACTGGCAAAGCCGTTTCAGCGTTTCCTTCCCCCGCATCCGGCCGCACGAAGGCGAACTCCAGCCTAAGGTCGAAATGACCGATCGCGATTTGGTCCAGGCGATCTGTGCCTTCCGTCTTTTTAACGGTGAAATCGAGCTCACGTTGAGCACGCGCGAAAGCGAAGCTTTTCGCAACCACGCCTGTCGCCTCGGCATCACGGCGATGAGCGCCGGCTCCCGAACCAACCCCGGCGGCTACGCCGAAGGCAAGGAAGCCTCCCTGGAACAGTTTGCCATCGAAGACGACCGCTCTCCGGCCGAGGTAGCCGCGATGCTCAAGGTCGCCGGCTATGAAACCGTCTGGAAGGATTGGGATCCTTCCTACGATCAACCGCTCGCCCTTTCCCGATGAGCCCCCTGCGCGTCTGGCTCAGCCACGAACAGGCCCCCGCTTGCAAACCTGGCGCGCGGGTAAAACTTTCCGCCGAAGAAAGCTCGCACGTCGTCCGCAGCTTACGTGCTCGACGGGGTGACGCGGTGGTCTTGCTCGACGGCGAAGGTCTCGTCGTCGAAGGCAAACTCGATTCAGCCGACGGCGACGGAGCGACCGTCGAAGTCGTCCGCGCTCGCACTTCGGATCGCCCTTGCCCGGAAATCACCCTCGCGCAAAGCATGCCTAAGGGCGGCACGATGGACGACCTGGTACGCAGCGTCTGCGAAGCCGGCGCGGCCGCCGTCATTCCGCTGGAAACCGCCCGCTGCGAATTAAAACTTGATGCCGACCGGGCGCGTGCCCGCCGCTTGAAGTGGCACCATCAGGCCGTCGAGGCCTGCAAGCAATCCGGGCATCCCTGGTTGGCGGCAATCTCCGAGCCCCAGCGCCTGCGCGAATGGCTCGCCTCCCTGCCGGCCTGCTCCCCCGATGAATTACGTCTCACGGGCTCGCTCGAATTCGATGCAGAGCCGGTGGCACATCTGGATTTTTCAAAAGCTAAGAAAGTCCTCTGGCTGATCGGCCCGGAAGGCGACCTCACCTCCGAAGAATACGCCGTCGCCCGTGCTGCCGGCTTTCGCGCCGTGGGTCTTGGCCCGACGGTTCTGCGCGCCGAGAATGCCGCGCTGGCATGCGTCATCGCGACGAACGTCTTAGCGAATCGAGTTTAAGCGGCGCGCCGACTCACGCCTTACCCGGCGCCCGCGCGACGACGGCTTGCATGCGACGTAAAATCTCGCGGAGTTTTTCGCGCGAGCATCCGAAGTTAAGGCGCACGTGACCAGGCCCGCCAAAGTCGGCGCCATTACTGAAGCCGATACCGCCTTTTTCAAATTCTGCATGCGGATCTTCGAAACCCAGCGCGCTGACGTCGAACCATGCCAAGAAACTGGATTGCGGACGGGCTTTGAGGACCACGCCAGGCATGGATTTCAACTCCTGCTCAATCAGGTCGAGATTGCCGCGCAGGTAATCGACGCAGGCCAGGCGCCACGCTTCACCATGGTCAAACGCCGCCTGCGTGGCAGCCAAGCCGAAGACGTTCTGATCTAGCGACAGTCCTTGCAGAACCCGCCGGAAACGTGTCCGTAACTGCGGGTCGGGGATGATCGCAAAGCCACAAGTCAGTCCGGCGATATTGTAAGTCTTGCTGGCGGCCATGAGCGTGACGGTCCGCGCTGAAATATCTTCCCCGAGCGTGGCAAAGATCGTGTGCTTTGCCTTCGGGTCTAAAATCAGGTCGCAATGGATTTCGTCCGAACAGACGACGAGGTCGTGCTTTCGGACCAACGCGGCCAATCGCTCAAGCTCGGACCGATCAAAAACGCGCGCCAGCGGGTTGTAAGGATTGCAGAGCAATAGGACCTTGGCGTGCGGCTGCGCGCAGGCGACTTCGAGTTTCTCCCAATCAAAAGTCCAGCGCCCTTCGACAAAGACCATCTCGAGTTTGAGGGGGTTGCGTTCTGAAATGACCGGCGCCGTCAGGAACGGCGGGTAGACTGGAGCCGTGGTGACGACGGATTCGCCCGGCTTACTGGCGCAACGGATGGTCGCATGAATCCCAGGCACCAGCGAACACATGAACGTGATCCACTCGGGCCTGATTTCCCAACCGTGTCGGCGGCGGAGATAGTTAACAATAGAAACAAAGACCTCATCGCGCTGGGCCGGATAGCCGAAAACGCCGTGGTCGGCCCGACGCTTGATGGCCTCCACGACCGCCGGCGGAGACGTGAAATCCATGTCCGCAATCCAGCATGGGATGACGTCGCGGTTGGCATACTTGTGCCACTTAGTGCTATCCGTCCCAGCGCGTTCCGGACAGCTATCAAAATCGAAAGCCATAGTCTGGGTAGAACCTTGGATTGAACCTGCCGACGGGCAAATGCATTTTAGCAGGCTGATGACTTTACTCATGCCCGAGCTCCCGCATGGGGCGATGCCTTCCCATGGGACTACTCGATGACCTAGACCGGGGCTTGGTCGATCTGCTCTTTCCTCGAGATTGCGTCGTGACGCAGCTGCCTATGGAAGATGGACCGCGCCGTCACCTCTCCGCCACCGGCGCCTTGGAATTAATCCGGATTCACGACCCACGTTGCTCGACCTGCGGGCATCCCTTCACCGGGCTGCTGGAAGGCGACCGTGCTTGCCCCCATTGCCTCGACCTTCACCCCGCCTTTACCCGCGCCGTTTGTGCCTTTCAGGCCAAGGGTTCGGCTAGAGATATCATCCACCAGATTAAGTACGGCCGGGCGCCCTACCTGGCCGACGACTTAGTCGATGCGGCCGTGGAAGATCAGGACTTTAAGCGTCACCTCAGCGGCTCGATTCTCGTACCTGTACCGCTTCATGCCCGACGCCTCAGGGATCGAGGCTACAATCAGACCGAACGCATCGCTCAGGCGCTCGGCCAACGCCTGCCCGGCTGCGAAGTTCAATTCCTCTTGGCGAAAAATTCCGAGACCGCTTCGCAGACCCGACTCGACCGTGCGGCCAGGCGTAAGAACGTGGCCAAGGCGTTCGCACTTAAACCCGGCCAGAAGATCGATTCATCCCGACGTTACGTGATCATCGATGACGTGCTCACGACGGGTGCGACCTTGCATGCCTGTGCCCAAGTCCTCCGAGATGCCGGTGCGGTCGCCGTCGATGCCGCGGCATTGGCTCATGGGTGAGACCGGGAACACGGCAGTGCAAAGGTGCAAATGCGGCGGAGCCGCGTGCAAAAGTGCAAAGGTGTTTTTCTTAGGGGATAGGGCGAGGTAGGGCTGACCACCCTTGGTCAGCCGCGGTTGAGCGAGGGCGCTCAACCCTACCCA
>CAILOT010000172.1:0-46294 GCA_903835965.1 uncultured Opitutia bacterium
GACAGCACGTGGTGCTGTCCCTACCTCGCGACGGGAAATTAGTAAGCCTTTGCCATCACCACGCGACGAGCGCTGGGCTCGCCGGTGACGACGCATTTGCCGGGCTCTTCCTTGGCGTCGAGCGGGATGCAACGGATCGTGACCTTAAGCTCATCCTTGAGGCGTTTTTCAACTTCCTTGGAGCCATTCCAGTGGCACATCGCGAAACCGCCGTGCATTTCGGCTTTCTCGGTATTCTTGGGCGTAAAGTAAGCTTTCAATTCCTCCCAAGAATTAATTTCACGGGTATGTTCGGCGCGATGAGCTTTCGCCCGGGCCAGCAAGTTATCTTGGATCGACTGCAGACGATCAATGATCGTCGCCACGAAGTCGGCGCGAGGGACGCCGGCCTTTTCACCCGTATCACGACGAGCAGCAAAGACCGCATTGGAGGCGAGGTCGCGCGGACCGACTTCGACGCGGATAGGTACGCCTTTTTTGATCCAGCCCCAGACCTTATCTCCGCCGCGCATATCACGATTATCAATCGTGACGACCAGCTTGCGGTCGTGGAAACGCTGGGCAGTGAGTTCCTTCTGCAACGATTGGCAATAGGCGAGGATGTCGGCCTTGGTGGCGTCGTCCTTATAGATCGGGATGATCACCACATGCTGCGGAGCCAGGCGAGGCGGCGCGATGAAACCATCGTCATCCGAATGCGTCATGATCATGCCGCCGATGAGGCGCGTGGAGACACCCCAAGAAGTCGTGTGTGCAAGCTGCATCACACCGGTCTCATCCTGGAAGCGGATATTGCATGACTTCGCGAAATTCTGCCCAAGGTAATGCGAGGTGCCGGCCTGGAGAGCCTTGCGATCCTGCATCATCGATTCGATGCAGAGCGTATCGACGGCGCCGGGGAAGCGTTCGCCCTCCGTCTTGCGACCCATAATCACCGGCATCGCCATATAGTTCTCAGCGAAATCCGCGTAGACGCGGAGCATCTTATGCGTCTCTTCGACGGCTTCGGCCTCGGTGGCGTGGACGGTGTGGCCTTCCTGCCAGAGGAACTCGGCGGTGCGGAGGAAAAGGCGCGTGCGCATCTCCCAGCGGACGACGTTGGCCCATTGGTTGATGAGAATCGGGAGATCACGGTAGGACTGCACCCACTTTGAATAAGTTTCGCCGATGATGGTTTCGGAAGTCGGACGGACGATGAGCGGTTCTTCGAGTTCGCCGGCGGGGACAAGTTTGCCGTCGGGGCCGGCCTCGAGACGCGAGTGCGTGACCACCGCGCACTCCTTGGCAAAACCTTCGACGTGCGCAGCTTCCTTTTGGATGTAACTGACCGGGATAAAAAGTGGGAAATAGGCGTTCACGTGGCCCGTCTCCTTGAACATCGTATCGAGGTCGCGCTGGATATTTTCCCAAAGCGCATAGCCCCAAGGCTTGATCACCATGCAACCTCGGACGGGGCTGTTTTCAGCGAGGTCAGCCGCCTTGATCACCTGCAAATACCACTCTGGGTAATCCTCTTGGCGAGTAGGCGTGATGGCGGTCTTGGGCTTGGCGGCGGGCTGGGACATAAGGTCAGTAAAGAGGAAAGGCGGGGCGAAGGGCAAGAGGACAAGAGGGTCCGAGGGCTCGAGGTAGGGTCAGCACTGCGTGCTGACCTAGCCCAAGACAAAGTCGAACGAAACGTTCCGCCGTACCTATGCTTTCTTTGCCTTCCAAAAGCGCGCCCGGCCACTCATGTCGGGCAGGCCCGCGGACTCGGCGTAACCGAGTTTCGCCGATAGTTCGGCCAAAGCTGGATGTTGATCGATCCCGGTCTCGCAAAGCACCCAGCCGCCTGGTCGCAAATGCTTCGCGGCGCCTTCCAAAATTTTTCGCAAATCAGCGAGCCCATCCTCGGCGGCGACCAAGGCTGACTTCGGATCAAACTCCCGCACCTCAGGTTCGGCGACCGCCACTTCGGCTTCGGTCAGGTAAGGCGGATTAGAAACGATGAGATCGTAGGCATCCGTGACGGCGGCAAACCAGTCGGACTCGGCAAAGTTAACGCGTTCAACCAAACCGCAGCGGGCCGCGTTTTCGCGTGCGAGGGCCAAGGCTTCGGGCGAACAATCGACGGCGTCGACCTTCCAAAGCGGACGCTCTGATGCTAGCGCCAAAGCAATCGCGCCAGAACCCGTACCCAGGTCGAGCACACGTACGGCTTGCTCGGCTGAAAACAATTCCAAGGCATGGTCGACCAACTCTTCGGTCTCTGGTCGCGGAATCAAGGCGCGCTTATCTGATTTCAGGACCAAGTCGCGGAATTCCACGTGACCGACGATGTGCTGGAGCGGTTCGCGATTGCCGCGACGCACGATGAGAGCCCGAAGCTTTTCGACTTCGACCTCCGTCAGCAGCCTTTCGAACTGCAGATAGAGATCGAGTCGCTTCAGCCCGAGTCCGGCGGCGAAGACATGTTCGGCCTCGACGCGTGATTTTTCCAACCCCTTGCGGGCCAGAAATTCCGCGGCCTTCTTCAGCGTATCGAGCAAGTTTTGCATCAGCGGGCGGCGGCACGGGTCAACCGGTCGTTATAAGCCAACCCTAAGCCGACGGCCTCGGCGAGCTCGACGTGAATCGTCGTGTAGTGACGTTGGTCCAATTGACGGAGAAGCGCGAAGAGGTGATGCGCGGCTTCGACGACTGAACCAGTTTCGGAAAAATTAAAAACCTCGGCGCCGAGAGGCGAAGTCGGTCGACGCTTGATATAGACCACGGCAGCATCGTCTTCGACCTCGGGCGTTGTACCTGGGGCAAAGAGCACGACCTTCGTGGCGGGGCTGTAATGCCGCTCCAGCATACCCGGAGCGTCTTGGGCGACCTGATGCGAGGCCGCACGCGTCACCACCTCGACATCGCCCAGCAAGGCGCGCACGACCTCGATTGTAATCGGGCCAGGGCGTAGCAAGCGGGCGCGACCGGGCGTGGAAAGGTCAAGGATCGTGGATTCGAGACCGTGCTCGCAATCGCCGCCATCGACGATCCAAGGGCAGCGTTCCGCCAGCGAGTCGCGGACATGTGAGGCTTGGGTCGGGCTGACATAGCCAAACGGATTCGCGCTCGGGGCGGCCAAGGGGCGGCCCGTCAGACGCAAGACCTCGCGAAAAAGCGGGTGAGCGGGCAAGCGAATGGCCACGGTAGCTTTGCCCGCCGTCACGAGGTCAGGAATGCACGGCTTACGACGCAGCACGACCGTCAAAGGGCCGGGCCAGAGATGGGAGATCTTGGCCAGACGTGCATCGGGCTCAGCGACTTCGGCGAGGGCAGCGAGGTCGAGGACATGGACGATGAGAGGATCCAGCAGCGGGCGGCCCTTGATGGTAAAAATCTGGGCGAGTGCTTTTTCGTTCAACGCATCGGCGGCCAACCCGTAAACCGTCTCGGTGGGGAGCGCGACGCATTCTCCCTCTCGCAACAAAGCCGCCGCGCGCGAGAGATCGGCGGGGGCGGAAGTTAAGAAAGTGGGGAGAGCTGAGTCCAAAGCGGTGGTGACGGGAATAGACGTCGGGGAGAAAGTTGTCTCGCTTGATTTACTTTGAAGAACCCTCAGGGGCAACCTCCTAGGCGGACAACAAAAAGGCCGCCTGAAAAGGCGGCCCGGAAAGTCGGATGACGACTCCTTACTTCATCGTGATCATATTGCGGGCGCGCTTAACGGCCTTGGCAATATGACGCTGCTGGCGGGCGGTGAGGCCGTTGAGCTTGCGGGACAGAATCTTGCCCGTCTCGGTGACGTAACGGGACAAAGCCTCGGGTTCGGTGAAATCGAAATCGAGGGGGTTGCGGGAACGCTTGAGCTTACCTTCGGTGGTCATGGGAGGATTGGAAGTAAGGGACGGAGGGCTGAGGGCAAGCAGAAATGGGGGGCGCCAGCGGTGCCAGGGGCAGGGACGGGGATTGGGGCAGAATAGACCTAAATAAACACAATTTAGCCCTTTTCTAAAACAACCAGGCCCCAGCCCAGCCTATAGCCCTTTTTAGGGCCTTTTGACGGCAATCAGGAACTCCCGATTACCATCCCCGCCCTCGATGGGGGAAGGAATCACCCCCAGGACTTGGGCCCCGGGAAGAGCTTGAGCGGCGGCAGTCAGGCCATCCACCACCCGGGCATGAATGACCGGGTCCTTGATGATGCCCCGGCCCTTATCGGCCTCGGCCTTGGTCGCCTCGAACTGCGGCTTGATGAGCGCCACGAGGTGACCGCCCTTCCCTACCCGCTGCCAAGCGATCGGCAAAATAAGTCCCAAAGAAATAAACGACAGATCCATCACCACGATGCCATACGTCGGGTGGGGTAACTCGACGTTATTAATCTCACGCGCATTAAATTTTTCGTAATTCTTCACCCGCGCATCTTGGCGTAACTTCAAATGCAACTGCGCCGTCCCGACGTCGACGCACGTCATGCTCACGACTCCGCGCTGCAGCAGGCAATCCGAGAAGCCACCCGTCGAAGCGCCGACGTCGAGCCCGTGCAAGCCTTCGACGGGAATCTTAAAATACTCCAGCGCACCTTCGAGTTTCTCGCCGCCGCGTGAAACGAACCGCGGTGGCTGATCGACGGTGAGCAAAGCGTCTTCGGGAAATGATTGGGAGGCCTTATTGACGACACTATCCGGACCGGAACGCACTTTGCCGCCAAGAATCAGGGCTTGGGCGACGGAGCGCGAAGGCGCGAGGCCGAGTTTTAACAGCAACTCGTCGGCCCGAATTCTGCCTGGCTTCGCCGCCATCGCTTAATCGAGAAAACCCGTCAGGGGCGAAGTGGGATGAGCCTGATCGGAGCCAGCGCCCAAGCCCGCTTCGCGAGCCAAGCGGCCAGCTTCGACGGCCAGACGGAAAGCCTGCGCCATCGCGATCGGGTCGCCGGAAGAGGCGATCGCCGTATTCACCAAGACCGCATCGGCCCCGAGCTCAAGCGCTTCGGCCGCGTGTGAGGGGGCGCCCAGACCGGCATCGATGATCACCGGTACGCGGGCTTGCTCGATGATGATGCGAAGAAAATCTCGCGAGAGCAGGCCGCGATTGGAACCGATGGGAGCACCGAGCGGCATGACGGCCGCGGCACCTACTTCTTCGAGACGTTTCGCCAAGACCGGATCGGCGTGGATATAAGGCAAGACCGTGAAACCTTTTTTGACCAACTCGCGGCAGGCTTCCAAAGTCTCGACCGGGTCGGGCATGAGATACTTCGGGTCTGGGTGGATTTCTAACTTCAGCCAACTCGTCCCAAGGGCTTCGCGGGCCAGTTCGGCGGCGAAGATCGCCTCCTTGGCGGTACGCACGCCGGATGTGTTCGGCAGGATGAGATGCTTCTTCGGATCAAGCGCCGATAAGATGCCGTCATCCTTGGCGTCGAACCGCACGCGTTTAATCGCCATCGTCACCACCTCGGCGCCGCAGGCATCCAGGACCGCGCGCAATTGTGCCGCCGAGGCATACTTCCCCGTACCGGTAAAGAGACGGGAGTTGAAAGTGCGGTCGGCGATGCGGAGTTGAGCCATCGGAGTTTTGACAATCCAAGACTGCCTTGAATTGTCCAGCCCTCGCATCAGAAACCTAAGCCGACGTGGCTTTAAGCAAGGCCGAGGTGGCGGCGGACGGATCGGCTGCCAGGGCGATGGCACCACTGACCGCAATACCATGGGCACCCCATTGGCGGATAGCGGCGACATCGGCCGCCGTCACGCCGCCGATCACATAGGTGGGTAAACCAGGGAGCGCGGCGATCAGATTGCGTAAACTTTCCGGGGAATGGACCGGGGCGAGCTTTTGTTTGCTCGTCGTGGCCCGATACGGACCGACGCCGACATAATTTAAAACCACGCCTTCGATGCGGGATATATCGGACAAAGAATTGAGCGTCGCGCCGATGATGGCGTGCTCGCCCAAGAGCGCACGGGCATCGGCGGGGGACATGTCTTCGGCGCCGAGATGGACGCCATGGGCGCCAGATAACAGGGCGACGCGCGGCGAATCATTGATAATGCAGGTCGCATCGAAATCGCGGCAGAGCTCGACGACGGATCGGGCAAGCTCCGTCCATTCGGATTCAGGCAACCCTTTGGCTCGGAGCTGAATCCAGCGCGCACCGCCCTGCAAGGCGGCCAAGGCTTGGGCGTGATGGCTCAGCGGGGCCGCATCCAGAGTCAAAAACTGCAGGCGCGGATACACGTCGGCTTAATACTTCCGCTTGAGCTTGCGGGCGTCGCGACCTGACCAGGCACGCTCCAGATCCAGGAATGCGCGGACGGGGTCTTTTTCCTTCCAGACCGAACCGATGAAAGCGGCGCCGTCGAAACCCATCTCGCGTACCTCACCGATGTTCTCGGGCGTAATACCACCCAAGGCATAAGCCGGGCAACCGCCTTCGGATTTCCAGCGCTCGAGGATCACGGCGTACTCGCGTACCGTGCGGCGAGGACGATGATCCTTCTTGGAAACGGACTCGAAGATAGGCGTGAGGAAAACGTAGCGGCAGGATTTATCGACCGCGAGAAGTTCGTCGTAAGAATGACACTTGGCGCTCAAAACGCCGTGCTTCGGCCAGCGACGAGGCACGCGCTCGGTCGGGTGGATCTGCAGGCCGCCCAACTTACAGGACAGAACTAATTCGGGTTGATCTTCCAGGACGATGCGGGGCCAGAAAGTCTCGGGGATGTTCTTAAGGAAATCTTCGTAATCCTTCAGCTGCCAATCGCGGCGATACTGAACGTGTAGGCGACCGACGCCGGCGTCGAAAAGTCGGCGGACCTGTTTCACATTCCAACTTCCGTCATTGGGCGTAAAAAGAACCAGACTGTCGGGGGCGGGGGCTTCCGGCGAAGGGACGAAAAGCTCTTTGATGAATTTTAGCATAGAAATTAGCCGCCTTGAGCGGCGCGGATGACGAGAATGGAGGTGCCATTCATCAGCGCTTGCGCGGACCAGCGAGAACGTGGGATGACTTCGCCGTCGACGGCGGCGGCCACGGCAGGCTCATGGGCGACCCCGAGCTCCTCTAAAAGAGCGGCCAGCGTAGGGGCGGCGGTATCCCGGGCTTCATCATTAACAGTGACGCGCATGTGAAACTCGACCCTGTAAGCCCACGGGCGGGGTGGCAAGCGGAGGTTTGAGGTTGCGGACATAGCCGGGCGGGGTTGGCTAAAGGCATGAAACACCTAAGCTTATTGGCCCTCTGCGCCCTGACCTTGACGGCCTGCGGCAGCTCCCCTTCCTCCAAAACCATGAACGAATCCACCGCCCCTCGCGCGATCATCCACACCACGGCCGGCGACATGACTGTCGAATTCTGGCCCGAAGTCGCCCCGCGCACCGTCGACAACTTCCTGAAGCTCTCCCGCGAAGGATTTTACGATAAGACCGCTTTCCACCGCATCATCAAAGGCTTCATGATCCAAGGCGGTTGCCCTAACACTAAGCCCGGCGGCAAAGGCCAGCCCGGCACCGGCGGCCCTGGCTACCAAATCAAAGCCGAGTTTAATAACCGTTCGCACACCAAGGGCGTCCTCTCCATGGCCCGGTCGGCCGATCCCGATAGCGCTGGGAGCCAATTCTTCATTTGTCACGGTAATGCGTCGTTCTTGAATAACAAATATACCGCCTTCGGCAAAGTCATCTCCGGCGAAGACGTCCTGGAGAAAATCGCCAATATCCCCTGCGTCGGCCAAGAAGGCTCGACCCCGACCCAACGCATTGATATCACTAGCGTAGAGGTGGTTGGCGAAGCCAAGGCCGCCAAGGCCGAGAAGACTAAGTAAACCGCCCTTCTGCCTTTACATCAAACATCCAGACTTCAATCTAACGACTCCCCTATGAAATCCCTACGCTACCTCGCCGTGCTGCCTTTAATGGCCGCCGCTTCCCAAGCACTCACCCTCGACGTCCAACTCGGTGCTGCCAGCCCTTCGGGCTATAGCTCCAACAGCTTCGCCGGCCTCGGCATCGGCTCCCAGCTCAGCGACAACTTCCACCTCGGCTTGAATCTTACCTCCAAGAAACTTGAAGATTCTTTTACGGCCGTAAACATCAAGGCTTACTCGGCCATGATTGATCTCACCTACGAGCTCAATGGCGCTGGCGGCATCCATCCCTTCATCGGCGCAGGCGTAGGCAACACCTGGCTCTCGGGCGGCGACCCCGGCACCGATAAGAATGCTCTGACCATGAACGCCTTTGCAGGCATGCGCTTCACGCTCTCGGAAGTCACCGATGTTCTGCTCATGGTTCGTAGCACCTCGATGACCAACGTCACGATTGTTGACCTCTCCGGCACCCATAAAGACAGCATCTCCAGCTGGGAATATGTGGCTGGCCTGCGCTTCAAGTTCTAAGCGAACTGCTGCTTCACGAAAAAGCCGCCCCTTCGGGCGGCTTTTTTATTGGCAACTTTTCCGGCGGCTCAGGGGGTGAGAATGCTGACTTCCTTCATCCAGACGCCGAGCAGATCCGTCCAGCGTTTCGCGGCCTCGCAGCGATCGGTTGCTCCCCAACCATGACCACCCTTGGCCCAGACGTGCACCTCGGCCGTACCGCCCAGCGATTTAAGTTTGGCCGCCAAAGCCATTGAGCCTTCGGCGGGGTATTTATCATCCGCGCTATGAGCAAAGAATGCTGGCACGGGTTTGCCGGAGCCTGGCGTCGGAATCACGCCATCAAGACCCTCGCGCAAGGTGCTCGCAGGCTCATCCTTGACGAAGAGATAGGCGGGGTAAACTAAGACGGCGAAATTAGGACGAGCCGCGCCCTCTTCGGCGGGCGAGTAGGCGACGCGTACGGCCAAGTTGCCACCCGCTGAAAACCCAAGGATACCAACCTTAGCCGGGTTGCCATTCCATTCGGCGGCGCGAGCGCGGACGATCTCAACCGTTTTGCGCGCATCCATCACGGGCACAATCCAAGGTTTCTCTGGGTCGCGACGTGGCACGCGGTATTTAAGCACCACGGCGGCACAACCGAGAGCATTGAGCCTTTCGGCGACCGTGACACCCTCGTGCTGTTCGGCGAGTCCGCCATAACCGCCCCCCGGACAAATAATGACAATCGGGGAGTTCGGCTTTGCCGCCGGCCAGGGAACGAACTCCGGCGTAAAGACATCGGTGCGACCCAAAGTCTTCGGATTGACCGTACCCTTGGGGTCGGCACCGGGCTTGAGCTTCAAGGTTTCGGCGGGCGGAGCGCCCTCCCATACTGACACAGGGGCAAGGGGTTCGGCGGCGAGCGTGACAAACAGGAGGCTGGCGAGGAGCGTCGGTTTCATGGAGGTAAATTATTCGTGACGTAAAGCTTCGATTGGGTCGAGTTTAGCCGCACGCAAAGCCGGATAGACGCCAGCCACCAAGCCGATGACGACCGAGAAGGCTAGGCCTTGGAGCATGATGATGATGTCAAATTTGGCGATCATCCCGGAAGGAAGCGCCTGGGTTAGGATGAAGTTCATCAGCGCGACCACCCCCATCGAGACCACGATGCCAATGATCCCCCCGACGACGGAGATCACCGCAGCCTCGGAGAGGAACTGCAGGAAAAGGTCGGACCCACGGGCGCCCACGGCCTTGCGCACCCCGATCTCGCGGATGCGCTCGTTAATCGAAGCCAGCATCACGTTCATGATGCCGATGCCTCCGACGTAGAGGGAGATACCGGCGACGCCGCCCAGCGAAAGCTTGAAGGCCGCCTCGGTCTTCCGGAAATCTTCCAACGTCTGCTCGTTGGTATTGATCGAAAAATCCTTCAAGCCGTGGTGGGTCATCGAGAGCGTGCGCTCTACTTGCTCCACCGCATTATTTAAATCATCTCCAGAGGCCACGCGCAGCCCCAGCGCACTCAATCGATCGTTGCCCGTAAATTTGGCCATCGCGGTCGTGACGGGAATATAGGCGCCGCTATTGCGCCAGCGCCACATGCCACCGGAACTCTTGGAGTTTGCCGAGCGCACCTGCATCCCGGAGCCTTCGATATTATTCATAATCCCCACGACGGTGAAACGGCGGCCGCGCATCTTGATCACCTTGCCCAGCGGATCTTCGTTAGGTTGGAATAATTCCGTCACCACCGCCGAACCCAAGATAACCACATCGGACTTATGTAAGATATCCAAGTCGCTCACGAACCGTCCTTCGCCGGGGTCGATCCAGCGTTTGGCCACCGGCAGGTAATCCGCCGTACAGCCCGTGACGTAAGTGCTGTATTCGCGACCCTCGACCGAAAGTTTTTCGTAACCCACCCGCACCTCGGGTGAAATATTCTGAATCAACGGAATGGTCGAACGAATCTGGTCGACGTCCCGCATCGTTACCCCCTCGGAAAGCTCCGCCAGGTGCTCCTGCTCCTTGGGCAAAGGCTGACGGTCAACGGTGATCTTTTCGATGCCGCCCATCGCATCGACGAACTGCCGGAAATTGCCGACCATCCCCTGCACCACCGTCACCATCGCGACCAACGAAGCGACACCCAAGATGATGCCCGACATCGAAAGCAGGGAGCGGACCTTATTGGCCTGCAATTCGCGCAAGCCGTTGACCACCGCGGGACGCAAGCGTTCGAAGATTCTCATCGTTGACGATCCTCCTGCACGGAACCTTCGCGCATCGAAATAATCCGGTGGGCGTGATCAGCGACGGCCAGATCGTGTGTGACCAGCACGACGGTGATTCCCTCTTTGATCAACGAGGCTAACAGCTCGAGGATACGGCTGACGTTCTTGACGTCCAAATTGCCGGTGGGCTCATCGGCGAAGATGATCGCCGGCGTCCCGACGATGGCCCGTGCAATGGCCACACGTTGACGCTCGCCCCCGGAAAGCTGCGAGGGTCGGTGGTCGAGGCGATGTGACATCCCCACGCGTTCCAAAGCAATCTTGGCCGCCGCCTCGTTGGCCTCTGGCTTGGAATCTTCCCGATAAAGCAAAGGCAAAGCCACGTTCTCTAACACCGTCAGACGAGGCAGAAGATTGAACGACTGGAAAACGAAACCAACGCGATTGGAGCGATACCATGCTCGACGATCGGCGCTCAAACCCGCGACTTCCTGCCCTTCGAAGACAATGCTGCCTTCCGTAGGAGTGTCCATGAATCCTAAGATATGCATGAGCGTCGACTTACCGGACCCCGAAGGCCCAAGGATAGCCACGAACTCTCCTTTATTAAAATCCAAATTCACGCCCGCCAAGGCATGGACGTTCTCATCTCCCATCCGGTAGATCTTACGTAACCCGCGAATGGCGATGAGCGCTGGCATCGTTCAACGCGGCTGGACGGGGCGGACGAGACTGAGGGTCTCGCCGGGCACGACGCCCTTCTTCACCTGCGTCCAACCCGCATCGCTCAGGCCAAGCTGGACAATACGACGATCCCATTCGCCGTTTTCGTCCTTAACATAAATAATTCGTTCGTTCCCTTCGACGAAGATGCCCGACACTGGCACGGAGACGCATTTCTTCTCCCGTGCGACCAAGACCGAGACGTTGGCGCTGATGCCCGGACGCACGCCGTCTCCGGCAGAAAAAGCGACCTGCGAAGGAAAGATCCTCAAGTCCGGGACCTTGGCGTCAGCCGTACCGAATGGAGCCATGAAAGTGATTTTGCCCTTCTTAGTAAGGCTCGGAATCGAGTCGAAAGTGATGGTCGCCTCGCGGCCCAATTCGACTCGGGTCGCAGCGAATTCATTCAGGTTCACGTCCACACGCAAGATACTCGTATCCGAAACCCGCATGAGTAAAGTGCCGCTATTGATGGATTGCGCCCCAATCACCACGGCGCCGACCACCAGATTATTCGATTCGGAAATCATGCCATCATGGGGCGCCGTCAGGATCGTCTTGCGGAGATTCTCGGAAGCCTTGTCCAAGCGCGATTGCGCGATCTCCAACTGCAGCTTGATGACCTCGAAGGCCGTCTTAGCGTCCAGCGCCTCACGATCGGAAACAAACCCCTTGGTCCGGAGCACGTCCACGCGCTTCAGGTCACGCGTCGCTTTCTCGAGATTAAAACCCTGCAATTGTACGTTGCGTCGTGCCTCATCTTCGTCGGCCTTGACCAGCGTCGGATCGAGTTCGACCAAGACATCGCCTTTTTTGACCAACTGGCCGTCCTTGACCAAGATGCGTTCAACCTTGCCGCTTACCTCGGCCTTGATGTCGCTATAAATCACGGAGCGGACAAAGCCCGCCGCATCGACCGTCTCTTCGATATCGCGCACCGTGACGATGGCCTCGAGGGGGTTCGTCGCCACGACCGGTGCCGGCGGCGTGTTCACACCTTTGCGATGGGGCTTATGTGCCTTGGCAGGCCACTCGTACCAAACACCTGCAGCAAGCGCTACGACGGCGAGGGTGATGATGATTTTTTTAGACTTCATGGAATATCGGGCAAGGGTGGCAACGTGTCATTGAGGCCGGCCGCGGATCCCACCTTCGCTTCGACGACATCCATTGTGAAGCCGTGGCGGGGGAGAATCGACCCATCGAGGCGCGCCACGCGGGCGGAAGCCGAACGCGCATCAAGTTGGGACTGCACCCAGTTGACCTGAGCCGCATCCAAGGCCGCCTGTGCCTGCAAAACGAGGAGTACGTTTGATTGCCCCGCTTCGTAGCGGGCGCGTTCACCCTCATAAGACTGGCGCTGTAAATTCAAAGCCGAAGTCGCAGCCGCGACGCGTGCCCGGGCTGCTTCCAAGTCTCGCCAAGTGGCCCGGGCGTTAAAGACCAGATTCTGCCGGACGTCTGCCAAGCGTAATTCCGCCTGACGTCGCGAACGGGAGGCGGAGCGCAAAGTGGCTTCGGCTTCCCGGAAGCCCAACGGGAAACTTAACGTCAAGGCGGCGGAATTACTCCAACCTGGCCGACGTTGAAAACCATCAAAGGAAGCCGCAGAACCAGGCGAACCGGGCAGGCCATAATAGGAATTCGTGCCGCCGATGACCAAATCCAACGACGGCTTATCGTTCTGTTGCGCCTGGGCGAGGACGGCATCCGCTTGGTTGACGTTCGAGAGTTGGATTGCGGTATCGAAATCGAATTCAGAAACCGTCTTGATCCAAGGACGGAACTCCGGCGGACCAGAAACCTGTTCGACCGTCAGAGGTTGGACGACCAGTCCTTGCTCGATATTGTCGGCTGCATCGCGACCTAAGACTCGACGTAAACTCATCTCCGAACTATCAACCAACTGACGGGCGTTAAGCACGGCGACCTTCTGCGTCGAGACATCGGCTTCCGCCTGTAATTCTTCCAAGACCGTGGCGTCGCCCAATTGGCGCCTCGCTTTGATTTGCGCTAAAAGCGTTTCGGCCGAACGGAAACTTGTCTCGCGCAAGGCGACGAGCGAGCGCGCGCCGGCTAAATTCCAGTAAGCGACCTCGGTGTCACGGATCAAATCTAAGGCGGCGGCCCGGAGCGCCAGCCGACTTCGGACGGCAAATTGACGTGCGGAAATCAACGAAGTCAGGTTCACTGCTTGCCAACCGTTGCGAAGCAGAGGCTGGGTGTAAGTGACGCTGGAATTAAAATCGAAATTTGAAGCCGTGCGGGCCGTCGCGCCATCGGTCCATCCTCTGGCCATCCCGGCACCTAGGCTCAAGGTACCTCCCCAAGTAAACTTACGGGTAAGAGTTACATCCGAATCATAAGCGCGTGTGACGGGATCTCCTGCCGCCCGTTCAGCAGAACTTAGAGCGCCACCGGTGGCATTTCTCCAGGCGAAGACGGTGTCAAAACCGGCCTCCGCGAGGTCAATCCCATCTCCGGATTTAAGCGCATCCAGACGGGTAACTGAGAGCCCCAGGTTATTGACCAAAGCGCGGTCGATGGCTTCGTTAAGCAAAAGGGCACGGTCTGAGGGTACCGCCAGCCCCTGCCCTGGATGCACGGACTGCCCCAAGTCGGCCCCTAAAAGAGAGGCCGCGGCAAGGAAAGCCAATGGCAACAGACGACGCATTTATAGGGTAAGTACCTTAGATGACAGAATTTGTTCCCTCCGCAAAGCAAAGCGGCGCACCAGAGGTGCGCCGCGTCAGAAGCCTACGAGCTAGGCTTATTTGAAATCAACCAGCTCGACCTCGAATTCGAGGACCGACTTGCCGGGGATAGGCCCTTGGCCTTGGTCACCATAGGCGATGGCCGCAGGGGCAAAAAGGAGGATTTTTCCACCTTTGCCGATTTTTTGGACGGCTTCGGTCCAAGCTGGGATCACGCCGTTCAGAGGGAACTCGGTAGGCTCGTTATTACGGGTGGTCGTGGAGTCGAAAACCTTACCGTCAATCAGCTTGCCCGTGTAGCGGCATTTAACGGTGTTGGTGGCGACCGGCTTAGGGTCGGTCCCAGGAACGAGAATCTTATAACGGAGACCGGAGGCCGTCTTGATAATATCCTTATCGGTGTCGACCTTGGCGAGGAAGTCTTCGTTCTGCTTGACCCACTTGCCGGACTTGGCGCTCACGCGCTCGGCGAACATTTTTTCGGCGCCGGCGATAATCTCGTCGGGTTTAAATTTAAGCTGCTCACCCTTCACGGAGGCACGGATGCCGGCCAAAATCTGGTCGAGCTCTTCGTCGGTCAATTCGAGCTGCGTGGCGATTTGAGGGAGAGGCGTCTGTCCGGCGAGGAAGAATCCTTGCAGGTAGAAAGCCTGTTTCTGTTGTTCGGGGGTGAGATCTTTCACGATGGGTTTGGGAGAAGGGGCGGGCTCGGCGGCCGGAGCGGCAGCCGCGGCGGGCTTAGCCTCATCAGCGGCATGGAGAGAGGCGACGGCGACAGCCAACGCGGCGAGGACGGGATATTTCATGGGAAGGGGTGATGTAGAGGACTCAGGCCTGCGGGGGAAGCACCTTTGCGTGTTCTTGCAGAGAATTTACCGTCAGAGGCTTGGCTCGGAGGGAGCGGATGCCTAAAACCGCAGCGCGAGCGGCATTCATCGTCGAAGCCATATAGATGCCGCGCAGGACCGTTTCGGCGCGCATCGCATTTTCGTCTTTCCGCGGCAGCATCCCCACAGCGGTGTTCACGATCATCTGCAATTGCCCGTTCTTCAAGAGATCGAGCACGTTAGGCCGGGCGCCTTCGGAAATCTTGCCGAGCTTCGTGACCTTCACGCCGGCAGCCTCTAGGGCCACAGCCGTTCCGCTGGTCGAGTAAATCGTAAAGCCTAAGCTGGCGAGGTCGCGCGCGACGGCCACGGCGCCATCCTTGTCGCGATTCTTGACCGACAAGAAAGCGTTACCTGCCGTCGGCAAGGCAGGCTGAGCCGCCATCTGCGCCTTAGCGTAAGCCATACCCAAATCGTCGTCCACGCCCATGACTTCGCCCGTCGAACGCATTTCCGGAGAGAGCGCCACAGGGGCACCAGGGAAACGACTGAAAGGGAAGACGGATTCTTTCACGGACCAATAAGGCGGACGGATTTCGCGCGTGAAGCCGAGATCCTTGAGCTTACGCCCGAGCATGCAAAGCGAGGCGAGCTTGGCGAGCGGCACGCCGATGGCCTTGGAGACGAAAGGAATGGTGCGCGAAGCGCGCGGATTTACTTCCAACATGAACACCGTGTTATCCTTAATCGCGAATTGGATATTCATCAGACCGACGACGCCGAGGCGTTTCGCCAAAGCATGCGTAATCCGGCGGACTTCATCGACGATTGCCGGCGTAAGCGTGTGCGGCGGTAGCACCATGCCTGCGTCACCGGAGTGGACGCCCGCATGTTCAACGTGCTCGAGCATGCCGCCGATGACGGTCATCTCGCCGTCGGAAATCGCATCCACGTCGAGTTCGATCGCATCTTCGAGGAACTTGTCCAAGAGCACCGGCTTACCGGGGGCGGCGTCAAACGCCTCGCGGACGACGGCCTTCAATTCTTCCATGCCGTAGACGATGAACATCCCGCGGCCACCGAGGACGAAGGACGGACGGAGCAAGACGGGGAAGCCGATCTCCTCGGCATATTTATAAGCCTCTTCGAGCGAAAGTGCGATCCGGTTGACCGGCTGACGGATACCCAGCTCGATGAGGATATCCTTAAACAACTGACGGTCTTCGGCGAGCGCGATGCTGGCGGGAGAAGTCCCGACGACCTTCACGCCGTTGGCTTCGAGATCCGCGGCGAGATTCAAAGGCGTCTGGCCTCCGAACTGCACGATTGCCCCGATGCACTTTTCCGTGCGATAGATTTCCAAGATGTCTTCGAGCGTGAGCGGCTCGAAATAAAGCCGGTCGGAGGTATCATAATCTGTCGAGACCGTCTCGGGGTTGGAATTGACCATGACCGTCTCGTAGCCGGCCGCGCGCAAAGCATAGGAGGCGTGGACGCAGCAGTAGTCGAACTCGATGCCCTGACCGATACGATTGGGGCCACCGCCGAGGATCATCACCTTCTCCTTGGCCGATGGCCGGACTTCGGACTCATCGCCATAAGAAGAATAAAAGTAAGGCGTGAACGATTCGAATTCGGCGGCGCAGGTATCGACCAGGCGGAAGACGGTGCGGACGCCTGCATCATTCCGCTTCTGGTAGACCACGGCGGCCTTCAAGCCCGTGGCATGGGCGATCTGACGGTCGGCGAAACCGGCTTCTTTCGCGCGGCGGAGCAACGCCGTATCAACCTTCGCACCGGCGGCCTTGAGCGCTAATTCAATCTCAACGATGTCGCGTAGCTGACGCAGGAACCACGGATCAATCTTGGAGAGGCTGAAGATTTCCTTGTCCGTCAAACCCGCGAGCATCGCGTAGCGGAGGAAGAAAGGGCGTTCTGGATTCGGGCGAGCCAGACGCGCGCGGATCTCGACCTGATCGGCGAAGCTGTCTTCGCCATGCTTGCCGCCGCAACCGAAACCCCAGGCGCCAATCTCCAAGGACCGGAGCGCCTTCTGGAAAGATTCTTTGAAAGTCCGCCCGATGGCCATCGCTTCGCCGACGGACTTCATGGCGGAAGTCAGGGTCGTGTCCGCGCCGACGAACTTCTCGAAAGTAAAACGGGGGATCTTGGTGACGACGTAATCGATCGTCGGCTCAAAACAGGCCGTCGTGGATTTGGTGATGTCGTTCTGCAGCTCGTCGAGCGAATAGCCCACGGCAAGCTTGGCGGCGATCTTGGCGATCGGGAAACCCGTGGCCTTCGAAGCCAGGGCGGACGAACGCGACACGCGCGGGTTCATCTCGATCACGATCATCCGGCCGTTCTCCGGGTTGACGGAAAACTGGATATTGGAACCGCCGGTCTCGACGCCGACCGCGCGGATCACCGCAAAGGAGGCATCGCGCATCAGCTGGTATTCCTTGTCGGTGAGCGTCATCGCCGGAGCGACGGTGATGGAGTCGCCCGTGTGGACGCCCATGGGGTCGAAATTTTCGATCGAACAGATGATGACGCACTGGTCCTTGTGGTCGCGCATCACTTCCATCTCATATTCTTTCCAACCCAGGAGACATTCCTCGATGAGGACCTCATGGACCGGAGAGGCGTCGAGGCCGGCCTGCGCCATGCGCTCGAATTCTTCGCGATTGTAAGCGATGCCGCCGCCCGTACCGCCGAGCGTGTAAGACGGACGGATGATGACGGGAAACTCACCGCCGATGAGCGGGATCGTCTCACGGGCGGAGTCGAGCGACTTCACCACGCGCGAACGCGGAACATCGAGCCCGATGTCGAGCATCAGCTTCTTGAAAATCTCGCGGTCTTCGCCGCGCTCAATCGCATCTTCCTTGGCTCCAATCAGTTCGACGCCGTATTTCGCCAAGACTCCGGTGCGAGCGAGTTTGAGGGAAAGATTTAGCGCCGTCTGGCCGCCGAGCGTCGGCAAAAGCGCATCGGGTTTTTCTTTGGCGATGATCCGCTCGACGGATTCGACCGTCAGCGGCTCGACGTACGTGACATCGGCCGTCTCCGGATCGGTCATGATTGTCGCCGGATTGGAGTTCACGAGAATGACGCGATAACCTTCTTCGCGGAGCGCTTTGCACGCTTGGGTGCCGGAATAGTCGAACTCACAGGCTTGACCGATGATGATCGGTCCCGAGCCGATGATGAGGATGGTTTGGATATCGGTCCTCTTTGGCATAGTATTCCGCGGACTGTCAGCCACCGTTGGAAGGGTGGTCAAGTGGGGACTTCTAACAAATGCAGAACCCCTAAGGGAAGGCGCTTGCAGGGGCGGACCGACCCGTCCTTCATCAGGGCGTGGACATCATCAGGATAGCAGGCATCAAGTCCTTCGGGCACCATGGCGCCCTGCCGGAAGAAAAGCGTCTCGGGCAACGATTTACGGTCTCCGTCGACCTAGAAATCGATACCCGCCCAGCGGCGGCTGCCGATGATCTCAAACTAACCGTGGATTATGCTGAAGTCATTCGCACCGTTGAGGGCCAATTAACCGGCAAGCCCGTCTACCTCATCGAGACCTTAGCCCAGCAGATCGCCGCCCGTATTTTGGGCACTTTCCCAGTAACTAAAGCCGTCACGGTCGAGGTAACTAAGCCTTTTGCTCCCGTAGCGGCAGAGTTTGACGCCATTTCGGTTAAAATTCGTCGCGAAAGAGTGTGAGCCCTAAAGGCCGCCAGTTAATCCTGGGGCTGGGGAGCAACCTCGGCGACCGGCCGCAAAATATCGCTGATGCTATCACGGCGCTTAGCATGATCCCCGGAACCCAAGTTTTAGCCTGTTCCCAGGTAATCGACACGGACCCAGTTGGATTTCAGGACCAAGGTAATTTCTTAAACTGTTGTATAGCAATTATTTGCAATTTAGATGCGGGCGATTTACTTCAAAAGACGTTAGGGGTCGAACTGGCGCTGGGACGGGTTCGGACCGAAAACAAAAACGGCCCTCGGGTCATCGATATTGACCTACTTTTTGATGAGATGGGCGAATGCGAATCAGCTGAACTGACGTTGCCCCACCCTAGGTGGAAGGAGCGGGGCTTCGTAGTGATTCCCCTAAGGCAACTCCTTCAGGAGCCGGTACTCGCCAATCACCGGGGTTGGATTTCGCTTAAGGCCGAAGTCGACGCCTTGACCATCGGAGGCGCAGGCCTCCGCGTATGGCAAGGCCCGACACCCTGGATCAAGACCCGAACCTAAGCCTTAGCCGGTTCGGGCACGCCCCTGCCCTTTGGTTAGCGCTCCCTCTTCTATTAGGCTGCGCCATCGATGCCACCTGGGGCGTGAATGCCAGATGGTTGTGGATGATCTCTGTCGGCACCTTGACGGGCGCCTGGCTCAGCGCCCGACTGAGCAAACTCAGCGGACTCTGCCTTATCGTCACCGGCATAACCTTGGGTGCTGCCTGGCATCAGGTGAAGTTGCCGCCGCAATCGGCCATCCGACCTCACCGAAACTACGAAGAGCTTTCGATAAGCATCGAACGAGCAAGCGCCCGACGTGACGGTCGCGGCTGGACGGGCTTAGGGATCATCACCGAGCGGGACGGCCCCTATTTCCGGAGACGCATCGCGCTATCCGTCAACGGACCAACTCCAGCCGCAGGAAGTGAATTAAAAATCTCGGGTCATCTTGCCGGATTAGACGAACACCCCAAGGGCTACGACGCATGGGTCGCCTCCCAAGGTGCCACTTTAAGATTAAGCGGCGGACATAATCTCGGAGTTTTAGAAAAACCGACCTCATTCAATCTTTGGTGCCAACAGGAACAAGTTCATCTCGAGAACTGGCTTCGTCAGTTACCTTGGGCCGACACCGACGGCGGGGCTTTGTTGGCGGCGACGATGCTAGGGCGGACCGCCTTATTGCCCGATGAAGCGAAGTCTGCTTTCGCCACGACGGGGACGCTTCATCTTTTTGCGATCAGCGGGCTGCACATCGCCGGCATGGCCGCCGCCTTATTATGGTGCGCCCGTCGCTTACGATTACCGGAAATTCCAACCGGCGTCGCGATTCTGCTCCTACTCTGGCTCTATGTGCAAATCACGGGAGCTTCGCCTTCGTCGGTACGAGCGTGGATCATGGCGGCGTTCATTTGGGGTGGTCAAACTAGCGAACGCGCCACCCCCGCTTTACAATCTCTCGCACTCGCCTGCGCGGTGACATTGATCCTGAGCCCCGAAGCTTGTTCGGACCCGGGCTTCCAACTGAGTTACGTGGCCGTACTCGCGCTCATCACGGCGGGCGGACCGGCCGCGCAAATCTGCGGTGGGCCGACAAAGATCGCCTTGCTCACGCCGCGTTCCGCCCAAACGTGGCGCCAACGCGCTGGCTGGAAAATTCGCGGGTTCATCTTAAGCGGACTCTGTATTTCAAGTGCGGCGACGATCGCGGGCACACCATTGACCTTGGCTTACTTTGGGTCCGCCAGCTGGGGCGGCATCTTCGTTAACCTTTTCTTGGTGCCGCTCTCGGAAATTCCCCTGGTCCTCGGGATGGCCTCGGCGGCTTGCAGTCCGTTCGACATCCTTCTTCCCTTCGCGCGCTGGATCAACGGCCTCGCCGCGCTAGGCCTCGAAGGCATGACGTTGCTCGCAGCCTACGCGGCCAAGATCCCCGGCGTGAATGCGAACTACCCAATTATTCACGGCTGGCTCGGACCCGTCGGAGCACTGTCGCTTGGCGGCTGCTTCCTCCTCCAAGCCGAAGCCACCAGCATCCGACGCCTGCTCGGGGTACCAGCGTTGATCTTGGGCGGCTGGTTTCTCATAACTCTGTTATAACAGGGAAAATAATTGCCCTAGGGAGGCTGAATAAGAAAGTGGCTTGATGATCCCCTTCGCGCGCCTGCTTCTGTTTGGTTTGCTGTCCATAGGTTCACTAACTTTTTCCCCGGCGAGGGCCGCGCCGCAGGAATGGTCCGGCATCTATCCCGAGCTCGCTTACTTCAATAACGAAGGCGAATGCGGTACGGGTGCGGTCGTGCCTTGGGCAGACCGCCTCTGGGTCATCACCTACGGTCCGCACAAACCGTATGGCTCGAGCGACAAGCTCTACGAGATCACGCCTGACCTGCAACTGATCGTCCGGCCCGAAAGCGTCGGCGGCACGCCGGCGAACCGCATGATCCACAAGGAGTCGAACCAGCTGATCATCGGCCCTTACTTCATCAGCGCCGAACGCGACGTCCGCGTCATTCCGCCGAAGTTCATGCCCGGTCGCCTGACCGGCAACGCCCGCCACCTGACGGATCCGGCGAACAAGGTCTACTTCGCCACGATGGAAGACGGACTCTACGAGGTCGACGTCCGTACACTCGCCGTGAAAGGACTCATCAAGGAGATCATGAACAAGCCGAAGCCCGGACAGACCGCGGAAGTCAGCCCGGCGACGATCACCTCGACGCTGTCAGGCTATCACGGCAAGGGACTCTACTCCGGCCAAGGCCAGGTCATCCTCGCCAACAACGGCGAGCGCAGCCCCCAGGCGCTTCTCGACCCCACAATCGTCAGCGGCGGCCTCGGCTCGTTCAACGGCGAAGGCAACTGGTCCCTCATCCGTCGCAACCAGTTCACCGAAGTCACCGGGCCCGGCGGCCTGACCGGCAACGCCGACCCGGCGAAGGATCCGATCTGGACCGTCGGTTGGGACTTCCGCTCAGTGATTCTGATGGTGATGGAAGACGGCAAGTGGACGAGTTATCGCCTACCCAAGGGCAGCCACTCCTACGACGGAGCGCACGGGTGGAACACCGAGTGGCCGCGTATCCGCGACATCGGCGAAGAAGGCTCGCGCCTGATGACCATGCACGGGCTCTTCTGGAAATTCCCCGCGAATTTTTCGTCCAAGCATTCCGCCGGCCTCGCGCCGCGCTCCGCTTACCTCAAGGTCATCGGCGACTTCACACGCTGGCAGGAACGTCTCGTCTTCGGCTGCGATGACACCGCGAATTCGGAATTCCTCAACAAGCGTCCCGCCAAGGGCACGCTCGCCGGCCCGGGCCAGTCGCAATCCAACCTCTGGTTCACCGCACTCGACACGCCGGACCACCTCGGACCGTCGCTCGGCCGCGGTAGCGTCTGGGTCGACGAACCTGTGAAGGCCGGCGTACTCTCTGATCCATTCCTGCTCGCGGGCTTCGCGAAACGTGCGGTCTTCCTCGCCCACGACGGCGCGGCTGCAACGACCTTCACGCTGGAGATCGACGAACACGGCGACGGCCAGTGGAAGACCTGGGCCGATGTGGCGCTGAAGGCCGACGAAGCCACGCGCTGGGTCGAGATACCCGCGACCGTCACCGGCGCCTGGATCCGCGCGAAGGCCGATCGCGACGTCGCCAAGGCGAGCGTGACCTTCCAGTACGCCGCGAAGGATAAACGGTTCACCGAGCGAGGCGCTCTCTTCAAAGGGCTCAGCAAGGCCGGTGACACGACCTCACAAGGCGCCTTCCTGCTCACGCGCGGGGCGAACCTGCGCACGCTGTCGGTACTCAACGCCAACCTGAGCAACGACAAGACCACTGTCGGCGATGCCTATGAACTCTCCGCCGACCTCAAGCTCACCAAGCAGAAGGACCCCGCGGTGACGGCCTACGTCGAAAAGAATACCCTGATCCCGACCGGCGTCGTCACCGCCGACGAAGCCTCCGTGATCTTCGAAGAAAGCGGCGTGCGCTGGCGCCTGCCGCGCTCGGCTTCGCCGGCGCAGGACGGGCTGCTCGCCCGCTCGGCGCTGCGCAAGGCTCGCGAAGTGTGCACCGAACGCGATATGCTCCAGGCCCACGGCACGTTCTACGAACTGCCGGCCCTCAACGCCAAGGGCGCCATCCGCATGCGGCCGATCGCGACGAGCGACGCCGCCGTCCATGATTACTGCTCCTACCGCGGACTGCTCGTGCTGAGCGGCGTCTCCCCCGAAGCCGCAAAGGACGACCGTCACATCATCCGTTCCGATGACGGTAAGGCCGCCGTCTGGGTCGGTGCTGCTGACGACCTCTGGCAGCTTGGCAAGCCGCGCGGACATGGCGGCCCTTGGAAGAACAACGTCGTCAAAGCCAACCAGCCCTCCGACCCCTACCTTATGACGGGATATGACAAGAAGACTCTCGTCCTGGAAAACCAGGGCGACGCGGAAACCGTCATCACAGTCGAACTCGACGTCGCGGGGGATGGTCGTTTTTCGGCCTACCAAAGCTTCAAGCTGGCACCGGGCGCGAAGGAGACCCACGTCTTCCCTGATTGGCTCAATGCCTATTGGATTCGAACGGTCTCGTCCGCTGACACCAAGGCCAGTGCGCAACTTACTTACGAATAAAAGCCTTGGGGCGGCAACTATCTCCCCTTTGCGCTGTTATAGAGGTACCTACCCATGAAACTCCCCCTCCTGTCCCTCCTCGCCTTAGGCGCCCTGTTCGCCCCTTCGCACGCTGCGGCACCCGCGACCTTATTCGCCCAACCTGATAAGGAACTTATTTCCGACGCGCTCACCGCAGCCTCGAAGCCAGCCGAATGGAAGGCAGCGAAAGGCAAATGGGATCGCGCCGAAGATGGAACACACGTCGAACAGATCCCAGCCGACAATCACGGTGCCGCCAGCCGGATCACCACCAAGTTTCAAGACTGCGTCGTCGCGGTCGAGTTCCGCCTCGATGGGGCCAACTCCATCTCACTGAGCATTAACTCCCTCAAGGAGCATATGGCCCGCGTCACCATCTCGCCCACCGTGCTCCGCATCCAGCGCGACGACAGCGATCATGACGGACCAGACAAAGCGGTCCTCTTCCTCGCCCAAGCGGAAAAATTCGAGCCCGGCACCTGGCATAGCATCGTCTTGGAAATGTTGGGAGATACCATGGTCGCGACGATTGACGGAAAAATCTCCGGCTTCGGTAGCAATGACCTCTTCAAGCTTGAGAAGGCGAACCCCGGCCTGACCTGCGGTGGAAAATCCGCGACCTTCCGCAACTTCTCAATCTGGAGCGTCAAAGCCGAACCCAAGGCTGACTGGAAAGCCACCAGCGCTAAAATCGCCGAAGCCATGAAAGTCGCGCCTCAACCTCCGGCTCCCGCTGCTGCTGCCGCCGCCAAGGGAAAGGCCACCGGCAAGGCCAAGGCTAAGGCTGCTAAATAAGCCAAAGCCTACGCTTTTAAGCCAGGGGAGACATCTCCCCGCTTGCACCGAGGGAGGGAACGACCAAGTTCGAACCTCCCTCCTTTTATGTCCGAACCCTTCGACACCATCGAGCAAGCCCTTGCGGATATCGCCACGGGCAAGCTCGTGATTGTGACGGACGATGAGAACCGCGAGAACGAAGGCGACCTCGTGATGGCGGCTTCGAAGGCGACGCCTGAGACCGTCAATATGATGATCCGACACGCACGTGGCCTTATCTGCGTGCCGACGGTTGAGCATCAGCTCCGACGCCTTGGCATCTCCCAGATGGTGCCCGAGAACCGTGAGTCGCAGCGCACCGCCTTCGCGGTGTCCGTCGACGCCGCCGAGGGGATCTCCACCGGTATCTCCGCCTACGACCGCGCCAAGACGATCGCGATTCTCGCCGACCCGCAGGCCAAGCCCGAGGCACTCGTGCAGCCCGGACACATCTTCCCGCTCCTCGCCCGGCCGGGCGGCGTGCTGCAAAGAGCCGGCCATACCGAAGCGGCCGTCGATCTGGCTTCGCTCGCAGGACTGCACCCCAGCGGAGTCATCTGCGAAATCCTCAACGAGGACGGCTCGATGGCCCGCTTACCGGAATTAATCGAACTCAAGCAGCGCTTTGGGCTGCACATGATCTCCATCGCCCAACTCATCGAGTTCCGGCACCTCCGCGAACGCTTGGTGGAACTGGTCGCCGAAAGCCCCTTTCAGTCGCAGTGGGGCGAATTCACGCTTCGCGTCTACCGCTCTATCCCGGACGGACGCCAACACTTGGCCTTCATCCGCGGACAATCCAACGACCGACCGACCCTTGTTCGCGTGCAACGTGAAAACCTTCTCGGAGACCTTTTCCGCGGCCAGCAGTTCGGCGCCGGCACTTCACTGGGAGCCAGCTTCGAAGCCGTGGCCAAAGCCGGACATGGCGTCATCGTTCACGTCACCCAACCCTTTGGCGGGATGCAAGCGGACAGCGACGGCGTCCGCCTCGGCAAAATGGATGCCCGCGACTACGGTATCGGCGCGCAGATTCTTTCGCATATCGGACTACGACAGATTCGTCTGATCACAAATAACCCGCGCAAGGTCGTAGGCCTTGGGGGATATGGGCTGGAAATCGTCGAACAAGTCCCGTTCTAAGGTGCCCCTTAGGTGATTCCGCTTGCAGGCAGGGGAAGAAACCCCTCCATCGGGCTCCTGTTCTTCCACCATGAGCCAAGATAAGCCCATTCCTGATGCCGTCGACGGCGCCGAACTGCACCTGGCCATAGTCGCCGCAGGCTATAACGGAGAACTGGTGGAAGCCCTGCTTACCAAGGTCCTCAAGACCTTGCACGGCGCCGGCGTCACGGCCGCTAATATTAAAATTATCCGCGTCCCCGGCTCGGGCGAGATCCCTTACTGCGCGTACATGACGGCGATGTCCGGTGACCACGATTGCGTCATTGCGCTCGGCGTGGTCGTGGCCGGCGACACGCCCCACCACGAAATCATCGCCCATGCCACCGCTAAGGCCCTCATCGACGCGTCGCTACGCTCCGAGGTTCCCGTCATCAACGGCATCGTGGTGACCAACACGCGCGCCCAGGCCGAAGCCCGTTGTAAGGGCGACCTGGACCGCGGCACGGAGTTCGCCCTGGCGGCCCTCGCGATGGCCACGCACCGGATCGAACTGGGCGAGCGGCTCGACCAAGCCGAGGCCGAAGGACACAAACGCCACGGCCATGACCCCTTTGCCCAGAACTAACGTGGATTCCGAATCGACTATTTCGCCCTCCTCCCGTGCCAAGATACGTATCCGTATCAAGGGTATCGACTACCGCATGGCGGATCAATGCGCGTCGGAAATCGTGGCCAGCGTGACGCCGACTGGCGCCCGTATCTCCGGCCCCTTTCCGTTGCCCTCGCAAATCGAGGTCTATCGCGCGGCAGGCCAGGACGAGATTCGTGGCCACCGACGCAATCTCGAAATCATCAACGCCACGGCGCAGACCGTCGACGTCATGCGCCGCATCAACCTACCGGCCGGCATCGAGATTAGTATCATCTCCCCGGACGAGCCCGTGGTCCCAGATCCCGCCGCCATCCCGGTAAAGCGTAATCGTCGACATGACAGCCGAGTCGCCGCCATGCAGTTTCTTTATTCCTGGGAAGTGCAGCGCCACGGCGACCTCGTCACGAGCCTTTACGACTTCTTCTCGGAACGCGAACAGCCTCGGGAATATTACGCCTTCGCCGAAGAACTGATCCACGGGGTCATCCGCGATGCGACCCTCATCGATGAGATCATCGGCAAATATGCGAAGAACTGGGCTTTTGCCCGCATCGCCCGCGTCGATTTAGCCATCCTGCGCGTTGCCGCGTTCGAACTCATGCGCCGCACGGATATCCCGCCGGTCGTCAGCATCAATGAGGCCGTCGATATTGCCAAAATGTTTTCGTCCGATGAATCTAAACGTTTCGTGAACGGCATCCTGGATAGTTATAAGGAAGAAATCGGTCGCGATCCGCGCAAAGCCGAAGGAGTCTGAGCCATGGCGGGCGGATTTTTCGAACGATTAAAGGCCGGCTTCGGGCGCACCGCGGAAGCGATGGCGAACCTATTGGCGCGCCCTATCGACGGCCAAGCTGCCGAACAATTACGCGAACGACTCATCGCCGCGGACTTTGGCCTAACCACCGCGAATGAAGTCGTAGCCGCCGCGCAAGCCGCGTGGAAAAACGAATCCGCCGTCCGCCAAGCGGGTGCCGCCGAAGCTGCCGCCTTAGCCATCGAACAGGCATTGGGTACCGCGAACATTCTTCCTGCTTATACGACCAAGCCAACGGTCATCATGCTCCTGGGTGTCAATGGGGCCGGCAAGACTACGACGGCCGCCAAACTGGCCTGGCACTATCAACAACAAGGCCGGACCAGTTTACTCGGAGCGTGTGATACATTCCGCGCCGCCGCGGGCGAACAGTTGGCCGCCTGGGCCGCTCGACTTAACGTCGAAATCGTCGGCGGCACCGCCGGAGCCGACCCCGCCGCGGTCGCCTTCGACACCGTCAAAGCCGCTACGGCCCGAAGCGTTGATTTTGCGATTCTAGATACCGCCGGCCGCCTCCACACGAAAATCCACCTCTTAGAAGAGTTACGCAAAGTCGTCCGCGTGATCACGAAAGCGCTCCCCGGAGCGCCTCACGAAAAATGGCTGGTGATCGATGGCTCACTGGGCGCAAACTCCATCGAACAAGCCAAGGTCTTCCATGAAGCCGTGGGGTTGACTGGCCTGATTGTCACGAAGCTTGATGGCACCGCGAAAGGTGGTGCATTGGTGGCGGTGGTCCGAGAGCTTGGCCTCCCGGTTCGTTTTATCGGCATGGGCGAAAAACCCGAAGACCTTCAGCCGTTCAACGCCAAGGCTTACGCACGCTCCATTCTCGGCCTCGGCGCGTGAGGTTGTCTTGCCAGCCGCTCTAAGGAGCGTCACCGTCAGACCCATGCCGGCCGAGACCGTCACCGTTCAATTAGGCAATCGCTCTTACCCGGTGAGAATCGGTGCGGGCGTACGTCAAGAGGCCTTAGCTGAGGCGCGTAAACGCGTGGACGCCGGACAGAAGTGCGCCGCGATCACCTCGCCGGCCGTAGCTGCCGCTCAGAGTGATTTCGTCGAAGCCCTTGGCAAACTGATGCCCGTGCTGGTCACCGCCCAAGATGGCGAGACCGCCAAGTCCGGCGCCGAATTAGGGCGCATCTGGGATTTCCTGGCCGGCAACGGCATCGCCCGCGATGGCGCCGTCTTTGCTTTCGGTGGCGGGGTGATCGGAGACCTTGCTGGCTTCGCCGCCGCGTCCTACCTGCGTGGGTTAGATTTTTATCAAATCCCGACGACTTTACTGGCGATGGTTGATAGTTCCGTCGGCGGGAAAACGGGCATCAATCTCGTCGCCGGGAAAAACCTGGTCGGAAGTTTTCACCAACCCACGGCCGTCTGGGCGGATACGGACTTGCTCGCAACCTTGCCGCCGCGCGAATTCGCCGCCGGTATGGCCGAGGTCATTAAACACGGCTTGATCGCTGACGCTGATCTCTTCGGGCTCCTCGAGCAAAATGCCCCGTTGCACTGGAATCACGCGTTGCTGCCGAGCGTCATCCGCCGCTGCGTCGAAATCAAAGCGGAAGTGGTCGCGGGCGACGAACGCGAGACCAGCGCCCAGGGCGGACGCGCGCTCCTGAACCTCGGACACACTTTCGGGCATGCCGTGGAAGCCACCGCCGGTTATGGCAACTACTTGCACGGGGAAGCGGTCGCAATCGGCCTGGTCATGGCTGCAAATCTCTCCGCCGATCTGAAACACTGCACGGCAGCCCAAGCCGAGGCCGTGGAGGCCGTCATCCGTGCTCATCAATTACCGACCCGCTTGCGGACGGCCCTCCCGCTTGACAAGATGTTAGCGGCGATGCGGCGCGACAAGAAAGTCCGCGGCGGTAAATTAAGGTTCGTCCTGCAAGACGGCATCGGCGCGGCAAGTACCGCGGATGACGTTCCGGAAGAACTCGCTATCCGCGCCCTGGAACGTGGCGGCGCCAGTCGCTGAACTGGTTTAATTCATCGGAGATAAAATCGCAGACAGCCCATGCCACGCATCCTGATAGCTTTACTCTTGTTCATGGCTTCGTCGCAGGCCGACGAAGCTTATGTGCCGGGCAAGAGCTATTACGGACGGAACCACTACATCGAATACATCGCCGGCAGTCTTCCCTTTGTACTGTCCGCCCCGCACGGCGGCCGCGAAAAACCGGACGAGTTACCTGACCGGGAAAAAGGCACGTTCGCCTTTGATACCAATACTTTGGAACTGGCGCGTGCGATCGACGATGAGCTCGTCGCCCGCACCGGCCAGCATCCTCACGTGATCATCTGTCAGGTCACGCGCAAGAAAATCGATTGCAACCGCGAGATCGTCGAAGGGGCAGCTGGTAATCGTCTCACTGAACAGAGCTGGAACGACTTCCAAGGCTTCATCCGTAGCGCCCAGAAGTCCGTCGTCGGGCAATACGGTAAAGGATTCTATATCGATCTCCATGGGCATGGACATGCCGACGCGCGGCTCGAACTCGGCTACGGACACGACCGGGCGCAGTTTGGCCTGACTGACGCCGAACTCAGCAAGCCTGACTTCATTAAGAAAGGTACGTTGCAATTCTTTGCGCTGAAAAATCCGTCGGCCTATCCGGCGCTCCTGCATGGACCGCAGAGTTTCGGTGCGCTGATGGAGAAGTCTGGTTTCCCCTCTACGCCGAGCGCCGCCAAGCCCATCCCGGGCGAACCCTACTTCAACGGCGGATACAATATCCGTACCCACACCGCGCCGGAAACCCACTTCGCCGGCTTCCAGATCGAAAGCAATTCCAAGGGCGTCCGTGACACGGACGCTAGCCGCAAGCACTTCGCAGCCGTATTCGTCGAGCAGCTCGCAATTTATATGGAGGCGCAGATGGGCCTCAAGCTGCCGCTGAAACCCAAGAAGTTGAAGTAACGGCTACGGTTGCGGACCCACGGCGGGTTTCGCCGCGCGCCAATCGCCCTTCAAGAGACGTTCGTCGTTCTTCTGATTCGCCGCCCGTACGCGGTCCTCAAGCGAACCTTCGCCTGGTTGGCTGCCGGCCAGAGCGGCGGCAGCTGGCGTCTTCTCGGTGATGAAAGATTTGTCGCCGGGCGGAACGGCGCAGCCGACCAGTAATAAAACCGACGTTAGGATTATTTTCATAAAATCATGCGGCGCGACGACGAGCGTCGGTCTCCAGCCAAGCGCGGAGAGCTAAGGCAGACTTGCGGGCGCGTTCGCGGGCCGCCGGCAGATCATCGGCATCGGTGACGTCGGCGCGCGTAAAGGAATAGAATTTAACTTTGGGTTCGGTGCCCGAGGCCCGGACGGCGATGCGGCGACCGTCGGCCAACTCAGCCAAGATAAATTCTTCGGGGGGCACACGCTCGCCCTCGGCATCGATCACCTCGTCGCGATCGTAATCCGTCACCTTGACGACCTTGGACCCATCAATGGTGACCGGCGGTTTCGCGCGCCAAGAGGCGACGATCCGACGGATACAAGCGGCGCCCTGCGCACCCTCAAAGGAAAGGTTTAATAAATCCTCATGGTGAGCTCCATGACTTAGGTGCAGGACATCGAGCGCATCCAAGATGGTCCGGCCGCGAGACCGCAGCACCGCCGCGAATTCGCAAAGCATGACTACGGTAGCGTTGGCATCCTTGTCGCGGACGGCGTCATCGGCGAGGTATCCGTAGCTTTCTTCGGCTCCCAGGATGAATAAAGTCGAATGACGTAAGGCCAAGGGAGCGCGCCGACGCAGAGGCAAAGCCAGGGAAGCAACGCCGGCAGATTCCGCCAAGCGGCTCGACCATTGCTCCAGTTTGCGAGCGATCCACTTGAACCCGACCAAGGTTTCGACGCAGCGCACGCCATGCCGCGCGCAAATGGCTGCAACCAGCGGGGTCGTGACCAGCGACTTGACGACCGCCACGTTCTGCCCGCCCGCCGAGGGAATGATGGAAGCATCCTTGAGCGATGAAATCCGAAATTCTGTGAGCAAGGCCGCCACCTCATTCCCGTTGAGCAAGCGGTAGCCGCCCGCAGGCAAGGGGCAAGCCACCCCAACACGATCGGAGTCCGGGTCGGTCGCGAAAATCACATCGGCTCCGACTTCTTCGGCTAGTTTCAAGGCCAACGCGAAAGCCGAAGCATTCTCTGGGTTTGGCGAGGGTACCGTCGGGAATCGTCCATCGTGCTCGCGCTGCTCCTCGACGACATGCGGATCGATACCGAGACGGCGCAAAGCAGGGACAACCATGACATCTCCGGTCCCGTGCAAATTCGTGTAAACAACCTTTGGCGTATGTCGGGCGATGATCTCCTGGTCCAAGACGATGCCCGTCAAGCGGGCCAAGTAAGCTTCTTCGGCTTCGGTTCCGACCGTCTGCACGAACGCGAGATTTTTTTCTAGATACGGAGCCACATCCGCGAGCGTGATCTTGGCGACCTCGGCTACGATGGCCACATCGTCCGGCGCGACCACCTGTCCGCCCGTCGCCAGACAACATTTGAAGCCGTTATCGTGCGATGGATTATGGCTGGCCGTGATGACCACGCCGGCGTGCGCCTGAAGATGTCGAACCGTAAAACTTAACTGCGGAGTGGAGCGGGGGCCGGAAAATAAATAGGCTTCACCGCCCAGGCCGGCCCAAGCGCCAGCAATCAGTTCAGCAAAATGACGGGAGAAATGTCGGACGTCATGAGCGACGACGAGACGGGCGCCAGGCTGTTTCGCGGACACGTGTCGCCATAATCCCATGACCGCCCTCAAAACATTGATATCATTGAGGCACGCGGAGCCGACGGCGGCCAAGACCGGAAGACCCTGGGCGTCTAACTCATTGGCGGCCGAGACCCGACCCACCGTCCGACCGCGCATGCCACCCGTCCCGAAAGCGATGCCTTTGTAAAAACGGTCCTCGAGCTCAGCCCATGCCTCCTGGGCGATTAAGTCCTGCAGGGCAGCAAGTCCGGCCGCAGGGAGGGCTCCGGAACGGACCCAAGTTCCGGCATTCGCCAAGGTATCAGCCGAAATCTTCCCTTGGACCTGGGCCGATTGGAGGGCGGACAGGACGGCAGCGGATGCGCTCATAAGTCCGCCCATCATTGCGGACAGCCGGGCGGGGACAAGCCCGGACGTGGGGAGGCGTGACTTGACACAATCCCTGCGGTGGCAAGGGTTGACCCCCATGCCTGACGACAGTTCCAAGAAGCAGCCACCGGCCGACGACGATCGTAATTTGGTCATTGTCGATGAAGACTTTGCGAACGCCGATGCCGAGGATCGCCTCTGGCTCTTCTGGGAACGTAATAAGAATATCATCGTCCGCGGGTCGACCGCGCTCATCGGCGGCATTCTCGCCTTCCTCGCCTTCCATTTCTGGAGCGAAGCCCAAAAAGAAGCGGTCGGGCAGGAGTATGTGGCCTGCCAGGATGAAACCGCTCGCCGTGCTTTCGCCGCCAAACATAACGGAGAACCGCTGGCGGCCGTCGCCTTGGTCGAAGTCGCCGACGCGCTCAAACAAGCCGGCAAATTACCTGACGCCGTCAAAGCTTACGATGAAGCTGCCCGCCTCGCCGACCTCGCCGGCAAAGCACCCGCCGTCGAGGCCCTTGCCGTACGCTCTCGCTTATACGCCGCCTTGGTTCGTCACGAATTAGGTGATGCCACGGCAATCCCCGCGATCACGGCCATCGCCGAAAATGCCGCCGTCGCTGAAACCTTACGCGGGTATGCCATGCTGACGCTTGCTAATATCGCCGTGAGCAAGGGAGATACTGCCGCTGCTTCCAAGTGGCTCAACCTGATGGATAAACGCTTACGCCCGAGCCATGTCTGGCAAAGCGATAAGACTTGGCTCGTCCGCTCGGAGCCTTCGTTGCTCGCCGCCCCAGCCGCGCCAGCGCCTGCCGGTAAGTAATTCAGCGAGCTGAGTCGCTCGGCTTAGGCTGGATGGGTTGCGTGAAGATCGCGCGATGGATGGCAGCTGGATAAGTCTCTCCAGGGCGTGCTTGCGCCCAAAGGATACGGTTCAGTTCATCTTCTGGCGCCAAGTCGTAGACGGCGAAATTCATCTGGCCAGATTCGAACCAGAAAGCCGATTTCTTGGTGTTCGTCGCCTGTAAATCAATCTTTGGGAGCAACGGCGTGTAGTCCGTCAATGTCGGTGTTTTCTGGAAAGCATTAAACATCGGCGTCGCAGCGGCGTCGTATTGAGTCAACGGAGGCAGACCCAAGATGAGTTCGATCGTACGGATCATTCCCGCCTGGGTATAGAGCGTGCTATCTACGACACCCCGCTTGCAATAGGGACTGATCACAAAACCAACCGTACGGTGCGCGTCGACATGGTCAGGCCCGTTCTGCGTATCATCTTCGATGACAAAAATCGCCATCTCCTTCCAGAACTTGCTGCGGCTGGCGGCTTCGACGATGCGCCCCAAGGCGAGGTCATTGCTGCCGACACAAGCTTCGGGGGTATTGGCGCCCAGCGAAGTTCCTTTGGTATGATCCTCCCCGAGCGACATGATGGTGAACTGCGGCAGGTTGTCCTGCTTTTCGGCGGCATGTAAGTCGGCGATCCAGTTCTTCACCAAATCCATATCGCGGCCGGCCTTCCCTAAGGCTTTCCAGTTACCGCGATTTTCAGACGGCACCCGCTGCGCACCCTCGCCGTAATTGCGATAGCTAACGCCGTGACGACGGCAAAGATCCCAGAGATAACCGTTGGCGGGCGTCTCCATCTCGTCGTTGCCGAAAAGTTTGCCGTGACCCGAGTAAGACATGATCCAAGAGCGTTGATTGAAGTCCGTCGCCATGGCCGCATCCGTCCAGCTGTGGCCATCGACGCTGACCTCACTGTTGCAATAGAGATTGTCGAGCAGAACGTAATCGCGAGCCAGCTGGTGATGGTTCGGCGTGACCTTCTCGCCGTACATCAGCAGACGTGTGTCGCCGTTGCCGATCGGCTTTCCTTTCGCATCCGTCATGTCGCTCATCACCTGATCGTACGTCCGGTTTTCCTTGATGATATAAAGGACGTGCTTGATAGGACAAGGGTCGCCGACCTTGGCAGGGATCGCCGACTCGCTGGCCAGAGGTGCGTGGAAATACTGGTCGGGATGGTAAGGTGAGTTCTTTCGGACTTGTGCGGTATAGGTCGCCATCTGTTTCGTGTCCGGCTTAGCGATAAAAGAAACTGAGCCCTCAAAAGTCTTTCCTGGGTGATCGAATAAAATCCCATTGTGCAATTTATTAGGGTTAGGGCTGTGGGCGGGATAACTTGCGCGCGAAGTCAGACCCTTGCCGTTGGAAACTAAAAGGAACTGATTATCAGGCGAGACGGCGACGGAAGTCGGATACCAGCCCGTGGGGATGAAGCCGTTCACGAGGGCGATTTTTTCGCCCCGATCTTGGGCTTCTTCGGTGAGATTGCCGGAGACATCAACGACCATGACCGCATTATTGTCGGCGTTCACCACGAACAGTGTCTGGCCATCCGGTGAAAGCGCCACGCCGCAGGGCGTGCTTCCTTCCGGAGATTGCGGATACAAGGAAGTGGCGATCACTTCACGGCTGCCTTCCCAGAGACGACGCGTCGGCCCAGCCGCCTCTCCCGCTTTCTCCAGCTTAGCCGTCGTAATGACATGGACGGAATTATCTCCGGAACAGGCCACGAACAAACGGCCATCCGCTGCGACCACCATATCATTAGGGCGCAGGCCGACCGAAAGATCCCGCACGCGTTGGAATTTCTTGGTGTCAATCGCGCTCACGCTCCGACTCCCCCAATTGCTCACGTAAAGATGGAGCCCATCGCCGCCGAACACGCAAGAATGGGGGTGCTGCCCGACGCTCACCGCCTTATCCAACAGGAGCGACTCCGGGTTCAGTTGCCAGATTTCGTGATTCCCCTCGTTGCAGACATAAACAATGCCGGTGCGCGGATGCACGGCGATCCCCGCTAAGAACATATTTTTGGCCAGCGGATCAGGTTTGACCTCACGCTCCAGCGTAGCTTCGCCATGCTGGTAAGCGAAAACGTAGATAACTCCCGAGTCGCCGCCGCTGACATAGAACTTTTTGCCGTCGGGGCTAAATGCCAGACCGTTGAAAGCTTCCTTTAAAGGAATGAATTTTGTTTCGTGCTTAGCGCCAAGACTGACGATCGAAATGCCGACTTTGTTATAACCGGCACAAACCGTCAGAACCGCTTCCTTATCCGGGGCAATGACCATCTTTAATCCCATATCACCACTTGGCACATGGGTCCCCGCCGGTGAAACCCCCCAACCGTTGAAAAGCAGATTTGCACCCGCGGAAAGTCCGGGCCGATTACGCACGGCGGCGCTGTTGACATCCTCTCCCGGAGCGCGCGTCGGCAAGTTGGGCTGCGGCTCCGCCACTAAGACCGTGGTAATTCCCGCGAGAACGAAGATGAGGCGACAACTAGAGATGATCATGGGAGGGGGTGGGGAGATTAACCTTTAAACAAGGAGCGGAGGCAAATGGTTACTCGTGGGTTTGGTCGGGGTTCTTATTTCAAATCTGCTTGTAAAGGACCCCTCCCCCTTCAATCGTTTAAACCTTAGTTTAAGTAGCATAAACGAGCCAAAACCCGAACCCCAGGTGCCCACCCCATGAACGAAGACGTGCCGACACCTGAAGCTGCCGTGGTCGCCGAACGGCTCACTAAAAAATATGGCTCTTTGACGGCTATTGAAGATTTGAGTTTTACGGTCGCTCCCGGAGAAATCGTTGGTTTTTTAGGCCCGAACGGTGCTGGCAAGTCGACGACGATGCGTATTCTTTCTGGGACGATGTCCGGCACTTCAGGACGGGCCGCGATCTGGGGGGCATCCGTGGCGCTTGATCCCGCGGGAGCCAAACGCCACATGGCATACATGCCGGAAAATAACCCGCTACCCGAAGACCTCCGGGTCGAAGAATACCTTACACTCCGGGCCCGCCTCAAAGATGTCGCCAATGACCGCGTCACGGAACGCGTCCAACGCGTGATGGAAGATTGCGACCTCGCCCGACGCGCCGCTGGCCGGCTCATCGGGCAACTTTCCAAAGGTTTCCGGCAACGCGTAGGAATCGCCGATGCGCTCCTCGCCGAACCCAAGGTCGTCATCCTTGATGAACCGACCATCGGCCTAGACCCGCATCAGATCTTAGGTATCCGGGATTTGATCCGTTCGTTGCGCGGTAAGATGGCCGTCTTGATTTCGAGTCATATCTTGCACGAAGTCGAACAAGTCTGTGATAAGGTCGTTATCATCAATCGCGGACGACTAGTCGCCCAAGGTCGCACGGATGACCTACGCCGTGAACTACTTCCTGAATCAAGCTTCAGCATCGTCACCCGCGCCAGCATCAGCGAACTTACCCTCGCCTGCCAACGCCTCGAGCCGGCCGCCTTGGTGGAGTTGGTATCGCAGAACGCTGGCGCCATCCGATATCGTGTCATCTTACCGGCGACCTCGCCCGTCCGCGACACGTTGGCAAGCGGACTCATCGCCGGCGGTTTGAATTTGCGGGAAATCTCGGAAGAGAAGTTTGGCCTCGAAGATATTTTCTTGGCTGCCACCCGGCGTTCTCCCGCCGAAAGTCGTCGCCCGTAACAGCATGCGACACTTTCGTACCCTACTCGCCCACGAACTCCGGTCCGCCCTGCTCTCTTGGAATACCTGGGCCGCGGGAGCGCTATTTTTGGCCCTCATGGGGTCGATTCATTGGTTCGCGGTCCTAGAATCAAGCCGTTCGCCGCAAGACTGGACTCCGGTCGAAGCCACGTTCCGACTTTTCTGGCTCCCCCTGCTCTGTGTGCTCCCCCTGCTCACCATGCGGAGTTTCGCCGAAGAGCGGCGCTCGGGCACACTCGCCGCACTGCTGACCACGCCGGCCAGTCCCGCTGCCGTCGTCTGGGCAAAATTTCTTGCCGTATGGGTGATATGGATGGTCTTCTGGCTGCTCTTCACGATTTTCCCGTTGTTAGTGGAAATTCAGTTAGGCACGCCGAGCGACCATCGCCTCAGCGATCCGTCGATGCTTTGGGGAGGGATTTGTTTCGTCGCTGTCAGCGGGCTGATGCACGCCGCTATCGGCATCCTTTGCAGCTGCGTCACGCGAAGCTCGGCCCTGGCGGCGCTGCTCGCTTTCATCAGCTTATTGGCGCTCACCGCGGCGGGTGGCGCGATGGAATCCTTGCCCGTCGAGAGTTGGGAGTGGTTGGGCTGGCTCAGAGAACCCGCTGCTCACCTTCGCACCTTCGCCCACTTGCAGGATTTCGCGAGCGGGATTCTGGATTCGCGGCCTATCATTCTCTACGCCACCGGGACTTTACTGTGCCTAGGATTGGCAAACCTCGCCATCGAGGGCCAAGAATAAGATGGCACCGATCCGCGATGATTTCAGCGCCGTGCGCCCGATTCGTCGGCTGAACCGCTTTACACAGGCGTTACTCGCCATCGCCCTGGCGCTGCTCGTCAACTACTTGGGCTCGCTGCCCGAATTCCGCTTCCGCCAAGACATCACCTCCGATCGACGTCACTCGCTGGCCCCCGAGTCCATCGAGACCATTCGCTCTGCCGGACGTCGTAGTCCGGTCGGCTTAGGCTTAAACAAGGGATGGGTAAAGGCGGTCGTGGTAACAAGCGACAACTCCGAAGTCGCCCAAACCCTAAGGAACAAGTTGCTGAAGCTGCTGGATGCTTACGTTTTGGAATCGGGCAAACAAGGTCCTGCCTGGCTGAGCATCGAACTCGCCGGACTGGACCGGAACGCGCCCCTGCTCTCCGAAATCGCGGCTCGCCATGGACCCCCCGAAGCGGGCGCCGCCCTCATCTTGACCTGTGGCGCACGCGCTAAATATATTAACTACCGAGAGCTTTTGACTGCAAGCGCCGGTTTTCGCGGGGAGGAACTGATCACCTCGGCGCTCATCGAGGTCACGGAAGATAAACCGGCGATCTGCTATGTCACGCGCGGTCACGGCGAACTTGGGGTCGATGATGCTTCTCCCGTCCGGGGGATGTCGCAATTTTCGCGCCAGCTCCGCAGTCGTAATTTCGAAGTTAAGACGCTCGATCTCGCCGTCTCGGCAGAAGTGCCGCGCGATGCCGCCATGGTATTGATCCCAGGTCCGCTCACGCCGTTTTCACCGGCCGAAAGCGGCCGCCTGCGTTCTTACTTATACGAGCGCAACGGACGCGTCCTTGCGCTCCTCGATCCCGGCCGTGAACACGGCCTCGAGCCCGTGCTCACCGACTGGGCGATTTTCTCGCCGGACGCAGAACTACAAGAACCAGACCCTTCGCGCCGCACGACTGACGGAGATATCGCACTTCGACGCCTTGACGAAAAACCCCATCCACTGACCAAGGTCTTAAAAGAACAAGACCTGCCTTTGATCGCGTCTCGACTCCGCCCGACTCGCTTCGATGAAGGGAGTGCGCCCGACAGCACCCTAGGCGTCTGGCAGTTAATCTTCTCATCCGATGCTGCTTGGGGTGAGACCGACCTCACGCGACGACCCGTCAAATTTGACCCTGCCCGCGACCAACCCGGACCCGTCTGTCTGGCTGCGGCCGCCGAGCGTGCGACCGGAATCCGTAAAGGTATCGGCGGAGCCGGCGGACGCCTGGTAGTCGTAGGTACGTCCGACATCGTCGCGAACGCCCGACTCAACCGAGGAGGCAACCGAGCATTCATGACCCAATGCGCGGCCTGGCTCTCCGATCGCGACCGGGCGATATCCCTTCCGACACGCTCGGTCGGGGAATATCAGGTAAATGCGACCGCCTCTGATTTCTGGAGCCTGGCGCTAAGATTTATCAGCGTTCCGCTTCTTGTCCTCGCACTCGGGCTTGCGGTTTCCGTCTGGCGGCGCAGAAGTTAACATCCTTATGCGGTTCTCCCGCACTACGCTCATCCTTCTCGTCGCCAACCTGGTCGCATTCGGCTTGGTCTGGAAGGCTACCTATCGCCATACGACGGCCAACGTGAGCCAACAGCTGCTTTTCCCGGCGACACCGGCCAAGGTCATCTTGACCGACGGGACCGACCGCTTGGTGCTCGAGAAACGCAACTCGCTTTGGCATCTCAGCGAGCCCTTTGACTGGCTGGCGAACAGCTGGGCCGTTCAACGTCTGCTCGATGAGCTCCATGATTGCCGGACAGAGAATAGCTTCTTGGCTTCCGAGTCGAAGGCCAACGGCTCGTCACTCGAAGCTTACGGGTTAGCCAAGCCACGCTGGACCCTCAAAGTCACGAACGAAACCGGGACCACGACAGAAGTGAAAATCGGACAGCAAGCGTCCACGAAGAATATTTTTCTTTTAACCGAAGACGGCCAGCGGATCATTCCCCTCCGTGAATCCATGAGTGCCGCTATCGAAGCGAAGCCAGAGACCTATCGCGTCGACAAGATCTTTGAAGTGGCGGATTTTGAAGCTCGCGCCGTCTCGGTACGCTTGCGGAATAAAGAAGGCGAAATCACCACGTCGCTCACCAGCGAATCACGCCCTCGACCCGGCCGCCGGACCCAACTGCCAGAGTGGCGCTTCGAAGCCCCATACGATCTCCTAGCGGATGGGGACGCGACGACGAAAGCGGTTTCCGACTTAGCCAACCTGCGAGCCGTGAAGTTCCTCCCCCTTGGCGAAGATGTCTCCGGCCTGAGCAGCCCCTCCTTGCGCCTGGCGCTCGAAGGCAACTCCCGTCGCCAAGTTCTCCTCGTCGGCAATCCCGTTCCGGGGTTTCCAAATCTTGTCTGCGCCAAACTGGAGGACAATGTCGCGACCTTCACTATCGAAGCCCGCAGCCTGACCGATTGGCTTCGACCACGCGAAGCCTTGGCGGCCACTAAGCCCATTGATTTTGAGCCTGCACTCGTCACCGGATTCACCATCACCTCCGCCGGACGTTCCATCACGTTGCATCGACTCGCCAGCGCCAGCGGCGATTCCCGATGGGAGATTCCACTGGCCCCAGGCTCGACGGCAACCAAGCGTCGCGAAGCTGACGTTCGACTCGTGAATCACTTTCTTGATGCCTTAAGTGAGCTCAGGGCCTCTCGCCGAAAAGCACCGGAAGGCGGCAGCGTCACGCTTCCCTCCATTGTAACCCTCATGACGACGTCCGCCTCGATGCAGACGGTCGAATTAGAATTTGGTTCGGAAAAAATCATTGTGGGGTTTTCCGATGATCCAGAAAACGGCCCCGCCACGCGCTTGGTTTATGCAAAAGGCTCACCGCTCGGGGCCATCTGTGACGTATCACTCCTCAGTAACGGCCAACAAAACGTCGAACCGCAGGCTTGGCGAAATCGCACTGTCGCGGAATTGCCCCAAGGGGCCAAGGTCAGCGGACTCCGGATTACCGATCGAACCGACGGTAAAGTCCTGGGTGAAGCCCGACTCCGGCCGGACGGCAACTGGACTGGCAGCGGAAGACTGGAGCCTGCGACCGCTCGACGTCTCGCCGCCGGCATGAGCGAAGTCAAGGCCACGGAGTTTCCGTCCCGGCAAAACGGTACGCCAGATTGGAAATACGAGCTGCGAATCACCGACCAAGCCGCTACGGGCGCCACTGCGGCGAGCGAGACTTTCCGCACCTACCTTTGCACCGCACCTCTGACGCCGCGCTCCGTCTTGCTCCGGGACGAAACGGACGGTGACGACTTCCTGCTTGAAACGACCTTAGCCGAAATCCTTACGCCCCTTCTGGAAATAGCGGGGCGATGAAAGCCAAGGCCTCCAGTTTCACGTTTGGGAAGTTTTGCCGGCGTCTCATCACGACCGCCTTAATTCTGCTTCTTCCGTGCCAACTCGCGCTCCTGTGGGTCGCGCGCCTCGACCAACCCGTCAGATTGCCTGAGTTCGCCGCGGACTTGCTCTCTGACGCGCTCGCTCGGCGGGGAATCCGCCTGCAGGCCCGTTCCCTTTGGCTCCTACCTGACCGATCCTTGGCCGCCGATGACCTCTCCGTGGAAATCGAAGGCCTGACCGGGTCGATCTTTACCGCCGAACGACTTGAAATCGGCCTTGATCTCATTCAGCTATCGGTCGGCCAGGTAAATCCGACGCGACTTCGCCTGCAGGCCGGAAAAATCTGGTGCCCGGCATCGATCGCACAAAACGGTCAACGCCGCGCCCTGATCGAGGATCTGTACTGTAATTTCAGCAAGGAGGGCCAATGGCTTATCCTTCCGGCGCTTCAGGCCAGAGCGAGTAAGCTCCGTGTGCAGGTGAGCGGAGAGCTGCCTGCTGGGATTTTTCGCGATCTATCGGAGATCGAAGACGCTCAGTCCGGCGTGAAAATCGTCTCCAAAATCGTGGGAGTATTAAGCCGACTTGAGCAGGGCTTGGCCATCACTGAGAAATCTTCGGGCGTTTCTTTGAACATTATCGCTCACGGCGAAGCCAACGGAGGGGCGGCGCTTAATTTCCGAAGCTTATTAGGAGCCCGCTGGGTTGAGCCTGGCTATGGCCTAATCGAGACCCGCGATCTCCAAGCACGCGGCCAGATTCATCTGGATTCGTCCGGCCGTTTGAAAAAATGGGGCGTGAACGGGGAAATCCAAAACGTGATTTTGGGTAAATATACCGCCCGACAATTGAGCATTCGGCTCACCGGCGGAAGTGCCTGGAAGGAAACCATCGGATCTGTGAACGCCTATGAATCGTCGGTAGCCGGCTTTCCGGTCTTTCAGTTGCAGGCCAAGCTGGGACACGGTCAAACCGCTCCCTTTTCTCCGCTTCTCGAGTTTAACCTCTTTACCGGAGCCTCTCTGGCCCAAGGCTCGATCCAAATCAAGCCGCACGGCAATTACCTCGTCGAAGTTCGCCACGCCATTATCGACGCCAAAGAGCTCCAGGAGTTATCCATCGTACGTCCGAGGCTTCGCCCGCTTCAAGTCAATCTGGGCGACTCTATCCTGATCGATCAGACGACCGTGCATTTGAACGCCTTGGGCGAAATCCAGACCGCTGGCGGGCGCGTAGCCGTGAGCGGCCTAAACGCCTTAGGTGTTTCGTCTGCCGCGGTTGCGCCGCACCAAAACCTGCCGCTCGTCGGATATTTTAATTATCAAACCGATCGGACGCCCTTCCCGCTTAAACTAAAAGATCTCCGGCTCGCCTCCATCCGCGGCGAAGCGGATTGCAGTCTTTCGCCCGGCGGCCCTTTCGTGCTTAATTTATACGGCGACATCGCGCCCGGCTCCCTTGATTACGTCTTAGGCGATTGGTGGATAGGGCTCTGGAAGCTTTTCCCGCATTACGAAAACCCCTCCGCGACGATTTTCGTGGAAAGCCATTGGGGCGCTCCGACCGGAACCACCAAAGGCCGGGTTAATTTAAAAAACTTCATATTCCTTGGGGCGCCCTTCCGCTCCGCCACCATTAAGATCGACGCAAATGCGCAAGAAACCTTCATCGGGTTGCATCAGCTCGCGGGCGGCTCGGAAGCAATCGACGGACAAGTCGATGGAACCGCGATTTGGGATTGGTCTAAGAAAGGCCCCTTGGCTGGGCCGACGATTCAGCTCCATGGCGATCTTCAGCCCTGGATTGCCGCCCAGTGTGCCAATCTTGAATTAGGCCAAAGCTTGAAAGGCTTAGCCCTGCCAGCCGGGCACGAATTCCACTTAGAAATCACCCCTGGATCTCCCAGTCCCAAAGTTCGGGCCAAAGTCAGCAGTGCCGGAGATTTCACTGCCTGGAACATTCCCAGCCGTAATCTCTCCTTGGCCGTAGAAAGTCAGGGCAAGGACCTTAAGATTGAGACCTCTCTTGAACTCGCCGGGGGTAAGACAGCCCTAAGCCTCTTCGGAGACCCCCTGCATCAAAGCGATTTTATCCTATCCTTACAGGGGTGCGACCCCATGGAGCTGGGAAAGATTATTAGCCTGATGGACCCGACAACGGGTCAAAGCATGAAACCACCAGACGGGGTTGCTTTCCCCAAGCCCTCGGGCGCAACCCTCGACCTGAACCTTACCGGAAAGATTAATCTCCAAAATCCTCGACTGCTTCGGGGCTTAGGGGACTTCCGCTTGCACAACCCAGAGCTTCGTAAAGTTCGGATTTTAGGGGGTATTTCGCGTGTTTTAGAGGTCTTTGGAGTTGATGCGACCACCTACGGCCTCACCGACGCCAAAGGTCAATTGGGCTGCCTCGATGGCACCGCCTATTTCCCAGATCTAGTTATTTCCGGACCCCAAGCGCGCTTAACTATGGTTGGGGAAATCAACCTGCTAAAATCTACCGTTAACTTTGAAGGCGATTTCTCCCTACCCCGCCAAGAAGGCTTCGCCCTCAAGGATTTACTTAACCTAAACCGTACGTTGGTTGGCCTAACAAAAATTAGGGTAAAAGGGCCTATTTTAGAGCCGGACACCCGTGCCATTCCTGAGTTGAAAGACATTATTAAGTCTAACAAAGACAATGAGTTAGGTAAGATACCCCGCAGTATTTTGGAATGAGGGGTTGATTTACCCCCCCGTTACCCTGTATCAGAAAGGCCTAACCCCCTCACGGAGGATACACCCTTGGACCTCAATAAGATCAAACAAGTCGTGGATTTAATGAAGAAGTCGGACCTTTCCGAATTCGAAATCCAAGACCAAGAATTCAAACTCCGCATCAAGCGCGATGTACCAGGACGGGTGGCTTCGGCTCCCTCAACGGCACCCACCCCGGCCCCTGTGGTAGCCGCCCCAGTCGCCCCAGCCCCTGTGGTAGCCGCCCCGGTCGCCCCGGTCGTCGCGTTAGCCGACCCGAGCATCAAGCTGATTACCTCCCCAATGGTGGGCACCTATTACGCCACCCCATCCCCTGATAACCCAAATTTTGTGACCGTGGGCTCGCCCGTCAAAGCCGACTCCGTTGTCTGCATCATCGAGGCGATGAAGGTGATGAATGAAATTCAATCCGAAATCGCCGGCACCATCGTCGAGTGCTTGGTTGCGAACGGCACGTCGGTCGAGTTCGGCCAGCCCCTCTTCCGCGTGAAGGTCGGCTGAACCCCGAAGTCCGAGCATGAATAAAATCCTTATCGCCAATCGCGGCGAAATCGCCCTTCGCGTCATCCGCGCTTGCCGCGAACTTGGCATCAAGACCGTCGCCGTCTATTCCCAGGCCGACGAACAATCCTTGCACGTCCAACTCGCCGACGAAGCCGTCTGCATCGGACCCGGACCCAGCAAGGATTCTTATCTTCGCGAAGACCGCATCATCTCCGCGGCCGAGATCACCAATGTCGACGCCATCCACCCGGGATACGGCTTCTTGTCGGAGCGCGCCGGTTTTGCCGAAAAATGCGCGGCGGCTAATATCAAATTTATCGGTCCACGCCCCGAAGCCATTCGCCTGATGGGCGACAAGGCGGTCGCCAAGCAGACCGCAGCGAAAGCCAAGGTGCCAACCGTCCCCGGTACCGACGGGCCCGTCGACAACCAACGTGAAGCAATTAAAGAAGCCCAACGTATCGGCTTCCCCGTGATCATCAAAGCCGTCGCCGGTGGCGGTGGCAAAGGGATGCGCATCGTCCATAACGCTGCCTCCTTCGCCAAAGAATTCGAAAGCGCCCGGGCCGAAGCTGAAAACGCCTTCGGTAATGGCTCAGTCTACATCGAAAAATATATCGAACAACCTCGCCATATCGAGTTCCAGATTCTGGCCGACGAACACGGCAAGGTCATCCACTTAGGTGAGCGCGATTGCTCCGTCCAACGCCGTCACCAGAAACTCATCGAAGAATCTCCCTCCCCTTTCCTGACTCCGAAATTACGCGAAGAGATGGGCAAGGTCGCCGTGCGCCTGGCTGAAAACATCGGCTACCAAAACGCCGGGACGCTGGAATTCTTGGTCGATCGCAACGGTAAGTATTACTTCATGGAGATGAACACCCGGATTCAGGTCGAACACGGGGTCACGGAAGAAGTGACCGATATCGACTTGGTGCGTCGTCAGATCCTCATCGCCTGCGGCGAAAAACTCGAGCTGAGCCAAAAGGATATCAAGATATCCGGTCACGCCATCGAGTGTCGCATCAACGCCGAAGACCCCGCGCGTAATTTCACCCCCAGCCCAGGCACGATTGGGCTGTACTACACCCCGGGCGGCCACGGCGTGCGCGTCGACTCTCATTGCTATTCAGGTTACGTCATTCCTCCGCTTTACGATTCGATGGTGGCCAAACTCATCTCGGTTGGTGCGACCCGTCAGAAGGCGCTCGACCGGATGCACCGCGCCTTGGGTGAATACATCATCCGCGGGATCCATACGACCATCCCGGTCTGCCGTGCGATCATGAAGGACCCCGTCTTCCGTCAGGGCGGCGCGACCACGAAATACCTCGAAGACTTCTTCGAGCGCACCCCGAAGGAACTCTGGTCAGCGGCTCCGCTCACCTAAGCGATCGTTCGCTTCAATGAGCGCTCCCGCGCGCCCGAACCCGGCTCAGCTCGCACGATTAAAGACGGGCGGTGATTGTTTGCGCTTTGCCAATCGGCTTTTCAAGTCAGCTGGCATCGCCCACGGGCAAGGATTCGTCAGCGCGGAAGAAGAATCGCTCACGCTCTTAGGGCACGCCACCGGCCTGGCGTGGGAAAAGTTGCCCCGCTGTTTCGCGCGCGACCTAAACTTGAAAGAGAAAAGCGCCTTCCTTAATCTCATCCATCGCCGCGTCTTTGAACGCATCCCGACCGGCTACCTCGTGGGAGAGACCTGGCTCGGCGGTTTGAGATTTAAAATCGACGAGCGCGTGATCATCCCACGGTCTTATTTCGTCGAGCTCATTCCTGAAGCCATTCCGCAATGGTTACCGCCGACCAAGCAGGTCACGCATGTGGCCGATATTTGCACGGGTTCCGGCTGCCTAGCCATCTTGCTCGCCCAGCGGTTTCCTCAAGCCGTTGTGCATGCCACCGATCTCTCCGCCGACGCCCTCGAAGTCGCCAAGATTAACGTCGCTGACTACAAGCTCTCCAAGCGCGTGAAGCTTCACGAAACGGACGTCATGGCGGCCTTGGCGAAAGGCCCGAAGTTCGACCTAATCTTAAGTAATCCGCCCTATGAGCCGACGGGGATATATCGTCGCCTCCCAGCAGAATTTAAAAAAGAACCCAAGCTGTCGCTCGTGTCCGGCAAAGACGGATTAGACGTAATCCGCAATCTGCTCGTGCAAGCTCGCGATTTGCTAAAGCCTCACGGGATCTTGGTCATCGAAGTCGGCGGCCTTCAGGCGGCGATGCATCGGGCCTGGCCGAAACTTCCTTTCCTTTGGCTCTCTACGACTGATGGTTCGGATTGCGTCTGCCTGCTTCACGCCAGCGACCTAGCCCGAGGCTTACCAGGCCCGCGCCGCCGGTCGTAACTCGAGGCGGTCTTGCGTCTCTCGCGAAAGTTGCGGGAAGAAGTTCAGACCCGTGAGGTTTTCCACTTGCCGGATGCTAACGATGTATCGGGTCAGTTCCTTATCCCGCCACACCTCGACATGGGGCACCAGGTACGCGATGGCGCGCAGGCCATGGGCATCTTTTTTGTACTCGGATAAGATCATCCAGAAGGCATCCGGCACGGGCAACCTCCCGACTTTCTTCGTCAGAGGCAACTTATAGACCGGACCGACTTGCACCC
>CAILOT010000173.1:0-2548 GCA_903835965.1 uncultured Opitutia bacterium
GGGCGGTCTTAAAGCAACCTGGTTCAGTGATCGTGCCCCAAGCCGAAGCGCTACTCTTCGCCGCCTGTCGGGCTCAGCTCGTCAGCGAGGTTATAATGCCGAGCTTAGCCGCCGGCTCTGTCGTCCTGTGCGATCGATTCATTGATTCGACGGTAGCTTATCAGGCCGCCGGTCGCGGCTTGGAGCGAAGTCTTATTGATGCCGCTAATCGATTGGCCTGCGGTTCCGTCTATCCGGATCTGACCATCCTGCTTGATCTCGATCCGGCGCATGGCCTCGGCCGCGCTTCTTTGCGGGATCATGGAAAGCATGACCGATTCGAGGCTTTAGAGGTCGGCTTTCATCAGCGGGTCAGGGCGATGTATCATGCGCTGGCCCAAGCTGAACCCCGCCGCTTTTTCGTGGTCGATGCCGCGCAAACTCCCGAAAAAATCTCCGAGATAATCTGGCATGAAGTCCAACGCCGTTTCCTCTGACCTCGCGGATCTGCCCGCCTTGAAGGTTCTTTTGCGCGCTCGCGCCGAAGGCCGGATGCCGCATGCCGTTTTATTGACGGGGGCGGACGATGTGTTGCTCGAAAAAGCGGCGGAAAAATTAGCCGCCATCCATCTGGACGATGGTAACCCCGTCGAGAGTCCGGATTGCCGCGTTCTTCGTCCTGCAAAAAAATCGCGACGTATTAATATCGATACTACGCAACAGGTGGTCGCTGGACTTCGGCTGACCTCCGTCGGCGCGCGGAGGGTTGTCATTGTTCATGAGCCTGACCGGTTTGAATCTTCGGCGGCGAACGCTTTCCTCAAGTCTTTGGAAGAGCCGCCGCCGGGCACTTTGATCGTCTTACAGACGACCAATTACTATCGCGTCATGGCCACAATCCTGAGCCGTTGCTTGCGTTTCCATATCGGCGGCCTGGCTTCGGCGGTTACCGATCCGGCTTGGTTAGACTGGTTGCGGGAATTCGATCGACTGATGACCAGGATGGTGAACGGCCCAAGTAGCCCGACTTCCCGCGTGACGGAGGTATTTATTCCGCTGTATGCCTTGTGCGCGCGCTTCGAGGTCTTGCAGGAACTCTTTGTCGACGAAGCCCTTAAAGATGCGCCACCGCCTCCGCCTACGGATGACGATGAGGATGAAATCGAGGAAGCCCATGAGGCGTCGGTTCGTCGCGGGGTCCGGCATCGAATGTTGGTTTCAATCGAAGAACGTCTCCGGCTTATGGGACGTGTGCATCCGGAGTGCGGTGCCCAGGTCGCCTTGGCCGTAGAATATCTGGAAGAGGCCCGCGCCCGACTCGAACTTAGTTACCAGTCGGTGGCAGCCATGGAACAGTTTTTCCTGCAAACGCTCCGATCCTTCGCGGTTCGTGTCCGTCCGGAGCCTAGCGGCTTGCGATAAGCTCGTTATCTCTTGAAACTTTACCCCCAAAAAGGAGTTATACTTTGAAGATGTCCCAGGAAGAGCCGCTACTCCCCGATGATGTGGAGGATAAGCGGCTCATGCTTCTGGTGGCAGGCGGAGATGACGATGCACTCCGACTTTTGGTTCACCGACATCACCCCCGCTTAGTAGGCTATTTACGGGGCGAGGTGGGCTCGCAGGCCACGGCGGAGGAGTTAGCAATGGAGGTCTTTATTCGCCTTTATAGGGCGTCGAATCGCTGGCGGCCTGAGGCCAAGCTCAGCACTTACTTGATCCATATCGCCCGGAACTTGGTTTTAAACGAATGGCGGCGACGCGGCCGTAAGCCGACCACAGCCCTAGATTCGACCCCAGAACCAGGTGATCAAAGCCAAACATCCGTTCGTAGGCTAAACGAGCTTGACGAGGCCTTTCAGCGGGCGATTGCGCAGCTTCCCCCCGAGCAGCGGACGGCTATCCTCTTGGTCGTGCAGCAGGAGTTAGCCTATGAAGATATCGCCAAAATCATGGACGCGCCTGTTTCTTCGGTCAAAACTTGGATACATCGCGCCCGTGCCCGACTCCGCGAGCTCCTCAAGGACTTTTATGGACCCGCTTAATCTCTGCAACTTCGCCGTTTCTACGGTGTTTAACCTATCGAACTGAACTATGGATAACTCCGATCAATCCACCTTCGAACGAGACCTCTCGGCCGCGCTAACTCGCAAGGCTGCCGTGGTCGTTCCTGGGTTTGCGGACCGAGTCGTCGAGGAAGTTCAGGTTAAACGCCGTCGCGCCAACGTCATCCGTTGGAGTTCTTGGATCACCACCGCCGCGGCCGCCTGTTTGGTCACCATTTTCCTGACTAAAGAATCTTCGGAAGAGTCTTTGATTAGACAGACCCGGGCATTGCTCGCCAGCGATGAGTCCGCCCAATTTAACGAAATCTTAGGCTTGGCCGATGATCTCTCGGTATTGGCCCCCGTCATCGAGAAATCTACCTTGGTGGATGTTCTCACGTCTCCGGGCTCCTGACCGCCATGAAGTTCTCACCTCTTTTCTTTGCTCTTGGGTTAGGCATGAATGCTTGGGCCGCAGATACCGCGGCCGGAAAAGGTTCGGCAGATACCGCGCCGTCAGCCGA
>CAILOT010000174.1:0-13626 GCA_903835965.1 uncultured Opitutia bacterium
ACGACTTCGGATAACACCGGAATCCATAATAGCCTGTGGTCGATGTCTTATAATTCGGGCACCGGCGATATCACGCTCACCGCGGTACCGGAACCTTCGACCTACGGCTTCGCGGTCGGTGCTCTGGCTTTGGCCGCCGCTGCGATCCGTCGCCGCAAGCAGAAAGAAAAGAAGGTCTGAACTAGAGATGGTTGAATAAAAGAGAAGGGCGGCTTCGGCCGCCCTTTTTGTTTAGCTTAGGGTGGGTCAGCACCGCGTGCAGCCCTACCTACGAAGGCGTAGCCTTCGAGGGGACATGGGGGCTCGGGGAAATGCATCTCCCCTTGTCACCGTGTCAACTTGCCCACGTGTCACCACTCAAGGCCGTAAGGCCTTGAGTGCCGCCAACGCGCGATCTCTTCCTTCCGTTAGCCCAATGAGCGGCACGGGATAATCTTTACCGAGTTTGATGCCGGCTTCGGCGAGAACATGCATGGGGGCTTCCCACGGCTTGTGAATCCACTCGGCGGGTAACTTGGCGAGTTCAGGCACCCAGCGGCGCACGTAGTCGCCATCGGGGTCGAACTTGAGTCCTTGGAGAACGGGATTGAAGACGCGGAAATACGGAGCGGCGTCGGCACCACAGCCACCCGCCCACTGCCAGCCCATGGTGTTCGCGCCGAGGTCGGCGTCGACGAGGGTGTCCCAATACCACTTGGCGCCTGCATTCCAGGGTTGGAGGAGGTGCTTCACGAGCACGGAGGCGGCGATCATGCGCACGCGGTTGTGCTGCCAGCCGGTCTGCCAGAGCTGACGCATGCCGGCGTCGACGATCGGGTAACCAGTGCGGCCGATCTGCCACGCACGCAGAAGCTTCTTATCCGGCGCCCACGGGAATTTTTCAAACTCCCTCCGCAGTGGACGATCCGGGGTCTCGGGAAAGTGATGGATGAGGTGCTGGGAGAATTCGCGCCAGCCGACCTCGGCCACGTATTTGTCGCCACCCTTGACGCCGAGGTGTCCGGCGGTGCGCACGGCGTCGACGATCTCGAGCGGCGAGATCTGACCGAAGTGCAGGTACGGCGAAAGGCGCGAGGTGCCGTCGAGTTTGGGGATGTCGCGGTTGGTCGGGTAATTCTTCACCGGGGCGGCGACGAAGTCCTTCAGGCGTTTCTCGGCGCCTTTACGGGTCGGGTCCCATGCCGCGAGGAACTCGCCGTCCCACTTGATCTTCGGGAGCAGGCCGAGCTTCGCGACTGCAACTGACTTCAAAGGCTTCTCAAAAGGCATCAGCTTCTTCGGGGCCTTGAGGGGGATGCCGAACTTGAGGTTCGCTAGGCAGTTTTTCCAGAAGGGCGTGAAGACCTGGAAGGGATTGCCGGCGAGGGTTTTTACGAGATGCGGTTCGTGCAGGAGGTTGCCGTTGAACGACTCTGCTTTGAGGCCGGCGTTGCGCAGTGAGGTCTTCACTTGGGTATCGCGTGCGATGATCAGGGGCTCATGACGACGATTCCATGTGACGAGTTCCGCTCCGGTTTCTTTGACGAGCTGCTTGAGTTCGGCGAGCGAATCGCCGCTACGGATGATGAGGGTCGTACCCGTTTTTTCGAACTGCTCGGCGAGATCTTCCAAAGCGTGGTGCAGCCACCAGTTCGACGCGCCACCGGGCTGCCAATGTCCTTCGGCCTCAGGGTCATGGATGAACACCGGGATGACTGGGCCACCATGCTTCACCGCTGCTTCGAGCGATGGGTTGTCGGTGAGACGTAGGTCCAGACGAAGCCAGACGATGGCAGGGGAGGGCATGGCGTGAGTAAAGGGCAGGAGGCGTAGAGTGCAAATATGAGAACCAAATAGGAGTAGGGGTAGGGGTGGGGGTAGGGGTGCTGAGCAGCCGTGCAAAAGTGCAAACCGGAGCGATGCTCCTGTGCAAAGGTGCAAAAGTGAGTGACTCGTTTCGGGTGGCGGGTGGCGGCGACAGGTGGCGGGTGGCAGGCCCTGGACCTGTACCTGAACCTGAAGACCTGAACCTGATACCCGATGGCCGAGACCTGGGACCTGAAAATAGTACACCCGCCACCTGCCACCCGGGGCTGCCACCCGCCACCCGACAATGGGCGCTCTATGTCGCGACGCAGTCGCGCCCCTACCCGATGCAGTGTTTCTCCCCTTGTCCACGTGTCACCGTGCCCACGTGCCCCCCTGGCTTACGCGTTTACCACGCGTAGCTCTGCTTCTTCTTCACGCGGCAGGCGAACTCGACGAGGAGTTGGACGGTTTGCTCGACGACAGCGAGGTCGACGACTTCACCCGGGGTGTGCATGTAGCGGAGAGGAATCGAAACCAGGCCGCAGGCGACGCCGCCGTTAGCCATCTGGATTGCACGGGCATCGGTACCGGTGGGCCGGGATTCGGCACCGATCTGATAAGGAATGCCAAGAGATTCGGCCGCTTCGACGAGGTGATCAAAGACGACGGGGTTGATATTCGGGCCGCGGGCGATGATCGGACCGCCTGAAAGCGTGAAGCGGCCGAACTTGCGGTTGTCCGCGTCCGGATGATCAGTCGCATGGCCGACATCCACCGCGATGGAGACATCGGGGCTGATGCCTTGGGCGGCAACTTGAGCGCCGCGTGTACCGATTTCTTCCTGCGTCGTGGCGACGGAAACCACCCGCGCCGCGAGATTCTTCTCTTTCGCGAGGCGGCGAAAAGCTTCCATGCAGGCGTAAGCGCCCGCTTTGTCGTCGAACGCTCGGGCCACGCCGATGCTGCCGCGCAAGATTTCTGGGCCGTCGGTATAGATTGCCGGATCACCGATACGAACGATAGAAAGCGCTTCGGTGCGGTTGGTCACGCCGATGTCGATCCACATGTCGTGGCGTTCCGGCACGCGCTTGCGGTCTTCGGGCGAGAGCAGATGGACGGCACGCTTGCCAGTGATGCCGAGCACGGGACCATTGCGGGTGAGAATGTGGATGCGACGACCAGAAGGAATTACTTGATCGTGGCCGCCGAGGAATTCGAAATAGAGGTAGCCCTTGTCGTCGACGTGCGAGATGATTAGGCCGATCTCGTCGATGTGGCCGGCGAACATTAGCGTCGGTCCGCCGTTGCCCTTGAGTTCGGCGATACGATTACCGAGCGCGTCTTTGGAATATTTATCCGCAGATTTTTCAACGTAGCTATCGACGACCTTCTGGGCCGCAAACTCGTGACCCGTCGGGGACTTCGCCTCGAGCAGTTCTTTTAGGAAATCAGGAAATTGGGTGTGCTTGGCGGACTTTTTGGACATGTAGAAGTTCTACCCCTTCATGACCAAAAGTCGAGCGAAGGCAAAGCCTTCGAGTAGGGGGCATGTGGGCGGGGTGTGTAAGTGCAAAAGTGCAAATCGGAGCCTTGCTCCTGTGCAAAGGTGCAAAGGTGAGAGACTCGTTTCAGGTGGCAGGTGGCGGGAAGGCGTCTGGGGTAGGGACGTGATCACCATCACGTCCGTTCGCGGGGCAGATAGGGATATCATCCGCCCCAGGCTAAGGCCCGGCGACTCCCGGCCTCGGTCTCGAACGGATGCGACGTCGTCGCATCCCTACCTAAGGTAGTGCTGCGTTTTCTGAGCCTCCGAGCCTCTGGTCAACTGAGCCTCTTGGATTCCCCTTGTCACCGTGTCACCTTGCCCACGTGCCCCCTGTACCAATCACTTATTCCACGGCGCTCGCGCTAACAACAGCCCCATACCGCACCAGTCGGTGACACCGGCGAAGATCAGGCCGGCGCCGATGAAGCCACTGAGGCCGTAGAAGCTGGGGTGGACGTTGGCGCCGAGCATCACGCCGCCGAAAACCAGCATGCCCGCGGCGATGCGGACTTGGCGTTCGATGGAGATGACGCCATTCGAAGATTTATCCAGAGGCAAGCCGGCCTTCGCGCATGCGGCGGTTCCGCCCGAAACTACGAGGAGATGCAGGCCTTTTCCGGAGATTCGTTCGGCCGCAACCGTGGCACGTTTGCCAGCCGCGCAGAGGAGCACGACGTGTCGGGCGGCATCGCCGCCTCGGAGTTCGGCGACTTTGGCGACAGTCACGAGTTCCAGCGGAAGATTGATGGCTGTGCGCACATGGCCTCCGCGGAATTCGGCGGCGGAACGCACGTCCAGAAGGAGAGAACCTCGCGTGCGTTCGGCTTCGATGTCGGTCGCGGCGATGGTCTCGATAATCATAAAGTCAAACGGTTAGCCGCGCTGACGAGAGCCTTGAGGCCAGCGAGCTCGATGTTCGCGTCGACGCCGCAACCCCAGACGGTGCGGCCATCCTTGGACTGCAGGGAGACGTAGGCGGCGGCGGAAGATTCCGAGCCGGCCGTCAGCGCATGTGAGCGATAATCTTTCAGCGAGAAATTAGCCCAACCCTTGGATTCAAGGGCGTGCACCAAGGCGCTGATCGGGCCGTTGCCCTGGCCTTCGAGGATCAGGATCTTACCGTCGCGACGGACTTCGGCCTTACAGCTCACGGCTTCTTTGCTGACCGGCGCGGAGCTGAAACTGATAAGCTCGAGCGGGCTGGCGACATTGACGAAGTCCAGCCGGAAGCGCTCATGGATTTCCGCAGGCGAGAGCTCCTTACTTAATTTGTCCGCATATTTCCCGATGGCATTACCGACCTCGGGGTGCATGAGCTTCGGCAGGTCGAAACCAAATTCGCGATCCAGGATGTAGGCGACGCCGCCCTTGCCGCTTTGCGAATTGATACGAATAATGGCCTCGTACGAACGGCCGATATCCATCGGATCGATGGTGAGGTAGGGGACTTCCCAATGAGCGGCTGCCCCTTGTTTGGCGCGACGGTCCATGCCTTTCTTGATCGCATCTTGATGCGAGCCGGAAAAGGCCGTGAAGACGAGGTCGCCGCCGTAAGGATGGCGGTCGTGCACGCTCATGCGGGTCACGCGTTCGTAGACCTCGCGGATCGCGGAGAGATTGCGGAAATCCAGGTGCGGATCGATGCCGTGCGAAAAAAGATTGAGCGCGACGGTGACGATATCGAGGTTGCCCGTGCGCTCGCCGTTGCCGAAGAGCGTGCCTTCCACGCGGTCCGCGCCCGCCATCATGCCGAGTTCGGTCGCGGCGACGCCGGTGCCGCGGTCGTTGTGCGTGTGCAATGAGACGATGGCCATCGCGCGGTTGCTGAGATGGCGGCAGAACCACTCGATCTGGTCGGCGTGCGTATTGGGTGTGCCGGCTTCGACGGTCAGCGGCAGGTTCAGGATGATCTTCTTTTGGACAGAGGCGCCCCAGGCCGCGGCCACAGCTTCGCAGACCTCGAGGGCGTAATCGGGCTCGGTGAGCACGAACGTCTCAGGGCTGAATTCCAATTGCCAATGCGTCTCGGGCTGCGCTTCGGTGAGTTCGCGGATGAGTTTGGTCCCATTCACCGCCATCTCGAGAACTTGCGCCTTCGAGAGCCCGAAGACGATGTCGCGCTGGGCGGGGTTGGTCGGCGTGTAGAGGTGGACAATCGCTCGGTGGGCGCCTTTCAGCGATTCGAGCGTGCGCCGAATCAGATGTTCGCGCGCTTGGACGAGTACTTGGACGGAGACGTCTTCGGGAACCAGTTTCTTTTCGATCAACTCCCGGGTGAAAGCGAACTCGGTGTCAGAAGCGGAAGGGAAGCCGATTTCGATTTCTTTGAAGCCGATACGGCAAAGCATCTGGAACATCTCGTGCTTCTCTGTCACGTTCATCGGGATCGCCAAGGCTTGGTTGCCGTCGCGGAGGTCGACGGAGCACCAGCGCGGAGCTTGCTCGAGACGGGCGTCAGGCCAGCGCCGATCGGGCAGCTTCACGGTCTCGAAGGGGCGATATTTCTGCCGAGGGTTTTCCATAGCGGTCGAAAGTAAGAGGGTGGTGAGAAGGGGGGTGGACTGGCGAGCGTGGGTTTGGTCCTGTAAAAACAAAAAGCCCACCCGGTTGTCCGGGTGGGCTTTTCGCAAAGGAACGAAACCCGGACTTAGGCGTCAGGTTTGGTCTTTGGAAGCTTGGTCACGCGCTTGATATCCTTGATGGTACCGCGCTTTTTGAGCAATTCCACGCGTTCAAAGCGCTTCAAGACGTTGCGCTTGGTGCCTGAAGAGGAACCGCCGGTTTTAAAACTGTTGTGCTGGGTCATGGCCGTAAGGTGGGTGGAAGGTTGGAGAAAAGGGCAGGAGGGGTTGGGGGCAAGGGGAAAAGCGTTAAAAAGGCCATCCCGGCCGGCTTACCCTGTCCGAAGGCGGGTTCAGGCCTGTTTTAAGATGCCCTTGGCGACGTTCCCATGGACGTCGGTCAGGCGGAACTGACGGCCTTGATAGCGGAAAAGCAAGGCCTCGTGATTGATGCCGAAGAGGTGCATCAGGGTCGCCTGCATATCATGGATATGAACGGAGTCCTTGGTGATATTCCAGCCGAACTCGTCCGTGGCCCCGTGGACATGTCCGGCCTTTACGCCGCCGCCGGCGAGCCACCATGAGTAGGCCCGACCGAAGTGATCGCGACCCGTAGGCTCCGCTTTGAAACCTTGTCGCATTTGACCGAAAGGCGTGCGGCCGAATTCTCCGCCCCAGACCACCAAGGTGTCGTCGAGCATGCCGCGCTGTTTGAGGTCCTTGACGAGGGCCGCGCTGGCTTGGTCGGTGTCGAGGCACTGCTGTGCCAGCTGGCCGCTGAAAAGATTCCCGTGTTGATCCCAACCGGAGTGCATCAGTTGCGTGAAGCGTACGCCACGCTCGGCCAGGCGACGGGCGATGAGGCAGTTATTGGCGAACGTTCCCGGCTTGAGGACATCGGGGCCATACATTTCGAGCACGGATTTCGGCTCATTTTTGAAGTCGAGCAAGTCGGGCACCGAGGCCTGCATACGGAAGGCCATCTCGTATTGCGAAATGCGCGTATCGATTTCCGGATCGCCGACTTCGCCGAAGTGCTCGCGGTTCAGCGCCTGCATGTCGTCGAGCATGGTGCGGCGTGCCTCGCGGCTGATGCCTCCAGGGTTGTTGACGTAAGGGACCGGATCGCCGACGCCGCGAAAGCGGACGCCTTGATGTTTGCCGGGTAAGAAACCGTTGGACCAATAATGCTCGAAGAAGAGTTGACCGCAGGTTTTGGCCGTATCCGACGAGGTCATGACCACGTAGGAGGGCAGGTCTTCGTTCATCGTGCCCAGTCCGTAAGACAACCAAGCACCCATCGACGGACGGCCCGGAATCTGCGAGCCGGTCATGAAAAACGTCACGCCTGGCGCATGGTTCACCGCCTCGGTGTTCATCGAGCGCACGATGCAGATGTCATCCGCGATGGCACCGGTGTAAGGAAGCATCTCGCTCAGCTCGACGCCGCTCTGGCCCCACTTCTTGTAAGGCTTGATGGCTCCGACGCAGTTATAGCGCGGATAGCTGTTCGACATCGCGGACAAGCGGGTGTCACCGCGCACGCTCGCCGGGATTTCTTGTCCCGCCATCTTTGCCAGCAGCGGCTTGTGGTCGAAGAGGTCGACATGTGAAGGGCCGCCGCCCTGCCAAAGGCAGATCATACGCTTAGCCTTGGGGGCAAAATGCGGCAGACCAGGTAGACCGCCGATGGGATTGTTCGCGGCCTTAAGGTCGCGGGCAAGCAACGAGGCCAGGGCGACGGAGCCGATGCCTTGGATGCCGGCACTCAGAAAGCTACGACGCGACAGGCGGTTACGCCATTCAGTGGGAGAGAGTTCGAAGTCCATGATTGTTCAGTCGCGGGTGACGGCGGCGTCGAGATTGTAGAGCGCAAGGCAAGTGGCGGTAAGCGCCGCCAATTCAGGAGTCGGAAGCGTAGCGTCAGTTTTACTCTCACCGATGGCGATAAGGGCGTCAGCGGCTTTGGGGTCGGCCGCGTAGACTTTACGTTGATTGGTCAGCATGCGGGTAAGGATCGCAGGTTCTTTACCTGAGGGCGCGCGACCGAGGACCAAAGAGAACGCCCGGGACAAGCGAGCCTCATCAGTCGCGCCTTCTTTGGTTACACGTTGCGCCAGGAAGCGGGCGGCTTCGACCCAGGTGGGGTCGTTCAGCATGGTCAGCGCATGGAGCGGTGATGAGGTCGTGGCGGTACGTACGCGACAGGTCTGGCGGGCCGAACTATCGAACATGTTCACGGGCGCGATGGTGCGTCGCCAGAAGGTGTAGAGCGACCGGCGATAAAGGTCCGTGCCATGCGAAGTCGGGTAGGTGAAATCCCGTTCCTTGGTGATGGCGAGGCTTTCCCAGGGGCTGTCCGGCAGGTAAGGATAGACGGGGACACCGCCGATTTTCGCGTTAAGTAAACCGCTGGTTGCTAAGGCAACATCGCGCAGGACCATCGAAGGCAGCCGAAGTCGAGGTGCGTGCGAGAGCAGTTTATTCTCGGGGTCTTTTTGCAACTGTTCGGGCGTGACGTGGCTGGACTGACGATAAGTTTTGCTCGTGAGAATAAGTTTCTGAAGGGCCTTCAACTTCCATCCAGACTCGCGGAATTCGACGGCAAGCCAATCGAGAAGCTCCTGGTGGGTCGGCCGATCGCTCTGGACACCGAGGTCTTCGGAGGTGCGCACGATGCCCTTGCCGAAGAGCTGTTGCCATTGCCGATTCAATTGCACGCGCGCGGCGAGCGGGTGCTCTGGGCTGAAGAGCCACTGCGCGAGGCCGAGGCGATTCTTGGGGGCATCTTTCGGTAGCGGCGGAAGGAAGCCGGGGGCATCAAAGGTGACTTTGTCTTTTTTCGCAAGGTAGGCGCCGCGGTCGAGGATGTTAGTATCTCGAGGCATGTCATCGGACATCACCATCACGCGTGGAAGGGTGTCGCCCCGGAAGCCGTCGAGCGCGGCCTTGGCCTTATCGATCGCCATGACGCCCGGGATTTTTTTCCGCTCTTCGACGAAGACGACTTTATCGTAGTGGGCCCGGAGTTGTCTGTTCTCCGCTACGCTGCGTTTCTTTTCCGGCGTGAGCAAGGCCTCGATTTCCTTAGGCAGCATGCCTTTGTCTTTGGTTGGTTTTACCAGCCAGTCCGCGAAGGCTTTGTTTTGAAGAGCCAAGAGTCCTTTGTTCTTGGCGTCGAAGTCGGCTTGAAGTTTCACAAGTTCCGCGGCCTGCTCAGCGGAAGGGTATTCGACGACGGTGGTGTCGAGGCGGAAGCGGCTCGTGGTGCCGCTGCGAGTTTTGGCCCCGACAGGCGTGCCGCGTTCCTTCACGTGATTGAAGGCATCCATCCATTGGTAATAATCTTTTTGCGTGATGGGGTCGTACTTGTGGTCGTGGCACTGGGCACAGGCGACCGTGAGGCCAAGCCAAGTGGTCGTGGTGCTTTCGACCCGGTCGAAGAGGCTCACATAGCGTTGTTCTTCGGCGATATTGCCGCCCTCGCCGTTGAGGATGTGGTTGCGGTTGAACGCGGTCGCGATTTTTTGCTCGGGCGTGGCGTTGGGTAACAGGTCGCCCGCGAGCATCTCGGTGCTGAGCTGGTCGAAGGGCTTGTCTTCGTTGAGGTTTTTTACCAACCAATCCCGCCAGATCCATTGGAAGGTATCACCGTCTTGTTGGAAGCCGTTGCTGTCCGCATAGCGCGAAGCATCCAGCCAAGGCAGGGCCATACGTTCGCCGTAGTGGGGCGACGACATCAGGCGATCAATTTGTTTCTCGTAGGCATTGGGGCTCGAGTCCGCGAGGAAGGCGTCGGTTTCTTCGGGCGAGGGAGGCAGGCCGGTAAGGTCTAGGGAGAGACGTCGGAGCAGCGTAGCCTTGGTGGCTTCGGGTGACAGCGTCAGGCCGGCCTTGGCGAGTTTCTCGACCACAAAGGCATCAATCGGATTTTTCTCTCCGTTGGCGGGAAGCGGAGCGCGGACGGGCGCAACGAAGGTCCAGTGCGGTTTGTAGACGGCACCTTCCGCGATCCAGCGTTTCAAGATGGCACGTTGGGCTTCCGTCACGCTGCGATGCGAGTCAGGCGGGGGCATGACTTCTTCCGAGTCCTTTGAGTAGAGGCGTTTGATTAATTCGCTGGCATGGATGTCGCCGGGCACGAAAGCCTTTTTCTTGAGGGCTTCTTCTCGCATATCCAGTCGGAGCTTCGCTTTGCGTTTATTGCCGTCGGGACCGTGGCAGTAGAAGCAGTTCTCCGAAAGAATCGGGCGCACGTCCTCGTTGAAGTCGAGTGGCTTGGGGTCGGCGGCAAGGGAAGCTTCAGGTAAGGCGGCAATCAGGCCTACAAGTAAGAACCTCAGATGATAAGCTGTCCGCGGCATGAATTTTTGCAAATGGTGTGAGGGGGTGGTCGGTTTGCCGGGTCTAAGTCTTGGCCTGGGGTAAAGGTCTTATAATTGATACAGGGAATACGGCCAAAGGTTTCAATATGATTAAGCCTAACAGCGGGCCGGTTGGGCGGTAAACAAGGTACGCCCTCCCACCCTTTGAGGTTGCTGGAAAGGCCGTCCGTGTTGTCATTCGTTCCAGTGCGCATCCTCGATCGCTATTTACTGACGGAATGGGTCAAGGTGTTCGCCTTGTGCCTCCTGAGCTTTGGCGGGTTGCTGATGCTCTCCGAGGCTTATAATTGGATACCGGAATTCCTTTCCTGGGGCTCTTCTTTCACGACCATCTCGACTTATCTCGGGCTTTCCTTGGTGACGTTCACGTCGATGCTCCTTCCAATTTCTTTGCTGATTTCGGTCATCTTTGTCTTGGCGACGATGAATAGAAATCAGGAACTCGCCGCCGCTCGTGCCGCCGGTATCGGCATGTGGCGCCTGACCGCTCCGCTCTGGGCGGTAGGGTTGTTTTTCGCCGGTTTCCTCGCGGCGCTGAATGCCTATTGGGTGCCTGATGCGCTCGAGGAGCAGACGAAGATCCACGAACGCGAACAATTCGCTGCTCTTCGTAAGAAGGGCGGGGCGGTACTGCCTTCGAATCAGAGCGATTTCATCTCCTTTGACAATACCAAGGCCCATCGTCTCTGGCTCATGACTCGCCTGGGACTGACGACCGGCCAGGCCTTCGAGGTCATCGTACATTCCTTTGATGAGAAAGGTCGCGAACTCCGGACGGTTTCCGCTCGTTTCGCCGATTTCAAGAAAGTCGCCGGGCGCTGGCAATGGACCTTCCGCGAGGGGCGCGATTTACATTTCGATCCCGCGACCGGCTCCTTGTTATCGCAACCTCGTTTCCAGGAACTGACTGTGCCCGATTACGACGACGATCCAGAGGTCATGCTGTTTGCGACGCGCGCACCGGATACGTTGTCACTGCGCGAAGTGAGCCGCTTCGTTGCGCAGACGGGTTCCAATCCGACCGGTCGTAACGCCGCCTATGCCATGCGTTACCATGCCATCATGTCCGCGCCGATGATCTGCTTGGTCGTCATCGCCGTCGCCATCCCTTTTTCCGTCACCGGCGGGCGTATCAGCCCGATGGTCGGGGTGGCCAAGATCTTCGGGCTTTTCATCGTCTTCTTCTTCGTTTCGTCGCTTTGCTCCGCCTTTGGCGAGAGCGGAGCCCTGCCGCCCATCGTGGCGGCTTGGTTGCCCGTAGTCTTGACGGCTGCATGGGTGGTGCCGAAGTTGAGGGCGGTTAATTAATCATCATGCTAAGAGCTATTCGTATTCGCCCCGGACGTCCCGCGCGCGCCCTCCGTGGTCACCCATGGGCCTTTCTCGGGGAAGTCGACTTTGCCGGTCAGCCGCCGCAGGACGGTGAGTGCGTCGAATTGAGCGATGTGAAAGGTCGCTGCGTCGGCGCAGGTCTCTGGAACGGAAAATCACAGATTGCTTGGCGACGTTATTCGCGTCGGCCCATTTCGCTCGACGGGCCTTTGCTCGAAGAGCTGGTCACCGCCGCCGTACAACGTCGCGCTGGAAAACCGGTCTGTCGTCTGATCTGGTCCGAGGCGGATAGTCTTCCGGGTTTGGTCGTCGATCGTTATAATGATCTACTCACTGTCCAGGCGCTGACATTAGGCATCGATCAGCGACTCGGCGTAATCCTAGATATTTTGCAGCGTTTACTGAAGCCCCGCGAGATCGTGATCCGTAATGATGCGCCTTCGCGAAAACTCGAAGGCATGGGCGTCGAGATTCGCACAGCTTCGGGCAAGGTGCTGGAGCCTTCATGGATGGAAGTCGGCGGCGTGCAGGTTAAGATCGACCTCGTCAGCGGCCAAAAAACCGGGATGTACCTCGACCAGCTCGACCAACATGCAAATGTCGCCAAGCTCGCCAAGGGGCGGCGGGTGCTCGACGCTTTTTGTAATCAAGGCGGCTTCGGTCTGGCCTGTGCCAAGGCTGGTGCGACGAGCGTCCTTGGGCTCGACTCTTCCGAAGACGCCATCGCGGCCGCCCGCTCTGCGGCCGAACGTAATGGATTAAACGCTTCTTTCGAAGTCGCCAATGTGTTCGATTGGTTCACCGAACACCGCGAAGCCTCGTTCGACTTGATCATCCTGGATCCGCCACCGTTCGCCCGCAGTAAAGACTCGGTCGACGGTGCCTTGCGTGGTTATAAGGAACTTAATTTGCGTGCGCTACGGCTCCTGGCTCCCGGCGGCATCCTGGCGACTTATTCCTGTTCGCATCGCGTTTCCGAAGAGATGTACCTCGAGGTCATCGAAGCCGCCGCATCCGACGCCCGGCGCGAGGCGGTGGTCCTAGAGCGTACTTCCCAGCCGGCCGACCACCCGGTGCTGTTGAACTTTCCGGAAAGCCGTTACTTAAAAGGCTTCGTCATCGAGATTCGGGCTTAACTCTGGCCGCCTTCCCGCTTTCATCACCTCATGATCGTTTCTCTGCGCGGCAAACTCATCGAAGCGAGCGTCCTGCGCGTGGTCATCGAATCCTCCGGCGTTGGCTATGAGGTCAATGTCCCGGTCACGACCGCCGAGCGTCTGCCTAAGTTGGGCGCCGAGGTCTTTCTGCTCATCCACCACGTCTTTCGCGAAGATGGTCAGGCGCTTTACGGCTTCGCCGTCGCCGAGGAACGTGAATTCTTCCGCTTGCTCGTCGAGAAAGTTTCCGGTGTCGGCCCTAAGATGGCGCTCAATATTTTAAGCCGGATGGCTTTGCCCATTCTCCGTGATGCGATCCTGCGCGGCGATGTAGCTTTGCTTTCGCAATGCCCGGGCATCGGCAAGAAGACTGCCGAGCGTTTGGTCATGGAACTGAAAGATAAGGTCGGCCTGGAAGGTCCGGGCGCAACGGTCGTCTCGACTTTGCCGGCGGCTTCGGCAGCTGCGCCGACCCCGGCCTCCGATGCCATGGCCGCGCTTATCGCGCTTGGATTTAAGCCGGCCGATGCCGATAAGGGTGTGCGGACCGCGCTGACGAAACTCGGTGCCGGTGCCAGTGCCGATCAGCTCGTGAAGGCTGCGCTTGGACGCTAAAGCGTCCAAGCGAGGGGACACGCGTGGGCAAGGGGCGCCACTGCGTGGCGTCCGTGGGCGACGGCGTATACGAATCTCGATTGGGCTTAGCTAAGACCCGACGACTTCCCGCTTCGGTTTCGAACGGATGCGACGTCGTCGCATCCCTACCCAAGACAGGCGATACAGAAACAAGGGGAGACCGGAATGTTAGTGGGAGAAATATGCCCCTAGCCAATCATCCGGTCTCCGGTTTCCCTTTG
>CAILOT010000175.1:0-3932 GCA_903835965.1 uncultured Opitutia bacterium
ATTTGCACCTTTGCACTGTCTCGATCTGCCTCTCCCCGTGCCCACGTGCCCCCTCCTGCTTGCACTGTCTCATTGCCACTTTATCTCTCTGAGCCCACCGGCCCACTGATCAACCAATCAACGAGTTGCCCCAGCCCCTCTTCATCTTAGAAAAAACGAATCGTCTTCGCCTTCATTTTTTCATGCTCGGCATCCGTGCAGGGAGCGTTTGTGGGTACGGCAGGAACTTCGGCGTTCGCCTTCACGAGGCCTTGGGCGAGTAGGTATTGTTCGACTTCGGCGCCGGAAATATCGGGTAACATCACACCGTCGATTTCCACGCACGGGGAAAGACGCTGGCCGGTGCGCTCGACCATTTCCGCGTAGTTGGCCGGGTTGTTGATGATATCAATATCATCATAGGCCAAAGCGTATTTCTGCATGATCGCCCGGACGCCGTTGCTCCAGCCGCAGCTGGGTTTGAGGTAGCACTTGATTTTCATCGTGCTTCTTATTGTGCCTTTAATCTGCAGGAATCAAGCGTGCCTCTTCTTGGGGCTCCCGCCCTCTCCGGTCTGCGGGGCGGGCTCATACCAGTAACCGATGCCGTGGATGGTGCGGAAACAGTCGAGCGAGCGGCCAAAGCGGCCAAAAGCCTCCCGTATTTTGGCAATATACTGGTCAAGCGAACGGCTACGGACATCGGCATGCACGCCCCAGACGGCATGGATGAGACTGTGTCGGCTGATGATCACGCCAGGATTGGCGTGCAGGTGATAAAGGATGCCAAGTTCTTTACGACCGAGTTTGCAGCGTCGTCCCGGCCCGAATACCAATTCCAGACGCTCCGGATGGACTTCGGCGCCGTTGAAGGAAAACGTGGTCGTCGACAGGTCGGCGTTACTCGTCAGGCGAATATCTCCGGCGGTTTCGCTGCGACGCAGGACGGCTTTCATCCGCGCGATTAATTCTTCTTCGGCATGAGGCTTCACGATATAATCATCGGCACCGGCTTCAAGGACATGGGCGATGTGTGTCGGGTTACGCTGAGAGCCAAGGAAAATGACCGCCGGCGCAAAACCGATGCGACGGATTTTATCGAGGAGGTAGAGGCCGTCGATATCGGCCAGGCTCGGATCGAGCAGAACCAAATGGGTATGGTTTTCCTCGACGAATTTTAAGGCGGTGGCGCCTTTGTGGAAGACTTGTGGGGAGAAACTGGCGTTAACTAATTGTTCGTTGAGCGTCGCGGCTAAGCTTCGATCATCGGCAATGATAACAACCTGCGGCTTCTGCTTGGGGCTCATGCAGAGAGGGGTAAGACTAGGGGTAATTACATATGTAAAAAATTCCGCTGGATTGCCAAGACCGTTTTAGTGCATTATATTAGGAGTTCACCGCTCATGAATTTGAAAAAAGAACCAGAGGCAGTAGTCCCGACGCCCAAGTGGATCATTCTTCTCGGGATCGTCCTTTTCGTAGGATCGGCCGCCTGGGGTGGATGGGTCTTGGCGAAGAATGCCGAACAGCGCGGCGCCACTAAGTCTGCCAACCCCTACGAGGACCGAAGTTTGTTCGGGCGTTGATGCTTACCGGCGGCTATGGGCACTTAGAGCTTACCCGAACTGCCCATTTTTAGACGACGTTTATGGCTCCTCGAGAGGCGGGAGCCCCTTTATTAGACGCATTTCAAAAATCTTGACCCAAGGGGTTCCCTTCCTACGTTCCCAATTTCCACCGAGCGTCCCCTTCGTCTAGCCCGGTCCAGGACACCTCGTTTTCATCGAAGTAACTGGGGTTCGAATCCCCAAGGGGACGCCACGGTGGATAATTTTAAATCTCAAAGTGATCAGCCAATCTCTTTGGACGGACCCGGCATCTATGAGTTACTGACATTTACCACTTGCTCGAGTTCAAAAATTAATGAAGATACATCTTATCCCTATTGCGATAGGGATGAATGATGAAGCCACCCTTCGAAAAGACCGCTGGACGTCGCACGAGTCGCCCCGACTTTGAGCCATTAGCTCCTCATGAACTCGAATTAGCCGAAATCTTTGTCCGGATGGCCGGGATCTTGGGCGTTCCGCGCTCCGTCGCCGAAATCTATTCTCTGCTTTATATTTCCTTAAAACCGCTGGATTTCGACCTAATTCAAGGCAGGCTTGGAATGAGCAAAGGCTCTGTCAGTCAAGGACTTAAGTTCTTACGAGACCAGGGAATGATCCTGTCGGTCAAGGAAAAGGGTTCAAGGCGCGAACTCTGGCATCCCACGCCCTCTTTAGCTTCGTCACTTGTCTCTCTCTTGCGCAGCCAAGTTCTGCCTGCCCTGGAGCAAGCTTCGCCCGCCCTGCAACGGGTCTTGGACGGAGTTCACCCCGACAAAACCCCACCCGAGGTTCTCGAGCGCCTCACCCGCCTTAAGCGCTGGAATAGCCGCGCGCTCGAACTTTTCCCGCTGCTCCTTCCGCCTCCTCCTGAGGCCTGATTTTTCGCCGGTCTTCCCGGTCGACATTTTACTTTTCTGTCCGTGCCGGCATCGAACGCCTTCACGTGCGGTAGCCTGCGTGCCTCACGCAAAATAAGCAGTTCTATTTCCCGCAACCGCTCAATTTTCCGCCAAGAAATCAAGCAACAAAGCCCGACCTGTTCCTCATGCGAATCGCTATCACTTCCGGATATTTCGACCCGATGCACCGAGGGCACCTCGAATTACTCGAGCTCTCCCGGGCGCAGGGCGATGTCCTTTGGGTCATTGTCAATAACGACGCCCAGGCGGCCCTTAAAAAGGGGAAGGCATTCATCGATCAGGACACACGCTTGGCGGTGACGGCCGCCTTGCGCATCGTTGATCGTGCCGTTCTGGCTATCGATAAGGATGGCTCCGTCTGCGCGACACTGGATCAGCTGATCATGGAAGCCAAGGCCCTGGGCGGTGAGGCGGTTTTTTGCAAAGGGGGCGACCGCAATTCCGGGAATATCCCCGAGATGGCCGTCCTCAAGCAACACGGCGCGATGCTGATCGAGGGTCTCGGCGCCAAAATCGACAGTAGCTCTCGTATCATCGCCCAAGGCAAAAATTCCTGACCCGTATTTTCTCTCAAACTCAACCATGAAAAAACGCGCCTTAATCACCGGCATCACCGGTCAGGACGGTTCCTACCTTGCCGAATTCCTGCTCGCCAAGGGGTATGAGGTCCACGGGATCATCCGTCGGTCGTCGTCTTTTAATACCGAACGGATCGAGCATCTCTACATGGTCGATATGGTTCGTGATATTCACGTCAAAAAAATCGCGCTTCACTACGGCGATCTGACGGACAGCACCAATCTGATCCGGATCATCGGCGAGGTCCAGCCCGATGAGATTTATAATCTGGGTGCGATGTCGCACGTTAAGGTCTCCTTCGAAGTCCCCGAATACACCGCCGATACCGATGGCCTCGGCACGCTTCGTCTCCTTGAAGCCGTCCGCATCCTCAAGATGGAGAAGAAGGTCAGGATCTACCAAGCTTCGACGTCGGAACTTTTCGGCAAGGTCGTCGAAGTGCCGCAATCCGAGACCACGCCATTTTATCCCCGCAGTCCTTATGGCGTCGCTAAGATCTATGCCTATTGGATCACGAAGAATTATCGCGAAGCTTACGGTATTTTTGCCAGTAATGGCATCCTGTTCAATCATGAGTCCGAACGGCGCGGTGAAACGTTTGTGACGCGTAAGATCAGTCTAGCGGTCGCCAATATCGTGCACGGCCAGCAGAACTGTCTCTTCCTCGGCAATCTTTCGGCCCAACGCGACTGGGGTTATGCGCCCGACTTCGTGCAATGCATGTGGCTAATCCTGCAACATAAGCAGCCCGACGATTTCGTCATCGCCACGGGTAAGATGTATACGGTCCGCGAATTCTGCACGCACGCTTTCCGCCGCGCCGGCATCGAGCTGGAATGGCAGG
>CAILOT010000176.1:0-3926 GCA_903835965.1 uncultured Opitutia bacterium
ATCTGACCGTCAGTCGCGATATCAACGAGAAAGTCCAGCAGCTCGTCGTGCTGTCGAAGAAAAACGGGTACGTAACCGTTCAGAACATCAACGAAATCATTCCAGACAGCGCCACCGACCCAGAATTAATCGAGAATATCATGAACATTCTCGACAACCTCGACATCAAATTGCTCGACGAAGACGAAGTTGAAACTTACCGCAAAAAAGTCGAAGACTCCGAAGAAGAAGCCGCCCGCACCGTACCGGCCGATGCGCCGTACGACCCATTCAACGTCTACCTGAAGCAAATGGGCCACAAGCCCCTACTCACCCGGGAACAAGAGGTCGAGATCTCCAAGCGCATCGAAGACGCCGAACTACGTGCCCAGGATTTCCTTTTCTCCATCTGGCTGACGCTGCCCTACCAGCTTGATCTGGCGCTCAAGGTGCTGCGTAAAGAAGAACGTTTCGACAAAGTCGTCATCGATAAGAAGGTCGAATCCCGTGACGCTTATTATAAGATGCTGCCCAAGGCGACCGAGGAATGCTCCAAGCTCCGCGATCGCCTCGACAAGGGTTGGCAGAAATACCTGAACGAAATCGACGATGCCAAGCGCCCCAAGCTGCGCGAAGCCTATCGTAAACTCGAACTCGCCGGCAAAGAAGGCTGTCAGGTTATTTTGCGTAAGTTCTGCTTCAAGATGAAGCTTTTTGAAGAATGGTTGGAACTCCCGGACATCAAGGGGGACATCGAAGATTCCCGCAATCTCATCGAACCGACCATCGTCGCCCGCGGACCGGTCCGGGCCAAGCTCGCGCGCAAACCCGAGATTTCGGCCTCTCGCTCCCGCGAGATCGAACTTCGCTGGCGCCTCACTCCGGCTGAATTGATCCTGATGTCTCGTAATGTGCGTAAGCACCTTGACGAAGCGCAACGGGCGAAAACCGAAATGGTCGAACATAATCTTCGTCTGGTGATTTCCATCGCCAAGAAATACCAGAACCGCGGCCTGCTTTTCACGGACCTAATCCAAGAAGGTAACATGGGTCTGGTGAAGGCCGTCGAGAAATTCGAATACCGCCGCGGTTACAAATTCTCGACCTACGCCACCTGGTGGATCCGTCAGGCGATTACGCGCTCCATCGCTGACCAAGCCCGGACAATCCGTATCCCGGTGCACATGATCGAAACTCTGAATAAAGTCATGCAGGTCCAGAAGCAACTCACCCAGGAGCTCGGTCACGAGCCCACCGCCGAAGAAGTAGCCAACGAGATGAACATGGCCATCGATCGCGTCCAACAAATCATGAAGATGGCGCAACAGCCTATCTCACTCCAATCACCTGTCGGCGACGGCGAAGACACTTCGCTGGGCGACTTCATCGAAGACAAGTCAGCCGAAAACCCAAGCGATACAGCCTCGACTCGCTTGTTACGTGAGAAGATCGATTTCGTCCTCCGCTCCCTGGCTGAACGTGAAAAGGAAGTACTCATCCTGCGCTTCGGCTTGCTCGACGGCGTCCAACGCACGCTCGAAGAAGTCGGCCGTCACTTTAAAGTCACCCGCGAACGTATTCGTCAGATCGAAGCCAAAGCACTTCGTAAGATGCGCCACCCGACCCGGATGCGCCAACTTCAAGGCATGTTCGAAGGCGAGCTCGACACGTCCGGACCTGGCTTCGACCAATTCGTCGCCGAAGATGACAAGCCCGACCAAACTCCGGGCCTCCTCACCGGCGGCGCGATTCCCGGCGGCAATCTGGCAGCCTTTATCGGTAAGCCAGTCGACGAACCCGGTAGCTCTTCTCGGCAGTGAACCGTCTTGCGGCCCTGGCGATTGCGTTGCTGTTGATAGGCTGTGCCACGCCAGTGGCATCGACTACCGACCATGACCAGCCCGAGCTTCACCCCTTCACCAAACCCGCAGGTTCGCCTAGGAGCCCGAGAGTCGGTTTCATGCTGCCAAGCCAACCGACCGATGGCTTGCTTGCGATCAGTCTGTTGCCCAATGCCGGACTCCGTCCTGGGGATATTGTTGTAAGCCGGAACCCAGTACTTGCCCCAACCGCCTTGCTCAAAGTCGAAGAACTCCAAGGACACATCGCGGTCGTCAAACTCTTGCGCGGCCAGCCAGGAACGAAAGATGAAGCGGTACTCCCTACGGCGGAGCTAAGAAAAGCCGCCGAAACCCTCCCCTAGGCAAGTCCCAGCTCTTGACCTCGGGAGGTCGGATGCCCACGTTGCACTTTCCATGGCAAAGACTCAGGCAGGCATCGTCGGACTCCCTAACGTAGGCAAGTCCACCCTCTTCAACGCCCTCACGCGTTCCCGCAAGGCTGAGGCTGCGAACTACCCTTTCTGTACCATTGAACCGAATGTCGGCGTCGTGCTCGTGCCAGACGCCCGCATGGTCGAACTGCAGAAGATCGCCGGGACCAAGGTCGTCATACCCGCTACGATTGATATCGTTGATATCGCCGGCCTGGTAGCGGGCGCCTCCAAGGGCGAAGGCAAAGGCAATGACTTCCTTTCTAACATCCGCGAATGCGATGCCATCATCCACGTGGTGCGTTGCTTCGATAACGACGATATCGTGCACAGCATGGGCAAAGTCGATCCGGTACGGGACATCGGAGTCATCGAAACCGAACTCATCCTCGCCGACATCCAATCCGCCGAACAACAGCTCGATCGCAACCAGAAGAAAGTACGCAGCCAAGATAAGGATGCGATCGCCAACGTCGAATTACTGGCACGCTTGGTCAAGCATCTGAACGAAAACCTGCCCGCCTCTTCGCTCGAAGTCAGCGATGACGAACGCACCCGCCTCCGGTCGTATAATCTGCTTTCATTCAAAAAGGTCTTATACGCGTGCAATGTCGCCGAGGCCGATCTGGCGGATTCCTCGAAGAACCCGCACGTGGCCAACGTCCGGGCGCATATCGCCAAACAACACGGTTGCGAATCCGTCGTGATCTGCGCCCAGGTCGAAGCCGAACTCTGCGATCTCTCGCCCGCCGAGGCCACTGAGTTTCTGCAGTCCTTAGGTGTGACCGACTCGGGTGTTTCCGACCTCATCCGTGGTGCTTATAAGCTGCTCGGGCTTGCGACCTACTTCACCGCCGGCGAGAAGGAAGTCCGCGCTTGGACGTTCCGGCATGGCATGACCGCCCCGCAGTGTGCCGCGGTCATCCACACCGACTTTGAGAAAGGTTTCGTGAAGGCCGAAATCGTCTCCTATGAGGACCTGGTAAAGAATGGTTCCGTCGCCGCCGCACGCGATGCCGGACGCTACCGCCTAGAAGGCAAATCCTACCTCTTCAAAGACGGGGATGTCGCCCTTTTCCGTTTCACCGACTAATTTTGGTTATAAAACCGCCTGCTATCAGGTAAATATTGATGATAAAAGGACGCCCTCGGGCGTCCTTTCGCTTTGCTATGGGAAAAGTTAAAGCAACTATCTCAGTCCAAAACTGTCTTACTAACATGCGCCCCTTTTTCATGCTCGGACTGGCTACCCTCTGTTTCGCGTTTTTGCCAGTTCATGCTGCCGACAGCCGACCTAACATCGTCTTGGTCATCGGTGAAGACATGGGACCTGACACAGGCGCTTACGGCTGCAAAGACGCCATTACCCCCAACATGGATCGCTTGGCTAAAGAAGGTGCCCTTTTCACCCGGGCCTTCACGCATACCGGCGTCTGCGCTCCTTCCCGAAGCGGAATGGTCACTGGCATCTATCCATTGACCTGGGGAGCCCAGAACATGCGCTCCAAGGTGATCAACCCGCCGCATCCTTTCACCGAGAAACTCCGTGAGGCGGGCTACTTCGTTTTGTGGCCTGGCAAGACCGACTTCCAAGGCGTCTCCGAAAAGAACCTCGCCGATGAGAAAAAACTCTGGGTCAACTACTCCAAACAGCCGTTAGGTAAACTGACCGACA
>CAILOT010000177.1:0-15797 GCA_903835965.1 uncultured Opitutia bacterium
CACTGCCAATAAAACCGTTGGACGCGCTCCCGTTACCCTTAGCTTTTCGGGTACTGGCTCCACCGATGCGGATGGCATCGTCTCCTCCTATGATTGGAACTTCGGCGACGCATCATCTTCCGCTAACACCTCCACTTTGGCTACGCCTACGCACACGTTCAGCTCTCCGGGTGTTTATACGGTAACCCTGCAGGTCAGAGATAACGCGGGCGATGCGTCGTTGGTTGCTTCTAAAATCATCACGGCCACGGGCGTACTCCCTGCTGAAGTCAAAATCGGCTCGATGACCCCGACCTGGAGTGTGGCTAATTCGTATCAAGGTATCGCAGCTGCCGACATCGCGCTCGTGGACCAGTACGGAGATCCTCTGCGTAACGTCTTAGTCTACGTCACTGTTTCTGGCTTAGTGAACGGCAAATCTTCCGCCAAATCTGATGCCACCGGCCACGTTTATATTTCGTGCCCCAAGATGGGTAATACGAACAAGGGAACTATTAGGTTTACGGTGACCTCCCTAGTCCTGAAGGGGTACCCCTGGCTCACGACGCACGACACGGGCAATCCGTGCGTGCTGACAAGGTAACACCGGCCAACGGGCGAACGAATTTAGTCCGACCGTCATTCAACGGCGTGCACTTAACTGAGTACGCCTTTGACGACGTGGGCTTCTTCGACGCCGGTCAGTTTGACGTTCAATCCGCGGAACTTAAACGTGAAGCGCTCATGGTCGATGCCCATGCAATGCAAGATGGTCGCATGGAGGTCGCGTAAGTGGACGCCATCTTTGGCGACATTGTAGGAGAACTCGTCGGTCTGTCCGTACTCGAAACCCGGCTTGATGCCGCCACCAGCCAAGAAAATGGAGAAGCAGCGACCATGGTGATCTCGCCCGCTGGACGGAGTGCCGAAGCCGCCTTGGGTAAAGGCGGTGCGACCGAACTCCGTGGCAAAAACAACAAGGGTGTCTTCCAGTAGGCCGCGGGCTTTAAGGTCCTTGATCAATGCGGCCGTAGGCTGATCAATGTCATGACACTGGTTGGGCAACTGGCGAGCCAAGGCGACGTGCTGATCCCAGCCACGATGGAAGAGCTGAACGAAGCGCACGTCGCGCTCAAGCAGTCGCCGGGCGAGCAGGCAGTTGGCCGCATAGGATCCGGGGCGGGTGACTTCGGGTCCGTACGAGTCGAGGGTGGCGCGTGACTCTTGCGAGATATCCGCGAGCTCGGGCACGGACGTCTGCATGCGGAAGGCCATCTCGTAGGCCTTGATGCGCGTCAAAGTCTCGGGGTCGCCGAGTTCACGAGCGCGGGCCTCGTTGAGGGACGAGAGGTCATCCAGCATTTCGCGTCGCTGGGCGCTATCGACCGTGGTGGGATTTTGCAAATACAGCACCGGATTAGCCCCAGGGCGCAGACCGACGCCTTGATGGTTGGAGGGGAGGAAGCCGCTGCCCCAAAGACGTGAGAAGACCGGCTGACCAGGATTCTTCCCCGTCCCCTGGGAGACCATGGCGATAAAGGCTGGGAGATTGGCATTTTCGGTTCCGAGGCCATAACTGGCCCAGGCGCCCATGCTGGCGTATCCGGGTTGCTGGTTGCCGGTGTTTAGGAAGGTGATCGCCGGGTCATGGTTGATGGCCTCGGTGTTCAACGTTTTAATAATACAGATATCATCCGCGATGGTCTGAATGTGCGGGAGCAGATCGCTGATCCAGGTACCATGTTTGCCGCAGCGTTTGCCATTCTCAAGCGGAGGGCGAACCGGGTAGCCCTTTTGCCCGGAGGTCATGCCGGTGAGTCGCTGGGTGCCTTTGATGGACGGGGGAAGGTCCTTGCCAGCCATCTCGTGTAAAGCCGGCTTGTCGTCAAAGAGGTCCACATGGGATAGGCCGCCGGACTGGAACAAGCACAAGACCCGCTTGGCCTTGGGCGCGAAGTGCGGAAGGCCAGCCAGACCGCCTTCCCGGACCTTTTGGGACGTACTGACGTCCGGCCGTCCGAGTAATTCAGGGAAGAGCATTGAACCCAAGGCCAACCCGCCGACGCCGCGGGCGGTCTGGCCGATGAAAGTACGGCGGGCGAGATGGTTTTGATATTCAGCGAAAGGGTTCATGGAATTAGTTGCAGGTGACGGTTTCGCTCAGGTTAAGGAGAAGAGTGGCTACCTGCATCCAGGCGGCGTGCTCCGAAATATCAAGGGTCGGGTCGCGAGGCGATTCGCCATGCTGTAAGACCTTAGCGGCTCGGTCGGTATCCTTAGCGTAGCGGACACGTTCGCGAGCCAAGGCGTGGCGTACGACCTCAAGTTCCGGACCTGAGGCTGGACGGGATAAGGTTTCGAGGAAGGCCCAGCGGAGCCGTGCCTCGTCGTCGCCTTCATGCTTCAGAATACGTTGGGCAAAGGCTCTTGAGGCTTCAACAAACTGTACATCGTTCAACGTGACGAGGGCTTGCAACGGTGTCGTGGTATTGCCTCGGTTTACCGTACAGACTTCTCGGTTAGGTGCGTCAAACGTTACCATGTTGGCCGGCGGGGCGGTGCGCTTCCAGTAGGTATACATCGAACGGCGATAAAGCTTTTCGCCGTGGTCTTGGACAAAGACCTGCGAAGTCGCGGGCGAACTGCCGTAGTGGCTGACTTCACGCCAAAGATCGAAAGGTGAGTACGGATTGACGCTGGGGCCGCCAAGCTGTGAGACGAGCAGGCCACTGGTCTTAAGGGCATTATCGCGAATGAATTCCGCTGGCAACCGGAAGCGCGGCCCTCGGGCGAGCAACTTGTTGGATGGATCCTTCTCCAGAAGCTCGGGGGACGTCCGTGAGGTCTGACGATAGGTGGCGCTGCTGACAATCTGGCGAATGAGGCTTTTGACGTCCCAGCCAGACTCGACGAAATCGACGGTCAATTGGTCCAGTAATTCGGGATGACTAGGCCATTGGCCTTGGAAGCCGAAATCGGAAACCGAAGACACGATGCCCGTGCCGAAAAGGAGTTTCCAGGTGCGATTAACAGCGACGCGTGCGGTGAGCGGATTTTCATTCATCACCAACCATTTGGCCAAGCCCAAGCGATTGGCAGGAGATCCGACTGGCATGGCCGGAAGTTTCGACGGGGTGCCGGCTTCGACTTTGACGGTTGGTTGTGAGTAGTCTCCACGATTGAGGATGAACGTCTCGCGGGCTTTGGCGGCGATATTCATGACCATGGTCGATTGCGGTTCGGTAAGGGACTTGAGACGTTCTGCGGCGTTGGCGAGGTCGATACGAATCGGCTTCATTTCGTCGGAATGAGCTGAACAGTAAGCCCACAGAGCTTCCTTTTGGGCGGCGGAACGTTGGTCGGATTTGGTTTCCAGCGTGCGAATGACGTGCTCGGGTAAATCCGTGCCATCATCGTGGCCGGTGATTGCGAAAAGTTCGCCCGTGCTCGGATTGCCGCCCATACGGTTTCCGAAATAAATCTGTGTCGTGAGGTAGGGATGCGTCTCGGCCGTGATCGGCGTGGCAAAGGTGAGCGTAATGTGCGCCGGGCCTTCGAGCTTCGGGTCAGGACCCCAGCCCTTGCTCAGGACATCAAAGGCTCTGACGTCTTCAGCGGGATAGCCATCTACCCATGAGCTGGCGGTGATGCGGCTGAACTTTAGCAGTTTATGGATGTTAACTTGGTCGCTGGAGATCTTGTCCGCGGTCGCATCCACGGCAGTCAAAATGAAGTTTGCGGGGAATTCTCCCGCCATTTTACTTTTTGGTTTGGCGATAGTCTTTCCTTTGGCGGTCTTGCCTGGTTCATCGACGTTCGGAAACACCAAGCGCAGGCCGGTGATTGGCGCCTTGGTCTTCGGGGTTTCGCCTAAAAGGTCGTAGACGGCCTTGCCTAGGCCCATGAATTTATTCCCTTCGATGGTGAAGCCGCCGCCGCTATTAGGCGTGGAAATCTTGGTCAATTTAATCGGGATAATCTCGAGGCCAAGCCGACGCTCTTGGAGTCGCTGTTGTTGAATGTTTTCCCAAGCCCTAAGTGCCGCTTGGTTCGGCGAGCGTAATTGATCCCGTAAAGAGGTCAGGCGGGCCTCGAGGGTTTTAATTTCGTCTGTCTTCAACACCGTCTTCCGCATGGCTGAAGGCAGCGAGTTGACGCCACCGTTACCGTCCATGCCGCGATCTTCCAGGGTATTGAAGAACGCGAACATCTGGTAGTAATCCTTCTGGCTGATGGGGTCGAACTTGTGGTCGTGACATTGAGCGCAGCCGAGCGTGAGTCCCAAGACGGATTCGCCGAGGGTCTTGACGCGGTCGGCGTTATAGTTGACCAGATTTTCCGCCAAAATCGTGCCCCCTTCATGGGTGTTCATGTTATTGCGCTGGAAACCCGTGGCGATGAGCTTGCCGTCGTCGGTATCAGGCATCAGGTCGCCAGCAATCTGTTCGGCGATGAACTTGTCGTAAGGCTTGTTGTCGTTGAAAGCTTGGATAACCCAATCGCGCCAGAGCCAGAGGTGTCGTCCGCCGTCGATGGAAAAGCCGTTGGTGTCCGAATAGCGGGCAGCATCGAGCCAATCGAGCGCCATGCGTTCTCCGAAGTGCGGACTCTTTAGGAGACGGTCGACAAGTCGGGCATAAGCATCGGGATTGCGGTCTTGGACAAAACTTTCCACCTCGTCGGCGGAGGGAGGGAGTCCGGTCAGGTCAAAAGAAAGTCGTCGGATCAAGGTGTAGCGATCCGCCTCCGGGGAGGGTTGCAATGCTTCATCGGCTAACTTTTTGCGGACAAGCCAATCGATGGGATTGAGATCCTTCGTCGCGGGCAGGGCAGGACGCTTCGGAGGAACGAAGGCCCAATGGTCCTCATATTTCGCGCCTTGTTCGATCCACGCCTTGATTTTGGCCTTATCCTTCGCAGTCAGGGTGAGGTGCGACTTGGGCGGCGGCATCACTTCTTCCGGGTCAGTCGAGAGGATTCGCTCCCAGATAGCGCTCTCTTTCAGACTTCCTGGCACGACGGGCGTAACACCTTTACGCTCACGGGTGGCGTCGGCTGCATTATCGAGACGAAGCTTTGCCTTGCGGGCCTTTTCGTCGCTGCCGTGGCAACTTAGGCAGTTTTCGGAGAGGATGGGTCGGATGTCGCGATTAAACTGCACCTCTTCCCCGAACACAGGAACCATGCTGAAAGCGCAAAATAACAGAGTGAGACGAGGGGCGAGAGCCATGGGGTAGGGATAAGACAAGGCAGCCGGCTTGGGGTTTCAACTTATATCCCGATAACCTAAACTGCTCACATTCCGTCGTTAAAATGGCTGGATAATTGGAAGGGCAAAGAAAGACTCAGGGCTACCCCTATGGACTCCGTATCCCTCTCGTCCTCGCGTCGCGAATTCCTCGGTGCCGCGGCCTTTGCCCTGGCCGGCCTGTCCATGTCCGCCCGTCTGGCGGCGGCCGACGCCCCTCAGGCGTCGCTCAAACGCCCGCCCAATCCTTTCGTTTATAAGTTCAATATCGGCAAGATCGAGGCCTTCTCCATCAGCGACGGTCATATGCTCTTTAAGCAAGGTCTGGAGCTGATGTGGCCCGAGGCGGACCGTCCGAAGATGAAAGCGGCTTTGGTTTTCAACCGCGAGCGCCTCGACGCGCTGCCGCTCTATATTAATATCATGGGATTAAAAATCGGCGACGAGGTTGCGTTGATCGATGCTGGCTTCGGTGAACGTCATCCGAATGTTAATTTTGGTTGGTTGGCTGAAGGTCTCCGTCAGTTGGGCATCAAGCCCGAGCAGGTGACCACGGGTTTCCTCAGTCACTCGCACTCCGACCACCTCGATGGTTTTGTCGCCGACGGCAAGCCGGCCTTCCCGAACGCTTTGATCTACCTCTTGCAGGAGGAATACGATTTCTGGCGCGGCCCGAATCCCGACTTCTCCAAGTCGAAGCGTGATAAGAAGCCTTTGCCCGCGATGGTAAAGACGATCTGCAAGAACTTCGACATCCTGAAGGACCAGCTCGTCATCGCCAAAGACGGTCAAAAGCTCTTCCACGACGCTGTCGAAGTCATCGCCGCCCCTGGGCATACGGACGGGCATGCGTGCTATGAGATCCGCTCGGGCGAGGAGTCGCTCGTGCACATCAGCGACGTCGTCCACCACCACGTGCTCATGTTCGATAACGTCGGCTGGACGGTCGCCATGGATCACGACCCGGAAACGGCAGTCAAGACTCGCCAGAAGCTCTTTACGCGGATGGCGGCCAATAAGTCCCGTGCTTTTGGATTCCATCTGCCTTGGCCTGGTATCGGTACCGTCGTTCCCAAGGGTGACCAATATGCTTGGGTGCCGGAGCGTTTTAGCTGGGGCTCGTAAACGCCTTAGTTTTTCTTCTTTAATTCGTCGCGGAGGTCTTTGATCTCGGCGTGAAGTTGTCGCATCTCGTGACGCATTTCCTCGTGATCCTTGGTCTCTTTGGGAAGTATGAGCTTGGAAGTGATGATGGCGGACATTGAACCAAAGAGCGCGATTCCGATGAGCATCAGGACCGCGGCGATAATGCGGCCTTCGGTCGTCACGGGGTAAGTGTCCCCATAACCCACGGTGGTGACGGTCGAAAGGGCCCACCATAGGGCATCTCCCGCGGTCTTGATATTCGAATTGGGGTCAAGCCGTTCTACTTCCAGGATGAGATTGGTACTGAAGAAAACCATCACCAAGGCGATCGCCGGCAGCGCCAGTAGCTTTTCGTTTAAACTGGTTCCGCCCGTCAGTGTCTGAAGTTTCTTGAGGACGCGGATCAATCGGATAATACGATAGATGCGGATCGCCTGCAGGGTGCGGAAAGCTGGATCGAAGGGGATGCTTGCCAGTAAATCGACCCAGCCCCAGCGCCAGAATGAGGCCGCCCATTTTTCACGCCGCCAGCGTACGACGATATCCGCCAGAAAGATGGCACAGGCCAGACGGTCGATATCACGCAGAACGAGCAGCGTGCGAGGCGGGATGTGGACGAAGGTTTCTAGAAAAACCAGCAGCAAGGATACGACGGCGACGACCAAGACCAACCAGTCCCAACTATTCAGTTTCTGGCGTAGGTCTTCTTTAACCGGGTTTTGGCTCATGAAAGGGTCATCTGCGCCTTAACGGTGGGCGAGGGCGTCGTTTTATCTTCGGCTTAAACAATGGCGATAAGACAAGGCCAAGCGAAGAGCAACGGAGGCATTCGAAACAGCTTACTGAATGAAAGGTGGGGGAGCTGGTTCGGCAGCGGGTGCGCCGGGGGCGGTCGTGACTTGCGGAACGCCTTTGGCCGCAGGAATAGGCGCAGCTAAAGGCTGACTGTTCATTTGCTGAATCTCCATCATAAGCATGCCGACGCCCTGTTGGCGGAGGCTATTCATCTCGGCGAGCATACCCTCGCGTTCACCTTCAGAGGCATTGGGCCAGTCGGCTTCGATCTTGTGGCGTTTATCAAGAATCTCCCGATACTCCGGACGTTTAACGAGGGTCATCATAGCTTGAGCGGCCTTCGGGTCGCTGGCCATGAGGGTCTCACGGATGCGTTTACCTTCTTCTTTTAGGTCGGTGAAGCGTTCTTCCATTTTCGCGCGGACGACATCTTCTTTGGGAGCTTGCGCGGTTTCGCGAACGATGGGTGCGGAAGTCTTATGCTTGTAGTTGATTTTTTCGACGGGGACAGAGGCCTTCATGCGATCGATCGGGGACTTCGGAGCAGGAGCCGGGGCGAGGTAGCGCCAGGCGCTGATGCCGACGATGGCGAGGAGGAATAGTCCAAACAGGGTATTACGCATGGGGCTAAGGGTTTTGTAAGCCAGTTACAGGTGGAGTTCCAGAAATTTTCGCGTAGCGGGAAATATTAGCCTGAATGGCTTTCATGATGACTCTATTGCGCTCGTCTTAGGGTAGTAATCAGACAGGCAAATTGGCGTTTGGCCGCGCGCAAGTGCGTTACGGGCCATCTCGACTAAGAGGCGTGGAATCAATCCATCGTTCGATGCTCTGCATCAGGATTATCGATACTCACTAGCATGGTAATCGTGTTATAATTATGACTTATGAAACCGAGCACCCCGCGGCCTAAATCAATCCGTACCGCCCTCTGGATTGGTTGGATATGTCTCGCTTTGATATTTTTCAATCCGGGGACGATGATGAACATCCGGCACAATTTTATCTACTGGCTGCCCAGCTTACTGCTTTTTGGCATACCGTTGACGTTGGTTACGCTGGGTCGAAACAGCGGTCGCCTCGCCTTGAACGTCATCCTTCCGACCATGCTACTCTTTATGGGATACAACCTCTTGCACCTCTTGGAGGTTATTGATCCACTTAGCCTGATCCTCTTCCTCTTTATGAGCTGCTTTGTTTGGCTCCCGTTGGTGTACATGCTGATTTCCCTGAACCGTCAGGACGCTAAGGAGTGGTTTCAATCTTCACGCATGGTTCCACCAACGACCCTTTGAATCTTACCTTGAGCGCGTATATCAAGCCCGTTTAGGTTGTTGCCTGTCCGTGGGGTACTATTTATTATGATTCTAATAAGAGCCAACCCCTCCAAGAGTGCGAGTAAGTGAGATTTACAAAGGCCTAAACTCATAACCTTATTCTCCTTGTGATAGGGGTTGCCCGGATGGGAGGTTACCTTAGAAGTCTAAGGAGATTGATTGATGCGTGGGCCACGCTCCGCAGGGAAAAATCGCTTGCCCGGTCTTAGGTTCACAGGGGAAGGGTGCGAGGCCCATTAGACCCCTCTGGCTTGCCCTCAGAGGCGGGGGAAGGGGGTAGTTTGGTCAACCCCTTCAAAACGTGAAATGACTACGTGTTTTTTTGCCGTGGTGACGTTCCACGCTCGTGCACCGGGTGTCCGAAAAGATTACTTAGGGGTGTGCCTCCTGGAGTGAGGACCTAAATAGGGACCTTAATAGGACCTTAATCCCGCAAGAAGGGTGACGAAAGGTGAGCGTAATCCTTAGGAAACTCGCAGATCGTAGGAAAAGAGGACTTAGGCCCCTATTATCAGGGGCTTCGTCATTCGTAAGTCCTTTACTATTAGAGCTAAAAGAGGGTGGGCCCATCCGGACTTGAACCGGAAACCAAAGAATTATGAGTTCTCTGCTCTAACCATTGAGCTATAGGCCCGTGAGGCATTTATAGGCCAACCTTTGGCCGGAGGAAAGGAAGAATCCGCGGTTCGACGCAGCTTATTTGACAACTTCAATCAGCTGGCTCGGCGCTGCGACGACGGTGGCCTTGTGCTTCTCGACGGCAGCGACGATGCGGGCGACGATTTCCGGGTGCGAGGCAGAGATTTCGTGGTTTTCGGAAGGATCGACTTCGAGGTTATACAACCAAGGCTGTTCGTGGACGACGGGTTTGTCGTTGTAGCCGTTTTGGGTGACGTAGTGGATTTTCCAGGCGCCCAGACGGGCGGCATAAAGTTTTTCGCCGCGGTAGTAACAATAGATTTCGCGTTCGATGGCTTCACCGTTGAACAAGAAGCTGGATAGATCGACGCCATCCATGGGACGATCTTTGGGCACCGTGCCGCCCGCTAACTTTATCGCAGTCGGGAAGAGGTCCATGGTACCCGCGACATTGGTGGTCACCGAGGGTCGAATCTTACCGGGCATCCAGAAGATGCCAGGCACGCGCATGCCGCCTTCCCAAGTGCTGCCTTTGCCGTCACGCAAGAGACCGGCGCTACCACCGGTCTCGGCACCCATCAGGGTCCAGGGGCCGTTATCACTCGTAAAGACGACGAGCGTATTTTCGGCAAGGCCCTGATCTTTTAAGGTCTTAAGCACTTGGCCGACGCTCCAATCAAGTTCTTCGACGACGTCGCCGTAGATGCCGCGAGTACTCTTACCTTTAAAATGATCCGAGGCGAAGAGCGGCGTGTGCGGGAAAGTATGGGCGAGATAAAGGAAGAACGGCTTGGTCTTGTTGTCAGTGATGAATTTTTGGGCCTCCTCGGTATAGCGGCGGGTGAGTTGAGTCTGGTCGGCCTTGGAATCGAGAAGTTCGTAGCCGCGGTAGAGCGGGGCATTCCACCAAGCGGCATTTTGTTCAGCATTGGCACCGGCCTTGGGCGGGTTGCCGGGAGACGGGTTCATATCATTGGAATGCGGGAGGCCGAAGTGGAAATCGAAACCGTGTTTGAGCGGATGGTGTTCTGGGTTGTTCGTCCATACGCCCAAGTGCCACTTGCCGATCATACCCGTGGCATAGCCCTGGGCTTTCATCGCTTGGGCGAGGGTGATCTCGGAGGCAGGTAGGCCACCGGCAGAGTTCGCCCGGAGAACGCGGTATTGGTAACTGGTCATGCCGCTACGAATCGGGTAACGACCCGTCATCAAAGCCGCGCGACTGGGAGTACACACTTCGGCGGCGACGTAGAACTGCGTAAACCGCATGCCTTCGGCGGCCATCTTATCGAGGTTAGGCGTGCGGATGGTCGGGTGGCCGTAACAGCCAAGGTCGCCGTAGCCTAGGTCATCCGCTAGGATAATGACGACATTCGGGGGTTGAGCCGCGTAGGCGAGGGTATGGAAGGCGGCTAAAAGGGCTAAAAGCAGGAGGGGCATGGGAATAGAAAGACCTGTCGGGAGATTCTGGCAAAGCCCATTTTCGGCTGAAGTTAAATCAACTTGTAAGAGGTGAACTTTAACCGAGATTACAGGTCATACCCCCATGCGAAAAGCCGTGTTTCTACCCGTCCTTATCTTGGCTGTTGCCTATGCCGCCGAGGATAAAGTCTATGAGCCCGACTTTACTCCCCAACCACCGGTCAAGATTCTTTCACCCGAAGAGGAATTGAAGACCATCGAGCTGCCGGAAGGCTACCGACTGGAGCTCGTGCTCAGCGAGCGTGATGGCATCAAGGAGCCGGCTAATCTCACCTTTGATGGTAACGGCCGGATGTATATCGCCGAGTTGCGAACCTACATGCAGGACATCGACGGTAGTAATGAACACGACCCCATCGGCGTCGTTTCGCGTCACGAGAGTACCAAGCGCGATGGCAACTTTGACAAACATACTCTCTATCGCGACAAGATGTTACTCCCGCGCATGGTTTTGCCGCTGGACGACCGGGTCTTGATCAACGAGACCGACACTCTGGATATTTTTGTCTACCGTGATACCAACGGCGACGGTATCGCTGACACCAAGGAGCCTTGGTTCGTGGGCGGCCCGAAGAACGGCAACCTTGAGCACCAACAGAGCGGCTTGATCTGGACGATGGATAATTGGATCTACCAAACCTATAACGCTTATCGCTTACGCTGGAATGGCACCAAAGAGCCCTTAAAGGAAAGCATCCCAAACGGAGGAGGCCAATGGGGACTCGCCCAGGATGACCAAGGAAAGATTTGGTGGTCGAATGCTGGTGGCGAAAAAGGTCTTTGGCACTTCCAAGCTCCGATCCTTTACGGTGCTTTTGATGTCAAAGGACAGTTCGCCGAAGACTTCGTGCAGGTCTGGCCAAAGCTCGGCCTCGCCGACCACCAAGGCGGTGCTGGCCGCACGCGCTTGGATAAGACCCTTAATCACTTCACCGCTTCGTGCGGACAAGAAGTCGTCCGCGGCGATCGCCTGCCTGCCGACCTTCGTGGCGACGTCCTCATCTCCGAACCGGTGGGTCGCCTGATCCGCCGAGCCAAGGTGACCGTCGAGGATGGCATCACCCATATCGCCAATCCGTATGCTCAGTCGGAATTTATCCGTTCGAGTGATCCGAATTTCCGCATCGTCAACATGGTCAATGGACCAGATGGCTGCCTTTACCTCGTCGATATGTATCGCGGAATCATCCAGGAAGGCAATTGGGTGAAGGACGGAAGCTACCTGCGTAAAGTCGTCCAACAGTATGGCCTCGATAAAGTTTACGGTCATGGACGCGTCTGGCGCCTCGTACACAAGGATTTCAAACCTGGCCCTCAGCCTCATATGCTGGATGAGACCCCAGCCCAGTTGGTCGCCTATCTTTCGCACCCCAACGGTTGGTGGCGCGATACGGCTCAGAAGCTCCTCGTGCTCAAGGGCGACAAGTCTGTCGTGCCGGCGCTCAATGAGCTCGCCTTGCATGGTACGGATGCCCTGGGGCGGACGCACGCGCTTTGGACGCTTGAAGGTCTGGGCGCGCTGGAGGCCAAGACCGTAAAGGCTTTCCTAACCGACGCTTCTCCGCAGCTCCGTCAACAAGGCCTTCGTGCCGGTGAGTCGCTCGCCCGGGCGGGTGATAAATCTTTGATCGACGACTTCGCGAAACTCGGCGCCGACAAGGATGCGTCGGTGGTCTTGCAATCCATCATGACTGCCAAACTTCTTGGCTCGAATGATATCAAGGCTTGGGCCGATAGCTCGAAGTTCATTCAAAAGACCTTACTCATTACGACTTCTAAGGGCGTGAAAGAACTCGGCGCCACTATCCTGACCGGCAACGAACAGACCGGTGGCAAGGAATACACCGGCGAAGAGAACAAACTGCTCGTCAAGGGCCAGGCCATCTTCCGGGAGCTTTGTTTCGCTTGCCACGGTTATGATGGCAAAGGCATGGCCATCGACGGCCCTAAGCCTGGCATGACCATCGCACCGCCTCTGAGTAATTCCAAGACGGTCCGCGGACACCGCGATGGTATCGTCCGTGCTTTGCTCAACGGCATGTCTGGCCCCATCGGCGGCAAGACCTATGACGCCCAAATGGTGCCCATGGCCATGAACGACGACGAGTGGATCGCCGCCGTGGCTTCTTATGTGCGTAACTCTTTTGGCAACAAGGGAGCGATCATCTTTCCCAAGGATGTCGCCCGCATCCGCGAAGAAGTGAAGGGAGTCTCGGCTCCCTGGACGAATGATACCCTACAAGCGGCCTTACCCAAGATGTTGCTCGGCGACAAGGCATGGAAAGTTTCCGCCAGCGATGCAGCGGACACCGCAGCTAAGGGCTGTGATGCTGATGCTAAATCGCGCTGGGAAACGATTGCTGACCAGAAAAAAGGTATGTGGTATCAAGTCGAACTGCCTTCGGCGCAGACTGTGTCCGGAGTGCGCTTGGATGCTTCTGGCCGCCCCAGTGCTTTCCCCAAAAACTTCAAGGTCGAAGGCTCTTTAGACGGTAAGAAATGGTTCACGCTCGGTACGAGTCACGGTTTATACTCGCTCTCCGAAGCCTATTTCGGAGCCAAACCCACTAAGTTCGTGAAAGTTACCGTCACCGATACGACCAAGAAGCAGCCTTGGGCGATTCAGGAAGTTCAATTGATCACTCAATAGGGTTAACCGCTGAGAATTATGACACAGGGCCGCCTGCTTGGGCGGCCTAGTTTATTTGCCAATATTTGGAGGTGACGGATGGCGGAAACCTTGGGCTGGGCGGTGCGTCATGGCCAAGTGGCGTTCTTTCATATTAAAGGCGGAAGACTGTATTTGGTAGGTCGAGATGGCGGTCCGAGCGTGGCTCTAGGTCGAAAATTTGAGTACACGGTAGAATAGGGGTGTTTTTGGGTTGGAACCCATCGGCATTTAAGGACTCTCATTCACATACCCTCATCCCCATGAAGCGACTCCTGTCCCTCCTGCTGGCTCTTGCCAGCTTTTCCATCCTCCAGGCTGCCGCCGACGCACCTGGCCTCGTCAATGGCAACCCGCCTGACATCAAGACGCTCAAGACCGGCGACAAGGCGCCTGATTTCGAACTCCTGGGAACCGACGGCAAGATGCATAAGCTCGCCGAGTACACCGGCGGCGAAGCACTCGTCGTGCTCTTTACTTCCAACCATTGTCCGACCTCGCACAGCATCGAGCGTCGCCTCCAGAAGTTCTATGAAGAATATAAGGGTAAGGGTGTGAAGCTGGTCGCCATCAACCCTAACCACCCGGACGGTCTCAGCAAAGATGAGCTCGGTTATGGCGAGTTCGGCGATTCTTACTCAGAGATGAAGCCATACTCTGAAAAGAACCATTGGACGTTCGATTACCTTTACGATGGTGAAACCCAGAAGATCGCCCGTGAATACGGCTGCCTCGCCACGCCTCACGTCTTCGTCTTCGATAAGAACCTGAAGCTTTGCTACAAAGGCCGCTTCGACGACTCACGCTACTACGATGACGCCACGGTTAAATCGAAAGATTGTCAGAACGCCGTGGATGAGATCCTTGCCGGCAAGACGGTCACCTTGGCTGAAACCAAGCCCATGGGGTGCTCGACCAAGTGGCGCGAAAAGAAGTTCCTGCATGACGCTAAGCATGATGCTTGGGCCAAGACCCCGGTCACCGTCGAGCCGATCGACAAGGCGGGTATCGCTAAGCTCCGCGCCAACACCACGAACAAGTACCGTATCATCAACGTCTGGGCCACTTGGTGCACCCCTTGCGTGCAGGAGTTTCCTGACCTCGTGGAAATCTCCCGCAAGTTCGACATGCGCGACTTCGAACTCGTGACCATCAGCATGGACAAGCCCGAAGATAAGACCAAAGCTGAAACCTTCCTCTTTAAGCAAGCCGCTGGGATGAGCAAGAAAGTGGAAGCTTCTCTCAAGAAAGAAGGCCGAACGACTAATAGCTATCTCTTTGCTGGTAGCGCCGATGATCTTGCCGCGGCCCTTGATAAGGACATGCCTGGCCCGATCCCTCACACCATCGTCGTCGCACCCGGTGGCGAAATCGTCTACCGTCATAACGGCATCATCAATCGAGACGATACGGCCAACGCCATCCTCGATAAGATGAATCGTTTCTACTCTCCCGGCACCGGGAAGAAGTAAGAAAACTTCATCCCCCTAACAAAAGAGGCAGAGTCCAACCGGGCTCTGCCTCTTTTGTTTACGTAAAGGCAGTTTAGTCGATGAGGGCAAACGCCTGTTTCGAGGGATCGATCCAAGCCTTCACGCCTTGCAGCCAAGAAGGACCGATGATGGCGTCGATCTTTAGCGTACGCAAAAAATGTCGCATCGAGACGGGGGAAAGTCCGGACGGATTGACGCTATCAGGTGCCAGGCCGAAACGTTCCGTAAAATTCCGACCGTTGATCTCCATCGGTATGATATGAGATTCCGGCGCGGGAATATCACCGAACAGCGGGCTGAAATCTTCGAAGCCGTCCGTCGGAGTTACGCCCTCGGCGAACTTACGGTCCGTCAGGTAACCGAATTGTGCTCCGGTATCCCAGATGACGTCGGCAGATCGGCCGTTCAATCGGGTAGCGAAGACCGGGATATCCGACCCGATGACCGTCGAATAGGTTTTGCTTTGCGCCCCTGCGGGCATCGGTGCGCCGAGTGTCAGTTCGCGACGGGGTAGGTCGAACAACACCGTATCACGATGTAGCAGATCCATCCCTAGCAGGCCGTCTACCTGTACTCCGATGTCTTCCGATAGTTTCTCGAAGGTGAAATTCTGGTACCCACCTTTGTTGATCCGGCGGACCGATGATCCCCAGGTGAGCTGACCCGAGGGGCTTGCGCTTTTGGGAGCGCCCGTATCGACCAATATCCGACCTTCGACCGTGAAGGCGAAGAGGTGACGATTGACGAGCGAAAGGGTATAAGTCTGTGGCATGGCGATTGCTGACAGTAAGGGTGTTATTATCAAACTGTTAATATTAATATAGCCGTCAATCTCCGAAAACTCAGAAAGGAGGGCATAAAGAAGCCCCGATCTTTCGGGGCTTCTGGACGGCTGCTGGAAGGGGATTTAAGCCTTCTTAACCTTAACCCACTGCTTGGTCTTAGCGGACTCTAAAACGGCGTCACAGACGTACTGAGTGCCCAAGGCGTGGCGGAAGTCGGGGTAGGCC
>CAILOT010000178.1:0-16116 GCA_903835965.1 uncultured Opitutia bacterium
GGTCTATGGGCCCGAAATCTGGTCAGGCTTGGAAGCGGTAGCCTCCGGCTGGATTCGCGCTCGCATGCAACGCGGCAAAGTGACGGCACGCATCACGCAAGCCTCGCAAGGTGCTCCCAACGATAAGCTCTGGGATGGCGAAGCCACCAAGCGCTCCCTAAAGGAGCTGGAACAATTAGCTCTATCCATGGGCGTCCCTTATGTGGCGCCCTCGCTTGATTTGATACTTAAACTCGCAGAGTCACGTCGCGGCAATCAATCTGCCTTGCCTGACTTCGCCGTTGTCGAATCTCAAGTTCGCCTTGCGTTTGATGCGGCGTTGGACGGAATTTTGAAAATGAGGGCAGAAGAGGGGAGGGCCTTAAGCGTCGATTTACAGCAGCGCCTCGATGCGATCCAAAAAATGGTCTTAGGGATGATGGACGCCGAGCGCCTCGGTCCGGTCCGTCACCGTGACGCTATGCTCAAGCGATTGCAGGAGGCTGGCCTGACCCTTAATGTGGCCGATGACCGGGTATTAAAGGAGCTAGCCCTTTTTGCTGACCGTTCGGACATAACCGAAGAAATCGTTCGTCTTAATAGCCACCTTTCTCAGTTTAAAGCCGAGTTGGAGATGCCCAATTGCGGTCGAAAACTCGATTTTCTCGTCCAAGAACTCCTCCGTGAGGTCAATACAATCGGGAGCAAAGCCTCCGAAATCATGACAACCAAGCTGGTTTTAGAGGCTAAAACCGAAATAGAGCGGATTCGGGAGCAGGTCCAAAATCTGGAATAAGGTTTTTGGGGTGTGGTATTGCCACCTTGGCTTTCCCATGCCTTTGTCTATCAACACTTACGCATCTGGCCATGTCCAACAATCTAACTAAGCGAGATATCGTTATCAAAATTTTTACGGATAAAGGCTATCCGCAAAAGCATATCCGCGACAGCGTCCAGATGACGTTGGATGCGATCAGCGAAGCGTTGCTCGCCGGACGGGATGTTGAACTCCGCAATTTCGGAGTATTCCAGGTACAGGTCCGCAAGAGTCGCGTGGGTCGTAATCCGAATCGTCCCGAGACGGATGTGATCATTCCCAAGCGGGCCGTCATCAAATTTAAAGCCGGTAAAGAACTAAAGGCTAAATTGAAGTCGTACGACGTTGAAAAGCCAGCGCAGTAAGCGCCGTCGCTCATGTCTGATATTCGATCGCTCCCCGGGTTCCGGGAGTTTTATCCCGAAGACCGTGCGGTCTTAGGTCATGTCATGGGCGTATGGCGTCAGGCCTGTCGTCGTTATGGTTTTCGTGAATGGGAGTCGCCCGTGCTCGAGCCTTTGGAACTTTTTACCGAAAAGTCGGGTGAAGAGATTGTTCGGCAATTGTTCAACTTTGAAGATAAGGGCGGGCGTAAGGTCAGTCTTCGGCCGGAAATGACGCCTTCGTTGGCTCGGATGGTCGGGGCCAAGGCTAACGGTATGCCTAAGCCTATCCGCTGGTTCGCCATGGGCGAAAACTATCGTTACGAAAAACCCCAGAAGGGCCGCTTACGCGCCTTCTATCAACTGAATGCGGATTTGCTCGGTGAAGCCGGACCGGCGGCGGATGCGGAAATCATCGCGTTGTGTGCCGACTGTCTCATCGGTTTCGGGCTGACGCAGGCCGATTTCCGGATTCGTATTTCCGATCGAACACTTTGGTTCCGTTACTTGGCGAGTTTAGGGGTTCCCGAACTCCAAGCCGCCGCCGTCCTCAGCGTCGTCGATAAGTTAGAGCGCGGTTCGCCGAAAGATTTACTCGAGGCCATGACGGTGGCGTTGGCCGGCACCTCGGTTGATCCGTCGCGGGCCTTGGAACTTTGCCGGGCCTTTGCGAACACCCGTTCTTTGGCAGAGCTGGAAAGCTTATCAGCCATTGACGAAGCCATGAAGGCTCGATTGGCGGAGTGGAAACAACTTTTGGCTACCTTGCATTCGATGGGTTTTTCGGAGTGTATCGCCATCGACCTGACAATCGTACGCGGTCTGGCTTATTACACTGGGTTCGTCTTCGAAGCCTTCGAGACCGCCGGCGAAGCCAGGGCTCTCGCCGGGGGCGGCCGTTATGATGCGTTGGTCAAGAAGCTTGGTGGACCTGATCTCCCTGCCGTCGGTTTCGGCATGGGTGATGTCACGCTGCGCGACCTTTTGGAACTTAAGAAACTTATCCCGGTTTACGCCGATGGGCCGGAATTTTACGTCATGATCTTGGGTGAAGACGCCCGTCCGGCCGCGCTGGAGGATTTGGCGAATCTACGTCGCTCGGGTTTTCGCGTGGAATATAACCTTAAGGACGGAAAATTCCCTAAACTGATTCAGGCTGCCGAAGTCGCAGGCGCGAAGTATGCGCTTATATACGGCGGCTCGGAGGTCGCTAAGGGCGTCGCGAAAGTCCGTAGCATGACGGATCGTTCCGAAGCCGAAGTGCCGCGGACGGATTTGGTGCCCGCTTTGCGGGCGGTCATCGCGGAAGGCATGCGTGCCGTCCAACCCTGAGCGGCGATGAGCGAACAGGGACGCCAATATCAGGCCATGGCGAAGACCGCCTCCTGGACATTGGTTTCGCGGGTGCTTGGGCTTGTCCGCGACCAGGTTACGACGTTCGTGTTTGGGGCCAACGCCGTCGGTGCGGCTTTTCTTTTTGCTTTTCAGATTCCAAATCTCTTCCGGCGTTTATTGGGCGAAGGCGCCCTGACCGCCGCCATCGTGCCTGTGTTAGCGGATAAACAGGCCCGGGATGGCAAAGCAGTTTCTTTCGGATTCTTGAATTACGTCGTCCGCCGGGTTTTCCCTTGGACGCTTGGGCTGACGTTGGTCGGCATCGGCTTGGCTCTTTTGTGGTCCGTTTTGGCGTCAGACGCAAAGCAGCAAATGGCCGCCGAGCTCACGGCTTATTGCATGCCGTACATGCCCCTGATCTGTATCGCTGCTTTGTTTACTTCCGCCGTCAATCTTAGTGGCCGCTTTGGCTTGGCGGAATTCGCTTCGGCCATGCTCAATCTTTGCATGATCATCGGCCTAGGTTTGTTCGGGATTAATTTTACGGAGCCTAACGACATGATGGCGAAGGCGCGTTGGCTTTGCGCGGGGGCTCTGGCGGGAGGCGCTTTGCAGCTGTTGATTCCGCTGTGGGGTTTAAAACAAGAAGGTTGGAACTCTCGGCTGATGAATAAGGATGTCACGGCTTGGCAGGTCTTGCGGGTTGCTTTCATTCCGGCTGCGCTCGGTGCCGGCATCCAGCAGATCAATTTCTTAGTCTCGCGAAGTCTGGCCTTCAATGTCGATGGAGCGGGCTTGACCTATTATTACATCGCAAATCGTATCGTGGAGCTGCCGATCGGTTTATTCTCGGCATCGATCGCGACGGTGATGTTCCCCGCTTTGGCGACCGCCTTTGCCGAGCGGGATGAGCTCGCCTTATCCCGCAACTTTGCCCGCGGGATGCGCTTGATCCTAGCCGTAAATATAGGAGCCGCCGTCGGCTTGGCTGTCTTGTCCGAGCCGGTGATTAGACTGCTTTTTGAGATGGGTCGTTTCACCGCCGCCGACTGCACCAAGACCCGTAACGTCTTGGTGCTGTTCGCGCTTGCCATGCCGTTTTACGCCATGATCTCTCTGGTCACGCGGGCGCTTAATGTCGTCGGAAATACCCAGGCGACTTTTCGCGCTGCCGTCCAAGCCGCCGTCATCAATATCATCGGGTCGATTTTGGCGATCGCCTGCGGTTATGGTATCGAAGGTTTGGCCGTGGCCAATGCCGTCTCAACGGTTTGGCAGTATGCCGTCCTGCGGAAGATGTTGGCAAAATCCGCACCGGCCTTTTTGACGGAGAGTCTGCGTCGTCCGTGCGCCCAGGTGCTCACCGGATCATTGTTGATGGGTTTTCTCGCTTATCATTCTTACCATTGGATCATCGCATTACGTCTCGCCACCCAACTTAACGGCAAGCTGGCGCTATTTTTGGCGATGCTAATGTCCGCCATCTTATCCGCCACAATCTATGCCATCTTCTTGGATTGGCTGAAATATCCCGAGCGCGATATGATCCGCACCTTTGTTAATAAACTGATTCGACCCGCCGGATACCAATTCAAGGTTTAATCTTCAGCGCCCGTAAAGTTTGCGGACGGTACCTGCGCACCAAGGCCTCAATGGTGGCGATGGTTTCATGGTCAGCGATACCATCGATTTTCGTTGGACGGAAATGACGTTGAAAGGCTTCAATCGCTGACTTCAAGCCGGCCTCACCGGGTTCGATGCGATAACCATAAGCTGCAAGGAGTTTACGAACATCTTCCGGTTTAACCTTAACGGGGGCCTGGAGGTACTGAGCGACTTCGTCTCGTAGCGGCCAAGCACCGACGCCCAGAGACGCTAATTTGGCCCAGGGAAATAAGATGCCCGGGTCGACCTTGCGGCCAACGGCGATGTCCGAATGTCCCAGCACCTCAGTTGGATTGATCTGATGCCGGCGAATGATGTCGGCGCACAGCGTAAAAAGTACCTCCGTCTGCGCAGCGGAGTATGGGTGGACGTTGCCGTCCAAGTTGATGATCTCGATGCCGATCGAGTGTTGATTCATGCCGTCAAGGTTACTCCATCCGCTTTTACCCGCATGAAAGGCGGACATCGATTCAGGAACCAACTGAATGACACGCGGACGGGGTTCATCCGTGACGATGTAGTGAACGCCCACCCGATGCGTCTCCTTGTGTCCCTGCAGTACATCCAGTGCGGCGGGTAGGGGAGATGCCGTATAGTGTAAGATGAGGGCACTAACTTTAGCTTTACGGGGTTCCGATCCTACGGAAACGGGACCCTGTTCAATTCTTAGACCGGTGTAAGCCGGCCGTTGAGCAATGGCCTGAGATTTAGAGTCTTTGGGGGCAGACGCGCATCCCGTAAATAACCCCAAAACTGAGATAATCATTAAAGGGACCCAATATGACCGATAGAAAGTAAACATAAGCAGTGCCTAAAAGGGATATATAAATGTTTTTAAAGCCCAAGATAATACAATTTACAGTCATAGATACCTTGATTTTATTATATTTTAGTCGATTAGACATAATGTATATTGTGCGAAATAGATACCAGGGGGCCGGAGGGGTCGCAATGAGTTATTGATTGCTTGATTGGGAACGCTCATAACTCGGTCTTAATCTAATATTAATCAAGCCACCCCAGAACATTTATGAAAGTTGCCCGACATATCATTGAGGCTCGCCGTGAAGCGATCGCCAAACTGCTTGGGAAAGTCGGTTACGTCCCCGTCTTAGAAATCTGCAAACAGTTTAACGTATCTGAGGCCACGGCCCGACGCGATCTGACCGAACTTGAAAGCCAACGCCGTATCACGCGTACCCACGGCGGAGCGCTATCGGATTTTAACCGGAATTTTCCACCGCTCGACGATCGTAAGATCGAAGACGCCGAAGCGAAGCGTAAGATCGGCAACTTGGCCGCATCCCGCGTCAAGGCCGGCATGACGGTTTACTTGGATTCAGGATCGACGATATTTTTTGCCGCCGAAGCCATCGCCTCCGCTGGGATTTCGGATTTGCAGATTGTGACGACCTGCCTTCCTACGGCCCAACTTATTTCCTGCCTGCCTGGTGTAGAGGTTTATATTCCAGGCGGACTCTTCCTGACTCGTCACGCCATGGTCGCCGGTGACCGTACTTTGGAAGAAGTCGCCCGTTGGAATTTCGACGTCGCTCTGCTTGGCGCCGAAGGAATTGACGAAAATGGTCTTTGGAATTCGCAACGCGACATCTCCCACCAACAACGCGAGGTCATTCGTCGCAGCGATGAAGTCTTAATTTGCATGAACAAGATTAAGCTCGGTCGAGGCGGACCTTGCGCGGTTACCCGCGATGTTACTTCACTTTTTTTGGTCACCGATGCTGATGCCGCCACAGTCCAGCGTGCCAAGGTTAAGTTGGCTGCGGACCATGTCCTGACCGCCGTCTAAGTTAGACCCTCTCTGTGAAGAAAAATTCCACCATCTATTTGTTGGCGAATGGCGACCTGCGCGCCTCGGCTAATCAAAAGTGCGAAAGCGCTCAATTGGCCATGGAAGGTTTGCTTTGCGATGCCTTGCGTCGTGAAAGTCGCAAGGTCAGACGAGCTCATGGTTTTCGTCCTGAAGTCGGACACAGCTTCATTGATTCGCAGAAGTATGGTATGGAAGTTTTTCGTAAAATTCCCAACGAGGCGCCCCTCATCGTCGCCGAGGCTGTCTGGCAATACTCGCATCACCTTTTGCCGGGTCTTCTGACTCATCGTGGCCCGATTCTAACCGTCGCTAACTGGTCAGGCACTTGGCCTGGTCTGGTCGGAATGCTTAATTTGAACGGCTCCCTGCTGAAAGCCGGGGTGCGTTTTTCGACGCTTTGGAGTGAAGAGTTTACCGATGCGAAATTCCTTAAGGGTTTACGTACTTGGTTGAAGGTCGGTAAAGTTAGCCACCCTACTCCTCACGTCCGTAAACTTGGCAAAGCATCTTCTAAGGATGCAATCTTGGGTCGACGTTTCGCACAGGAATTCAGACGCCGCAAATCAATCATGGGGGTTTTTGATGAAGGCTGCATGGGGATGTATAATGCCATTATTCCCGACGAGATCTTGCATCCGACCGGCGTTTTTAAGGAGCGGATGAGTCAATCAAGTCTCTACGCTGCGATGCTGACCGTAAAGGACTCGGAGGCCTCAGATGCTTTGCGCTGGCTGGTTAGCAAGGGTTTGACGTTTGACTGGGGTAAGGACGAAAAGACCGAACTCACCCGCCAGCAGACCTTGACCCAATTAAAGATGTATATCGCGGCCGTGCGTCTGGCCGACGAGTTCGGCTGCGCGACGATCGGTATCCAATATCAGCAAGGGCTTAAAGATCTCGCGCCAGCTTCGGATCTGGTCGAAGGCTTGCTCAATAATCGAGAGCGTCCGCCCGTGTTTCATGCCCAAAGTGGCCAAGAGTTGTTCAAGGGCGACGCCCTCCCCCACTTTAATGAGGTCGATGAATGTGCCGGTTTGGATGGTATAATCACCTATGAACTTTGGAAGGAACTGGGTTATGATCCAGAGAACACGCTCCACGACTTACGCTGGGGTCGCCAATATAAGGGTAAATCGGGTCGGGGGATGATCGATGAATATGTCTGGGTATTTCTGATTTCCGGTGCCGCACCCGCCAAGCATTTTATCGGAGGTTACAAGGGCGCCCGTTCCGAGCGTCAGCCTTCCATGTATTTCCGTCTCGGCGGTGGTACGCTCAAAGGTATTTCCAAACCCGGTTGGATTGTCTGGTCTCGTATTTATGTCATGAATGGTAAATTGCACGCTGATCTCGGTCTCGGTGATGTTGTCGAACTCCCGCAGGCGGAGACCGATGAGCGTTGGAAACTTACGACTTCGCAGTGGCCAATCATGCATGTGGTCTTACCAGGCATTTCCCGAGATGAGATGATGGCACGCCATCCTTCCAATCACATCCAAGTCGTGTATGCGCCCTCGCATGAGGCTGCGCGTCGAGGCTTGGCAGCTAAGGCTGCCGCCTTCGCCGAGTTGGGTCTGAATGTTTCCCTCTGCGGAAAGTCAAAATCCTGAAGATGTCCGCCGAAGCTATCCAAAGTCTGCTCGAACTCTCCCATCAATTGGGCGGCGACCGTCTCCGTATGGCAATCCTCGGTGAAGGGAACACTTCCATCCGCCTAGATGCCGATACTTTCGCCGTCAAGGCCTCAGGTTCTAACTTGGCTTCGTTAAAGGCCGGTGATGTGACCACCTGTCGTTTCGATCGATTGTTACCTTTGATTGAATCCCAAGGAGCTACCGATGCCGAAGTTGATGCGGCATTATTTGCTTCGCGGATCGATGCATCGGCGAAGAAGCCATCGATCGAGGCACTGTTTCACGCCTACTTGTTGACCTTGCCGGGAGTTAACTGCATCGGCCACGTCCACGCCATCGCCGTGAATCAGATTTTATGTTCAACACGGGCACGAGATTTTGCCGAGAAGCGAGCCTGTCCGGATGAGATTGTGATGTGCGGGATCGAATCGGTCTTCGTGCCTTATGCCGACCCTGGACTGGGGCTTTCCCAGAGCATCCGCCAAGAGGTCTTGGCTTTCGTCAAGCGCACGGGTCGCGACCCAAAGATCATCTTATTACAGAACCATGGCATCATCGCCGTCGGTCCTTCGCCCAAGGCTGTGCTTGGTTCGCTCCTGATGGCGGAAAAGGCCGCCGAAGTCTTCGTGGGTGCTGCTGCCTTAGGCGGCCCGGTTTTCCTTACCTCTGCTCAGTGCGAACGAATTGCCGGCCGCCCTGATGAGCATTATCGCCAAAAAATGCTTGGTTTGTGATCCTTTGACCCCTCCCCTCTTTCCCTATGTCCAATTACCTCGCCATTGATCTCGGAGCCGAATCCGGTCGTATCATCCTCGGGACCTTGAAATCCGGTAAGTTTAAGATGAAGGAAATCCATCGTTTCTCTAACGGGGCCATTACGGCTAATGGCACCCTCCGATGGGATATCATTCGTATCTTTCGCGAAATCCGCATCGGCTTGGCCAAGGGGTCTAAATTCGGACCGATCAAGTCGGTCGCCTGCGATTCCTGGGGCGTGGACTACGTGTTGCTCAAGGGAGATGGTCCGTTGCTCTCTTTGCCTTTCACTTATCGCGACGAAAGAAGTTTCAAATCTTATGAAAACGCGATGAAGCGTTTTTCGCAGCGGGAAATCTTCGAAGGCACGGGTATTGCTTCAATTTCCATCAACACCCTGTATCAACTTTTTGATGATGCGTTGAATCGCCCGGAGATCCTGAATTTTTCAGATAAATTCCTACTCATCGGCGATTATATTACCTGGCTGCTGACGGGTAAGGCGCGAGCGGAAGAAACCTTGATTTCTGGCAGTCAGTGTTGGGATACGCGAAAACGGGACTGGGCCTGGCCGGTCATCAAGAAACTCGGCATCCCTAAGCATATTTTTCCCAAGGCCGTAAAGCCGGGCGTGAAATTGGGTAAGATGTTACCCTACCTAGCCAAGGAGACCGGCTTGGCCAAAACCGAAGTCGTCACCACCTGTGCGCATGATACCGCCGCCGCTGTTGCCGCTGTGCCAGCGACGAAAGGCGATGACTGGGCTTATCTTTCTTCGGGTACTTGGTCTCTGCTTGGGGTCGAATTGCCAAAGCCCTTGGTCAATGAGACCGTTCGTAAGGCGAAATATACCAATGAGGTTGGGTTCGGGGGCACGTCCCGATTCCTGAAGAATCTGGTGGGGCTTTGGGTGCTTCAGGAGTGCCGAAGGGAGTGGATGGAAAAAGGCGAAGTCTCGGATTATGGTCAGATCGTCAAACTCGCGCTGAAAGCCCCTTCGTTGCGTTCGTTAATCCGCCCGGATGATGTTCGCTTTGCCAAGCGCGGGGATATGGTTGCGAAGGTGCAGGCATTCTGTCGCGAAACGAAGCAGCCCGTGCCGAAGACACACGGAGAGATCGCCCGTTGTATCCTGGAGTCGTTGGCCTTGCTTTATCGTATCGAAATGGACGGCATCGAACAACTTACCGGTCGAAAGTTGAAACGCCTCCATATCGTCGGCGGCGGTTGCCGTAATGCTTTGTTGAATCAAGCTACCGCCGATGCGACCGGACGAACAGTCATCGCCGGCCCAGTCGAAGCCACGGCAGTGGGAAATATTTTAGTTCAAGCCATTGCGATGAAAGAAGTCTCGAACCTGGACAATTTGCGTCAAATCGTTCGAAAGTCTTTCGCGGTAGTGACTTACGTTCCCAAGCCATCCCCCGATTGGACGGCTGCATTAATTAAGTTTAATGGTTTAAAGAGAGCATAAAACCTCTTAATCCACATCCACCTTTCCACGTAAAATCCTATGTCCACCTATAAGTACGTCTCAAATCTCTGGAACGACGCCGAAGCGGCGAAACTCGATCCGGTTGCTCGGCTGGTCTATCGCTCCAACAAACTTGGGGCAGACCAACGGATTACCAACACCGGGGGTGGCAACACTTCTTCGAAGATCATGGAAAAGGACCCCCTCACCGGTCGAGAAACTTCCGTCCTTTGGGTCAAGGGTTCTGGTGGCGACCTCCGTACCAGCAATCGCGAGAACTTCTCATCGCTCTACCAAGATAAGCTGATGGGCCTCCAGGCATCCTATGCCGCCCGGACGGATAAGGGCCTTAAGTCTCAGGCGGAAGACGATATGGTTGGGATGTATAACCACACGACGTTCAATCTGAATCCGCGGGCATCGTCCATCGACACTCCTCTGCACAGTTTTCTTCCCGGTAAGCATGTCGACCACATGCATCCTAATGCGATCATTTCGATCGCCGCCTCGAAGAATTGCGCTGCCCTGACGCAGCAGATTTTTGCCGGCAAGATGGCCTATGTGAAGTGGATGCGACCTGGTTTCGAATTAGGCTTGGCCATGCAGGATATCGCCAAGCAACAGCCCGATATTCGTGCAATCATGATGGGCCAGCATGGTTTCATTTCGTGGGCGGATGACGACAAGGCTTGTTACGAGCTGACCCTGGCGATGATTGAACAAGCCGGCGCCTTCATCGAAGCTAAGTTCCAGGCCAAGGGCGGAGATGCCAAGGCATTTGGCGGGGCTTTGTTCCAGACACTCGACGTGGAAAAACGCCAGGCGACTTTCGCGGCGATCCTCCCCTGGCTCCGGGGCCAAGTTTCTCAGGAGAAACGTTTCATCGGCACGATCCAGGACGACGAAAAAATTCTCCGTTTCGTCAATTCTAAGGATGCTCCCCGTCTTGCTGAACTCGGAACCTCTTGTCCGGACCACTTCCTGCGTACCAAGATCAAGCCTCTGTACGTGAATTGGAATCCGCAGACCGAAGACGTCGTGTCACTTAAGACGAAATTGACCGCTGCCTTGACGCAGTATCGTAAAGATTACGCTGCTTATTATGCCGCCTGCAAGCGTCCGAACTCGCCTGCGATGCGCGATCCGAACCCGACCGTCGTGCTTATTCCTGGATTGGGCATGATCGCATGGGGTAAGGATAAGTCCGAATCTCGCGTCACGGCGGAGTTTTATAATTGCGCCGTCGAAGTCATGCGCGGTGCTGAGGCTATCGACGAATACATCGCCCTGCCCCAGCAAGAAGCTTTCGACATCGAATATTGGTTGCTCGAAGAAGCCAAACTCAAGCGGATGCCGGCGGAGAAAGAACTCGCTCGTCAGGTAATCATCGTCGTGGGCGCCGGTTCAGGCATCGGCAAAGAAACTGCGCACCGTCTGGTTAAGGAAGGCGCCCATATCGTCTGCGTCGATAAGAACGTAGAAGCTGCCCAAGCCACGGCCAAAGAGATCACCGACAAGTTGGGCTCCGGTATCGGCGTGGCTGGCACGGGTCTTTCCAACTGCGGGCCGGCCATCGGTCTTTCCGGCGACATTATGGACCGTAGTTCTATCCGTAAGATGCTCGACCAAGTTGCGCTGGCTTACGGTGGCTTCGATTCCATCTGCGTCACCGCCGGCATCTTTGTGTCGCCTGACACCACCGGACATATCCCCGACGATAAATGGGCGCTGACTTTCGCGCTTAATGTCACCGGAAGCTACCTCGTCGCCGACGAAGCCTTTAAGACTTGGAAGGAACAAGGTCTCCGCGGCAATCTTGTGCTGACCACGAGCGCCAATGCTGCCGTGGCGAAAAAGGGTTCCGTCGCCTACGATACCTCTAAGGCTGCTGCCAATCACCTCGTCCGCGAGATGGCCATGGAGCTTTCGCCGCTGATTCGTGTCAATGGCGTCGCTCCCGCGACCGTCGTTCAAGGTTCTGCCATGTTCCCGCGCGACCGAGTGATCGCATCGCTTGCGAAGTACAATATTCCCTATACCGATGATGAGGCGACCGATTCGCTGACCACGAAGCTCTCCCGCTTCTACGCCGATCGGACTCTGACCAAGAATCCCATCACCCCCGCCGACCAGGCCGAAGCCTACTTCCTACTCGTGACAAATCGCCTCAGCAAGACGACCGGACAGGTCATCACCGTCGACGGCGGCTTACACGAAGCGTTCTTACGCTAAAATCGTGCGCGTCTCCCTCTTCGTTCCCTGTTTTGTCGATCAACTGACCCCCAAGGTCGGTCTGGCTACCGCCAAAGTGCTGAAAAAACTCGGACACGATGTGGAATTCCGTGCGTCGCAGACCTGTTGTGGTCAGCCATCCTTTAACTCCGGACAATGGGATGTCGCACGTGAAGCCGCGATTCGCGCATTGACGGTTTTTCGCGGCGCAGAAGTCGTTGTCGGACCATCAGGTTCCTGCGTTGCTATGATGCGCAATTTTTATCCAGAACTGCTCAAGGGGACCGAGCATGCCGAGGAAGCCGCGGATCTGGCCTCCCGCACTTTTGAATTCTCGGAGTTTCTCGTTAAGAAATTAGGCGTCATCGACGTCGGAGCTAAGTTTGCTAAAAAAGTCACCTACCACGACGGTTGCCACGCTTTGCGTGAGCTGCGTCTGAAGGAGGAACCTCGGCAATTGCTGAGAGCGGTCAAAGGGCTTGAGTTAATTGAGTCCGAAGAGGCAGAAACCTGCTGCGGCTTTGGCGGTCTTTTTTCCGCAAAATTCCCGATGATTTCAACGGCTATGGTCCAGGTCAAAGGCGGAGCTTTGGCCCGAACAGGAGCAGACTTCGTAGTTTCGGCCGACCCCTCTTGCCTATTGCAGATCGGTGGATGGCTTTCGCGTGAAGGTAAACCTATCTTGCCCCTCCATATCGCCGAAGTCCTGGCTTCCGACGCTTGAGCATGTCTGACGCCAAATCAATTTTCCTGCAAGACGCCACGGTCAACGCCGCCGATGGGGATCAACGGGCTTTTATCCGCAAGGCTCTGGGCGGTTATTATACCAATCGTGACTTGCAGAAGGCCCGTTATCGCGACTGGGAGATGGCTCGCGATGTCGCGTCGATGGCGAAATGGACCGCCGTCAATGATCTTGCGAACGTCCTGGAGAAATTCGTCGGTAATTTCGAGCGCAACGGTGGCGTCGTCCATTGGGCCCGCGATGCCGCCGAGGCTCGTGCTATCATCCTGAAAATTGCCGAAGACGCGAACGCCAAGGCCATCGTGAAGTCCAAGTGCATGACTTCCGAAGAAATCCATCTGAATGATGCCCTCGAGAAGGCCGGCTATGGCGTGGTGGAGAGCGATCTGGGCGAATTCATCCAGCAGTTACGCGGCGAAGCACCCTACCACTTCGTCTTTCCATGTATGCACGTGAAGCGCGAAGCCATCAGTGAGCTTTTTACGAAGCATCTGGGGACCGCTCCGACGGACAGTCCCGAGGAGCTGACGATGATCGCACGACGTCACCTGCGCCAACTTTACATCGATGCGGACATTGGCATCACGGGGGCGAATTTCCTGATTGCGGAGACTGGACAGATTTCCATCACCGAAAACGAAGGTAATGCCCGCCTGACAGCGGCTTTGCCTCGGATTCATATCGCGCTTTCGGGTATCGAGAAGGTGGTTAATTATTTAGATGATTTATCAGTCCTGCTTCCGATGCTGGCCACGGCTGGTGCCGGTCAGCCGATGACTTGTTATAATACCTTATATTCTGGACCGCGGAAGAAGGGCGAATGTGACGGACCGGAGCAGTTCCACCTCGTGCTCCTAGATAATGCACGTACGCGCCTTTTGGCCGATCCGGAACAACGTGATGCATTGCACTGCATTCGTTGTGGCGCTTGCCTGAACGTCTGTCCGATTTTTAAGAATATCGGCGGTCTGGCTTACGGAACGACCTACCAAGGCCCGATCGGCTCCGTCATCACGCCGCACCTGCGCGGGTTGAAACAATGGAATCACCTTTCGGGTGCGTCCTCGCTATGCGGGGCCTGCACGGATGCCTGTCCTGTCCGCATCGACCTGCATCACCATCTCCTTCATAATCGCCGGAATGCCGCCAAGGAGTCGCCGACGCTCTTTGATCGCCTCTTCCATAACGGTTTCAACTTCGTCATTAAACGCCCCTGGCTGTTCGCGGCGGGTGGACGAATTTTCCGTGCGACCCTGCCTTTCTTACAGAAGCTACCTTTGCCCTACATGCGCGCTTGGATGAAGACCCGCGACCTACCGAAGGCTCCCTCCCAATCATTCCGCGATCAGTGGAAGAACCAGAATGTCTGACGCTCGTTCCGATATTTTCGCCCGCATCCGCGAGGCCCTCAAGGTGAAGGCTCCGAAGCCACACCTGAAAGGCGATGCCAATACTGGAAAGAGCTCCGTGGCTGCCAAGCCGTGGCTACCTGAAGGAGGAGATGATGCCGAAGGCAGTCTGCTCATTCTCGCCGAACAGCTTGCGAAACTGAAGGCCGTGTTGATCCGAGTTCCCGATCGTGCTTCTGCCTCTAAGGCCCTGGCGGATCTGTCGCTTTCGAAGCAATGGAAGAAAGTCGCGTTCCATGGGCATGAGCTTCTGCGTCCGATTGCCGCCGGACTGTCCTGCGAGACGTGGGAGGCCGATGCCTCCTTTGATAAACAGCGTCTCGAGGGCTGTGACGCTGGTATCACCACCTGCGAATCCATCGTTGCGCAACTCGGCTCTATCCTGGTTTCCAGCGCCACTTCCGGAGGTCGTGCCTTGTCCGTCCTTCCGCATGTCCACGTCGTCGTCGCGGAAGCCGCGCAAGTCGTGCCTGACCTCGGAGCCGCCTTGGCTTTGGCTCGCGCCCGTCATGGCGAGCAACTGCCAAGCATGCTGTCTTTCATCACCGGACCTAGCCGGACTGGCGATATCGAGCGTATTCTCGTACTCGGTGCCCATGGTCCGAAGGAACTTTACCTCATTCTGATCGGTTGATTAAAATGAGCCTCGCTCCCTCCGTCGCCCTCTTCGTTGCAACGATTGCCGGCATGGGCGCAGAGGTGAAGCCTGTCAGATGGTCCGGCGAGATCAACGTACCTGATTCCGTTGCGCTCACGGTCGACGAGGCAGGTAATGTCTATGTTTCATCGACGACGCGTCGCAAAGCAGCGGACCTCGACATTCGCGAACATTCATTCTGGATTCCTGACGATATCGCCCTGACCTCGCCGGAGGAGAAACTTGCTTTCTATCAGCGCGAACTGGCTCCCGGAAAGCTGAAGGTACCGCGCGGTGGTCTCAAAGATCATAACAAGGACGGCTCGATTGATTGGAAGGACCTGACATTCCAAAAGGAATCCATCTATAAGCTTAAGGATACGGATCATGATGGCATCGCCGATAAGGTCACCGTCTTTGCGGAAGGCTTTAATGCTCCCGTTTCTGGTATCGCCGCCGGCGTGATGTATTTCGACGGCTGGGTTTATGTCACGGCGATTCCTGACGTCTGGCGCCTCAAGGATACGGACGGCGACGGTGTCGCCGACGTTAAGGAGCTGGTCGCTACAGGTTTCGGCTGCCACATCGCCTACGCCGGGCATGACATGCATGGGCTTCGCCTTGGTCCGGACGGACGGATCTATTGGAGTATCGGCGACAAAGGCCTAAACGTCACCAGTAAGGAAGGTAAGAAATTCAATTACCCCCATCGCGGTGCGGTGCTCCGATGCGAGCCTGACGGCGCTAACTTCGAGGTTTTTGCCCACGGTGTACGTAATATCCAAGAGATCGCATTCGACGACTTTGGTAATGTCATTGGCGTGGATAATGATTCCGATCAACCGAAGGAAAGAGAGCGTCTCGTCTACCTGCTGGAAGGTTCGGACTCCGGCTGGCGCTGCCAAAATCAGTACATGAAACTGCAAGGTCGGTGGATGACGGAAAATATGTGGATGCCTAAGGGCGCCCCCAATCAGCCTTTGTTCATCACGCCCCCGATCGCGAATTATTCCGACGGTCCGGCCGGCTTCCTTCACGAACCAGGCCACGCCCTCGATGGCGATTTGCGCGGACACTTCTTTCTGGATCAATTTCCTAAGGGAAAGATGGACGCCTTTACCTTGGAGCCTGAGCAGGATTCTTTTCGGCAGACAAATCTCCGGACGATAAGTAGCGGTATCATGGGTATCGGCATGGCCTGGGGCGTGGAGGGAAA
>CAILOT010000179.1:0-3666 GCA_903835965.1 uncultured Opitutia bacterium
ACGGCACCACCATGACCGGCATACCTGGGCGTGAAACCGCAACTGAACTTTTCATTCGCCCAGGTCCGGGCGTCGAATTGCCTTTGATCAAAGCCAATATCAGTAAACGTGAAAACATCGGCAGCATCATGCCTGCAGGCTTGATCGAGGGTCTTGCAGGCGTCCCCAAGCGAAACCTATTGGCGTTCTTAGGTGAGATTGGGAAGCCTGGCCCCTTCGATGCCAGCAAGGCCAATGTCGCTCGTCTTTGGAAATTCTACGTATCCCGCGACGAGGCACTCGACCCTAAGCCCGCCTACGCGAAGAGCGAGCTGCCCGTCTACACGCTCGTGAACGGTCAGTTGCTCAAGGATTTCCTACCAGCCGACCGCGCCTATGCCGTCGCACGTTTCACTTTGGCAGAAATCACCACCAAGCCGCTCATCGTCAGCGGGGTAAAATCTGTATGGCTGGATGGCATGTCCGTCGAATTGAAAGACGGTGCCTACGCCCACTCCATCCCGCCCGGTAATCACTTTATCACGATTGAAATCGATGCGAAAAATCCGGCACCCTTTGCCAAAGTGCAATGCGATGACGCCATCTTTCTCGGAGATTGATGCGCGCTGATAAGGCCATCGGGGTGACGATTTCCCTCCTCATCGCGGGATGCGGTACCGTGCAGCAGAACCCTACCGCTCCGGAACTCCTCCGCCGGAGCGCCTCCGTTTTCCGGGCCCAAAATCAGCCAGACGAAGCCAAACGACTTCTCCAGCAAGCCATCGCGGAGCAATCCGACAAAACCGATGATGATCTTACGAGTAAAGCTGACTTACTCCGTGAATTAGCCTCGCTGCACTCCAGCGCAGGCGAAATCAAAGAGGCAGAAATTTATTATCGGCAAGCCCTGCAACTTCTTCAACGGACCGCACGGCCAGCCGCGGCTGCGATTATTAACCTACAAACGCAATTAGCCGGTCTGGGCTACCGCCAGGGGCGCTACCAAGAAGCGGCGAACCTTTACCACAAAGTCTTGGCGGCGGAAGAACAGCTCCTCGGCAATGATCATCCCGATGTCCTGTCGACCCTTAGCATCCTGGGAGGTCTTGAATTAAAGCTACGGCACTACCCCAGCGCCGAAAAACTTTTCCAACGCCAACTCGTCGGTGTGCAAAAACTTTATGGGATGGAAAAGCGCGAAGTCGTCGCCGTCCTAGAGAACTTAGCCGACGTCGCCGAAAACTCCGGACGGACCAAGGAGGCTGCCGAATTGCGGGCTAAGGCTAAGCAAATCCGGCATAAACTCTGCGACGAGTGCTAGACCCCAGCCGGCCCCCTTGACAACCCCCGCCCTTGTGCCTGGGCGGGTTAGAGGTAAACCCTAGGAACAATCGCTTATGTGCGATTGGGAACGATTTTCGATTGCCCCGCCCCACTTGACAGACACCCCTTGACACCCGTGGCCCTCATTACCCGCAGATCGATCGATGAACTTCGCCAACGGGCGGATATCGTCGCCCTTGCCGGTGATTACACGCAGATGAAACAGCGGGGACGGGACTGGTGGGGCCTCAGCCCCTTCAAGTCCGAAAAAAGTCCGTCCTTTAAAGTTAACCCTGAAACCGGACTCTGGTACTGCTTCAGCACGCAACAGGGCGGCGACTCCTTCAAGCTCGTGATGGCGCGCGAAGGTCTGGACTTCCCGGAATCCGTCGAACGCGTGGCCACTCGCTTCGGCTTCAAGTTGGATTACGAAAACAACGCCGACGGGAAAACCGAGCGTTCCTTCCGCGGACAACTCCTGGAAATCCACGAACTAGTCGCAGATTATTGGCATCGCTGCTTCCTGGAAGACCCCCTCCACGGCGAGTGGATTCGCGATTATTGGACGTCGAAACGGAAGTTCGACCTGCAAGTCGCCGAAGACTTCGGCATCGGGTTCGCCCCGGTCGACGATTCTAAGCTCATCCCGGGTTTGATCAAAAAAGGTTACACCAAAGAGGCGCTGGCTCAAACGGGGCTATTCTTCGGCACCGATCGGATGCCCGACCCGCTGCGCTGGCGTTGCCGTTTCCGTGGCCGATTGATCATACCTATCCGCGATATTCAAGGCCGGGTCATTGCCTTTACCGCCCGCACCCTTGATATCACGCCCCAAGATGACCCGTCGCGGGAAGCCAAATATGTCAACTCGCCCGAAACCGAACTTTTTAAGAAATCACGGACCGTCTTCAATATCGACCGCGCTCGCACCACCCGGAAAGACGGCGAACCTTTCGTGCTGGTCGAAGGCCAATTAGACGCCATCCGCTGCCACACCGCTGGGATTCCGGGTGCGATCGCCGCCCAAGGCACCGCCGTCACCGAAGAGCACCTCCAACAACTCCGTCGCTTTTCTCCTCAGCTCCTCGTCTTCCTCGATTCTGATGCCGCCGGACAGAAGGCCGCCTTACGACTTTTACCGATTGGTTTAAAAGAAGGCCTGGATATCCGTTTCCTTTCGCTGCCCGGCGGCAAAGATCCGGATGAATATTTTTCCACCAACGATGCGACGAAGTGGAAAGAACTGACCACCGGCGCCCGAAGCGCGATGCAGTTCTGCGTCCAGTCGCTCGTCCCTGAAGGCTCAGCCAGCCTCCCCCTCGCCCGAAGACTGACCCTACTCGAAGCTATTTTCCCGATCGTCGAACAAGCCGGAGCAGAAGAAATCGTCCGCGAAGCCCTCAATGAGGCCGCCCGCCATGCCGGCATCGGCATCCGTGAAATGCATATGGCCTACGAAAGGCATCGGGCTCATTCGGCGGCGAATCGCCCAGCCGCGCAGCTCAGCCGGACCGAAATCCCGACCGAACCCTTGGTTGTCAAGGGGGGGGGCTTGACAACCACCGAGGAGGATCTGATACTCTTCCTACTCAGGCATGATTCATTCTTTGTTCCAGTGGCTCAGACCCTCCCACTCGAATGGATCGATCAAGCTGGCCGCGGGGGGATATTGCTGATGGCCCTGCTCAATGAGGCCGCCCATGGGCATTTCACCGGCATCCGGGAAGCGATCAACGGGCTGGATGACGACCTGCGTACCGAGGCGGCTAGACTTTCTGCCCAAACCTTTGCCGGCAAAGATGAAGACAATGACCTCTACCCGCGCATCAATCTCATCCTGAAGGCCTTTCACGCCCGCAACCTTCAAGCCATTGTCCGTGGCCTTGACGCACGCATCGCCGCCACCGCACCTAGCGATGTCGCCAGCCTGAATCGTTTACAGGCCGAAAAAATCGCGCTTCGTAAATCTCATTTTCAATCCCCATCGCTCAGTCCATCCCTCTAAACCCAACTATTATGTCCGAGAAATCTTCAAAAAAAACCACAGGCAAGCCTGCAAAAGCAGCCAAAACTGGAGCCCCTAAGGCACCCTTGAAGGCCATCGCTAAGGCCGCACCCGCCAAGACTGCCCCGGCGAAGCATGCGCCCGTCAAGGCTGCTATCGTCAAAGCCGGAGCTAAAGCGCCGCTTAAGTCTCCCGTTACGGTTAAAGTAATAGCGGCAACGAAGCCCACCTCCGCCAAGGCCATCCCCATCAAAGCCTCCACGAATAAGGTCATCCCTATCGCTAAACCCGCCGCCAAGGCCGTGGCCAACATCGCACCGATCAAACCCGCCATCAAAGCGGCTCCGGCCTTGAAGCCA
>CAILOT010000180.1:0-2812 GCA_903835965.1 uncultured Opitutia bacterium
CCGACTTAGCCCGTTCATTAGCTAATTTGCAAAGGACCTTGGTCGCCCCCATACCCAATGAAATCGGGATCCCGGTGCGCTGTAGCACGTCCGCCCGGATACGTAAGCCTAAGGCATGCGCCGCATCGTCGGGCATGTCCGGAAAGCCGAGGAACGCTTCGTCGACCGAATAGACTTCAAGATCACGAGCCTGCTCGGCCAAGGCTGCCATCACGCGTTCGGAGAAATCCCCGTATACTGCAAAATTGGACGAAAAGATACGGATGCCATGCGCTTCGCAGGTACGACGCACTTCGAAATACGGGGCGCCCATCGGGATCTCTAACGCCTTGGCTTCGGAAGAGCGCGCAACCACGCAGCCATCGTTGTTCGATAGCACCACAATCGGTACGCCGATCAGCGAAGGATCAAGAGCTCGCTCGCAAGAAGCGTAGAAGTTATTACAGTCGGCGAGGGCGCGGAGCATGACATCAGCAGCGGCGCACGACGGCGACCACGGTTCCCCAGATACGGCATTCCGAAGTAAAAGGCAACGACCAGCCGGACCAGCGCGGACTATCGGCACGCAGACGCCAGACGCCCGCACTATCGCGCTCAAGATGCTTCACCGTGAATTCACCGCCGACTTCTGCGACTACGATCGTCCCTGGCCGTGCCGTCGCAGCTTTGTCGACCACGATGAGATCTCCGGACATGATACCCGCACCGCTCATCGAGTCGCCCTCGACACGCAGAAAGAAAGTTGAAATCGGGTTGCGGATCAGATGCTCATTAAGATCGAGCCGCCGCTCCATATGGTCATCGGCCGGCGACGGGAAACCGGCGACCGCCCGCGTTCCGAGCAGCGGCAAGGTCAGCGGCCGCCGGGCTTCGAATCCCTGCAATGTGCGCATATCTAACATAGAGTGAACGGATGTTCACTTATCAGGGGAAGGCTTCAAGGAGAAAGCATCAGGGCGGGCTGTCCCTGCCTTGCCCCAACAAAAAGGCCCGCGTCGTGAGACGCAGGCCTTAGGGACCAGCTGAGTTTCCGGATTACGAAGCGGTCAACGCGGTAACTTCGGCACGTACCTTCTCAGCCAGAGCGGTCGAGAGGTAGCGTTCGCTCGGACTGCAAGCGATCGTAACGATACGCTTGCCGGCATATTCCGGACGCTTGGCAAGTTGAAGGGCGGCCCAGATGTTGGCGCCCGAGGAAATACCTACGGCAAGACCTTCACGAATGGAAACTTCCTGAGCTGTAGCGAAGGCGTCTTCGTTCGAAACCTGGATGACTTCATCGATCAGAGAGATGTCGCAGTTCTTCGGAACGAAGCCGGCGCCGATGCCCTGTATTTTATGAGGCGCAGGCTGGACGGGCTGGCCGGCCATGGTCTGCGTGATGACAGGAGAAGAGACTGGCTCGACCGCGATGGCACGGAATTTCGGGTTCTTGCCCTTGATGACGGAAGCGACACCGGTGATGGTGCCGCCCGTACCGACGCCCGCGACGATGGCGTCGACCTTGCCTTCGGTGTCATCCCAAATCTCGACCGCGGTAGTGCGACGATGCACTTCGGGGTTGGCCGGGTTATCGAACTGCATCGGCATGAAAGCGTTGGCACCGATTTCATCACGGAGTTGCGTCGCACGCTCAATGGCGCCGCGCATGCCCTTGGCACCAGGCGTCAAAACGATTTCAGCGCCCAAAAGACGAAGCAGAACCCGACGCTCGATGGACATCGTCTCGGGCATGGTAAGAATACAGCGGTAACCGCGCGCGGCGGCCACAAAAGCGAGGGCAATGCCGGTATTACCCGAGGTTGGCTCGACGATCGTACCCCCTGGCTTCAGACGACCGTCACGCTCAGCAGCATCGATCATCGCCCGACCGATACGGTCCTTGACGCTCGAAAGAGGGTTAAAGAATTCAAGCTTCACCAAAACTTCAGCATGAAGGCCTTCGGTGACTTTATTAAGCCGCACGAGAGGCGTGTGACCGATGGTATCAAGGACGCTATTATAGATGGCCATAGGGGTAATGATTGGTTGTTAAGTAATAATTAATAGATTTTGCCCGAAATAGGGGCAAGAAAAAACCCGGGGGCACCGGGTCGATCAAATTAACGGCGGCGAGGCGGCGGAGCGCCAAGCCTTGGTGCCGAATCCCTCAGTCGGAAAACAATGCGAGCTTGAGTAAGGTCAGAGGGACTCATTTCGACCTTTACGCGATCTCCAGGATTAATCCGGATGAAATTCTTGCGCAGACGGCCAGAGATACGCCCCAGCACGACGTGCTTATTGGGGAGCTCAATCCGGAACATGGTGCCAGGAAGCACTTGCAGGATTTTGCCTTCGAGTTCGATAACGGGTTCTTCAGCCATGCCTTATAGGCACGCACTCCATCTCCATACCCCAAAGGAGTCAATCACCGTAGTAAACCGCCTCCCCGCTTGCTTCCTCCCCTAAGAAGGTAAATCTCACCCTATCCCATGGAAGGCGATACGCCCACCCCCCGACCAGGCTTGATTTGCCCCTTTGAAAAGCTGCGCCCCTCTCAGTTGCAAAGGGATGATGCTTTTTACATGTCCCTGGCTTTTAACCTAGCCGTGGACGCATGGAGAATCGATGAGGTACCGATCGGGGCGATCATCGAACGTGGAGGAGAAATTATCGCAGCGGCACACAATGAGGTCGAGCGTGCCAACGACCCGACCGCTCACGCCGAGATGCTAGCCATCACTCAGGCAGCGAAGAAAATCGGAGATTGGCGCCTAAACGAGTGTAACCTCTACGTCACCAAGGAGCCCTGCCCGATGTGCTCCGGGGCGAC